>NZ_JBIVZG010000011.1:29070-247184 GCF_044759445.1 Streptomyces sp. NPDC101118 | reverse complement strand
CGACTGGCTGCACTGGTACAACTACCACCGACCCCATACCGGGATCGGCGGCCAAACACCCGCCAGCCGCGGCACCAACCTGCCCGGACAACACATCTAGGGGGCGTCTTGCCGGTCATGCCGGGCTCCCGGCGCCCGGTGCCGCGCCTCGCCGCGTTGTCCTCGATCGCCGACGTCCCCCCCGCTACCACTGGGGGTGCCCCGCCACTACGTGGACCCCTTCGTCCGCCGTGCGATGCACGGCCCCGGACGCCGCTCGCCGATCCGGCCTGACCGACAAGACATCCCCTAGCCCCGCCGGGTCAGGGAGGCGGGGCCGTCGTACCAGATACGCCCTGAGTCGGAGTACCGGAGCAGGGCGCCGACGCCGCCGTCGAGGGGGAGCACGGCCTCCGGGACGACGGTGAGCTCGGCGCGCGTCCCGACCAGGGCGCGTACGAGCGCCTCGTCGGCCGGTTCCTCGTGCGGCGCCCGGACGCCGAAGGCGTGCAGGTCGGCCTCCGCGAGCGCGACCTCGGTCGCGCGCGGGCCGGTCCACAGGCGGAGCGAGGGCGGCGGCGGGCGGTTCAGCAGCAGGGCCTCCACCTGGCCGCGCTGGAGGGCGGCCACGGTGTCGGCGAGGCCCTCCGTGGCCGGGCCGCCGAGGGCGCGGCGCCCGATGAAGACGTTCACCAGGTCCCGGTCGTGGCCGGCCAGCCGGCCCTGGAGCAGGGTGCGGAGCTGTGGCTCCAACAGGGCGCGCCCGGTGTCGGTGGGGGTGGGGCCGCGGGCCCGTACGACCTTGTCGCGGAGGGCGTGCGGCAGCCGGCGGACCAGGACGTTGCCCGCCCACTCGTCCCCGGCGACCACGACCAGGTCCGCGTGGGCCCGGCGGGCCCGGTCGTCCAGGGCGTGGCCCAGGCGCACGGAGCTGTGGTGCCAGTCCGACACCCGCACGTGGTGGTGCAGCCGCGGGCCGGGCTCGACGGAGGAGGCGGGCCAGCTGCCGGCCTCGGCCTCCATGGTCACCCAGCCGTGCGCGGTGGCCGTCGGGGGCCCGCCGTAGTGGACCACCACCGCCAGGTACGGGATCTCCGGCAGGTGCTGGGCCACCAGTGGCATGGCGTCGGGCAGCGGGCCGTACACCGCCGAGTCGCGGGCGGGCGGCCGGGGCAGCTCGCCGTCCAGGACCAGGGCGCCGCCGGCGGCGAAGACCGCCTGGCCGTGGCTCCCCGGCACCCCGGCGTCCGAGCCCACCGCGTCCTCCAGCGCGCCGAGCAGCGCCGCGTCCGCGCCCTGCCGGGCGAGGTCCGCACGCAGCCGGTGCCAGCGGCGCGCGAGCGCCCGGTCGGGGTGCTCGACGTCCCGCGAGGTGTCCAGGTACACCGAGGCGAAGGGCCCGGACTCCACGTACAGGGGCTCGAGGAACGACAGCCGCATCACCACTCCCACCCCCCTCCTACCGATGATGCCGGACCGCCTGCCCGATGACCCCGGCAGTCCTTCGGCGGGGCTGCGGCGCGGGGGGTGTGCCGGTACGGATCCACCCGCGAGCCGGCAGGAAGGGCCCGGCCCCCGGCGGTCGCTTCGGTGGGGCTGCGGCGCGGGGGGTGTGCCGGTACGGATCCACCCGCGAGCCGGCAGGAGCGGCCCGGCCCCCGGCCCCCCACCGCCACCGGCCCAGGGCCGGGCACGTGCCCGCCGGCCGTTGCGGCCCGGGTCCCCGTGGTCGCGCGGCTCCGGCCCGCGAGCCCGCCGCCGACGCCTCGTCCGGAGCGCAGCCCCGTCCGCCGGGGTCCGGGGCGGAGCCCTGGGGTGGGGTATCTCCTGCGCCCGGGCCCCCGGACAGCGGCCCGTGGTGGGCCCGGGTGAGGCCACGTGGGGGCCCGGCGTGTCCCCACGGCAGCGGGAGGGCGAGCGCGTCGTCGGTCCGGCGCGGCGCGGGGCGCGGTCTCGTCGGCCGGGGGTCCGGGGCGGAGCTCCGGTGAACGGGAGAAGGGTGGGGTGGGGCGTCTTCCGTCCCTGGCCGTCGGGTGCAGCTGACCGGGGGGCCGGGGTGGGGCCCGTGGGGCCCGCCGTGGTGGCCCGGTGGCAGGGGAGTGTGATCGCGTCAGCCGCGCGGCGCGGCGCGGGACGCAGCCCCGGCCGCCCGCGGTCCGGGGCGGAGCCCTGGGGTGGGGCATCTCCTGTCCGTCCCCCCGGCGCCGAATGGCGCGGACCGGGTGGGCCCCGGGGTGCGTGCGGCCCGGCTGAGGGGCGGCAGTGTTGGCCCGGCGGCAGCGGGAGGGCGCCTCCGACGTGTCCGGCGCGTTCACGGACCCGGAGGATGGGCTGATGCGGGCCATCTTCGGCACCGGGACGGCACCGGCACCGGCACCGGGACGGCACCGGGACGGCACCGGCACGGCACCGGCACCGGCACCGGCACCGGCGCGGTCGTGCTGGGGGCCGGAGGCGCACGCGACCCCGCGCCCTCGGACCGTTCGACCTCGGCAGCGACGGCGCCCCGGCGGACCTGCGGGGAGATCCCCCGGCGGCGTGGCCCCCGCCCGACGCCGCCCCGCGTCGGAGGGCGGTGAGTCCTCCCCGTACCTCCGGACGGACGGCCCGGCGGTCCGCCCAGACGGTCGTCGGCACGGCCGACTCGGTGACCGGGCCCCGGCCGCCCCCGGCTGGGACGCGGCCGGGCTGGACGCCCTCGTGGCGCACCAGGCCCCCAGCGCATCCTCGACGGTCTCGCGGCCGAACTCGCCCTGCCCGCCGGGCGGGTGCTGTCGCACATCGAGCGCTGCGGGAACACGGCGGCGGCCTCGGTCCCCGTCCTGCCGGCCCCGGCCGCCGCCGCGGGCACCCTCGTGCCCGGGGCGCGGGGTGGCGCTCAGCGCGTACGGCGCGGGGCCGGCCCGGGGGGGCACCACGCTGGTCCGGCCCCACGCGCAGGTCCTCACGGAGGGCGGCTGAGCCGACGTGGGGGGCCGGGGGCCACCGGACCAGGCCGTCCCGCAGCTCCCGGTCCCGGTCCACCATCTCCCGCACCGTGGAACGGACTTGGGTGCACAGCCGACGGGCCACTGTCGACCGCTCGCGTAACCCGGCGGGGCACTCCGGCGCGGGAATCGGCTCGCCGATCGTGATCAGCCATGTGGCGGGCGGGGGAAGGGCCGGCGTCGGCGGGAAGTGGGGCGGTCCCAAAAGCCTTTCCAGGAACGGCACTTCACCCGGCTTCGGGCAGGAGTTCCCGGCGCCGATGACGGACAAGGGAACCACCTGCGCGCCCGAGCGCACCACGGCCACGGCGAATCGGGCGCTGAACTCCCGGAGCCGGTAACGCTGGTGGAAAGGTTTCTCCAGGCCGGCCGTGCCCTCCGGGAACACCCCCACCAGGCCGCCCGCGTCGGAGTTCAGGACCCGCGCTCGGGCCGATGCCGCGGCACCCCGCTTCTCCGCCCACCCGCCGAGCACCGGCAGCCGGAACACGGAGGGCGGCCGCCAGCGCGTGCAGCTGCCGGTGCAGCGACCTGGTCAGGGCCTTGTGGAGGACGAACGCGTCGAGTCCCTGGGCGCCCGAGTGGTTCGAGGCCGGCACGGCCGGCTCCTCCGCCGGGATGTTCTCCACGCCCAGCACGTCGAGGCGGAACCGGTCGAGGAGCCGTCACCAGGCGGCCTCCCCGGCCTCGCCGAGCAGCCGCCGTCCGAACCGGAATTCCGCGGCCGTCGCCTCGATCATTTCGTCAATGCTTTCGGACACGAATGATCCTCTTCCGCATTCTTGATGGTGAGTCAACTCGCATGGAACGCAAGGGCTTTGAGTAGTCAAACGGCCGTGATAGTTCTTTGAACACGAGTACGCCCCGGCTCCGGGAACCGTTACTCCGTTCCCCCGTTCAACCCCACGCGTCCCGAGCGTGAATCCCCCTTGAGGCCAGCCGACATGACCGTCGCCCCCGTTCCCCCGCCCGCCGCCGTCCCCCCGCCCGCCCCCGCCTCCGACGTCCTGCTCGGCGTCAAGGTCGCGGAGGCCGGCCTCCGCGCCACCACCCTCGCCGAGCCGGCCGCGATCGTCGAGGCCCGCCGGGCGGAGCGTTGACCCGCCCGGCGCCCGTCCGCCAGGTGCCCGTCCGTCCGGCGCCCGCCCACCCCGCGCCCACCGGCCGCCGCGCGGCCCGCCGTGACCCCGTCGTCACCGGCCTCGGCCTGGTCACCCCCGCCGGCCCCGACACCGCCAGCACCTGGGCCGGCGTGCGCGCCGGCCTCCCCACCGCCGCCCCCGACCCCGCCCTGGCCGGCCTCTCCGTCTCCCTGAGCTGCCGGGTCCCGCCCCTGGACCACCCGATGCTGCGCCGGCGCGGCACGGTCCGGCTGGACCCCGTCGACCGCTTCGGCCTCGTCGCGGCCGACCAGGCACTCGCCCGCGCCGGGCTCGACCCGGCCGGCTGGGACGGCAGCCGGGTCGCCGTCGTCACCAGCGGTGCCGCGGGCGGCACGCAGACCCTGGACCAGGCCCAGGCCCGGATCGCCGGCCAGGGCCCCGCGTTCGTCTCCCCGTACTTCCTCACCGGACACCTGATCAACATGGTGTGCGCCAACATCGCCCTCCGGTACGGCGTGACCGGCCCCGCCCTCGCCACCTCCACCGCCTGCGCCGCCGGCACCACCGCCCTCGGCATCGCCCGCGACCTGCTCGCCACCGGCCAGTGCGACCTCGCCCTGGTCGTCGGGGCGGAGGCCGCCGTCAACCGCCTCTACGTCACCGGCTTCACCCAGCTCGGCGCCCTCTCCGGCACCGCCTCACGGCCCTTCGACACCGCACGCGACGGCTTCGTCATCGCCGAGGGCGCCGGCGCGCTGGTGCTGGAGCGGCCCGAGCACGCCGCCGCGCGGGGCGCCCGCCCGCTGGCCCGGCTGATCGGCTACGCCGCCACCACGGACGCCCACCACCTGGTCGCCCCCGACCCCGAGGGCCGCGGAGCCGAACGCGCCGTGCGCGCCGCGCTCGCCGACGCCGACACCGCCCCCGGAGACATCGGGCACGTCAACGCGCACGGCACGGCCACCCGCCTCAACGACGTGGTGGAGGGCGCCGTACTGCGCCGGGTCCTGCCCCACCGGCCGCCGGTCACCTCGGCCAAGGGCGCCCTGGGCCACACCCTCGGCGCAGCGGGGGTCATCGAGGCCGCCCTCACCGTCCTGGCCCTGACCGAGCGGACCGTGCCCCCGACGGCCGGACTCACCGACCCCGACCCGGGCATCGACCTCGACGTGGTCACCGGCGCCCCGCGGCCGTGCGCCGGGCCGGTGGCCGTGAGCACCTCCTTCGGCTTCGGCGGCCACAACGCGGTGGCGGTGCTCGCCGGAGCCTGAGGGGCCGGAGGCGGGAGGGCCGGCAGCCCGAAGGGCGTGGAGGCGGGAGAGCTCGAGGGGCCGGTGCCGCCGGCCGCGCCGCCGGGGGCCGCGCCCGCCGCCCGAGCCCGCCGAGGGCCGCGCCCGCCGGGGCCGGGCGTCAGGCGTACAGGAACACCGCGTCGAACCAGACCAGGCCGCGCCCCTCGTGCAGCAGGAACCGGCCGTCGGCCCGGTCGTTGACCGCCGCCCCGTCCTCGCCCCCGCCCAGGACCAGCAGGTCGTACGCCGTGTTCTCCTGCCAGCCGGTCCGCTCGGGCAGGTGCGGGGCCAGCGGGGCCGGTACGGTGCCGAGCGGCGCCGCCTCCTCGAACCTCTCGCCGTTCGGCCGCGAATCGAGCGCGGCCCGCAGCGCGTCCGCGGCCGGCCGGGCCACTCCGACCATCCTGATCCGCGAGTCGGGACCGGGTACGGTCTCCCGCTTCCCGGCGCCGTCGACGTCGTACCCCAGCCAGTGCGCGTCGGACAGCTCGCCCAGCAGCGCGAAGCGCTCCCGCAGCGGCCCCGTGTCCGTCCGCACCCGCAGGTGGTCCGCGACCGGCTCCTCGGCACAGCCGGCCGGCCCCGGCAGCCCCGCCGCCCGTCCGGCGCCGGCACACCGCTCGTCCGCCCCATGTTTCCCCCCGGTCCGCGATCGCCCGGGCCCGCCGGGCGCGGTGATCATAGCCCCGGCGGCCGCGGCGCGGCAGCCCGGGCGGCGGGCCGAGGGGGGCGTGTACGTGCGGCCGGGCCGGGTAGCCGGTGCGTATGGACAACGCATCCGTGCCGCTGGTCTCCGAGCCCGACGGGGGCCTCCTCATCCCCGCGGGCGAGGTCACCGCCCTGCTCCGCCGCCTCGGCGCCGGCTGGGTGGAGACGGTCGGGGAGGACGAGACGGACCTCGAACCCGGCACCGTCCTGGCCCTGGCCGGTGCCCTGTGCGAGATCGCCGACCAGATCGACGTCGAGTGCATCGGATTCCTGCCCTCTCCCGACGGGGACGGCCAGGACGGTCACGGATGACGACGCGGGGGCGGTGCGGTTGACGGAGCCGCGGCCCCGTACCCCCGGTGTGCCGGAGGGGGGGGGGGGCGGGGCCGGGCCCCCCGCCCCCCCCCCCCGGGGGGGCGGGGGGGGGGGGCCCGCGCCCCTGCGCGCGGCCCCGCCCCTCCCGTCCTGCCCCCGCTCAGCAGCGCGGGCAGGCGTCCCTGATGACCCGCCAGCTGAAGGTGGCGCTGCCGGTCGCGCCGGCCGCGTCGGTGGCGGTGACCGTGACCGTCCGCGTCCCGGCGCCGCGGGCCACGCCCGAGATCAGGCCGGTCGACACGTTGATCGTCAGGCCCGTCGGCAGGTTCACGGCCGACCACTTGTATCCGGGGGTGCCGCCGCCGGCCGTCATCTGCAGGCTGACGGAGTCGTACTGGAGGCTCGTCTGGGTGCCGGGGTTGCCGACGGTGACGGCCGTGGCCGCGGTGACCGCCGCGGCGGGGCCGGCGGCCGGGGCGGCGACCGCCGCCGGGCCGGTGACCACGGCCGTCGCGGCGGCCAGGGCGACGATCAGGGCGGCCGTGCGCGGGACACGGCGGGACGGGACGGCCAACGGAACCTCCGGGGTGACGGGCGCGGAAGGAGCTCTCGGGGCGCCGGATCGGCGGCGCCCCGGCAGCATAGGAAGCCGCCCGGAGCGCGCACCAGCGCCCGACGCCCCGCCGGAAGAGGGGGGTTGACCGGCCGGCGCCGGGCGTGGACAGGCCTCCGGCGGGGTCGCCCCCCGCCACCCGCCCGGACCGCCGACGCCGGGCGTGGACCGGCCGCCGACGGGGTCGCCCCCCCGTCGCCCCCCAGACCGTCGCTCCCCCGGACCGCCGTCGCTCCCCCGGACCGCCGTCGCCCCCCCCCGGACCGCCGACGCCCCCCGGACCGCCGACGCCGCCCCGGGCGCCGGGGCCGCCCCGCTCAGACCGCGAGCGCGGTGGTGACCACCAGCGGCGGGCGGGCCCGCTCGGCCGCCCAGTCCCGGCTCCGCACGTGCGCGGGATCCGCCACCTCCAGGGCCTCCGCCACCGTCGGCCGGTGCTGCGCGACCGCCGCGAAACCGGCCCGTTCCAGCAGCCCGGCCACGGCTCCCGGCGGCCAGGCGTGGTTGCGCACCTCCTGCCAGGACCCGTCGCCGAGCCGCAGCCACAGGGGCATCCCGTCGCCCGGCCCGTACGCGGCACCGGGCCGGCCGACCTGCAGCGAGGCGTACTCGATCCCCGCACAGGCCGGGTCCGTCGACAGCAGCACCACCGGCGCGCCCCGCCGCAGCAGCCGCCGGATCTCCGTGAACACCGCCAGTACCGCCTCCTCGGAGGGCAGCGAGGCCAGTACGTGGTTGCACATCACCGCGTCGGCGCACGCGTCCGGCAGCCCCGTGACCCGGCCGTCCTCGACCGGCAGGAACTCCGCCACGGCCGGCGCGCCGTCCCGGGCCAGCGCCAGCATCTGCGGGGAGGTGTCCACGCCCACGACCCGGGCGCCCAGGGCGCGCGCCGCCAGGTCGGCCACCCGGCCGGGCCCGCAGCCGTAGTCGACGAGCAGCCGGTCGCCGCCCACCCGCGGGGCCAGGGCCCGGAAGACGAAGGGGTAGCCGAGCAGCCAGTCCGTGGCCGCCTCCACCGCGGCGAAGGCCCGGGCGCCCCGGGTGCCCGACCAGTCGATGCCCGCCCCGGACTCAGGCGGCGGCCCCTCGGCGTCCCGCCCGCCGCCCCGGCCCGCACCCTGCGCTCCCACCGGCACGTCGTTCACGACCCCTCCCCGCGCGTCCACGCCAGCAGGCGGTCCGCCGGCCAGGTGTTGACCACCCGCTCCTCCGGCACGCCGCACTCCACGGCGCGCTCGCACCCGTAGATCTGCCAGTCCAGCTGACCGGGCGCGTGCGCGTCGGTGTCGACGGCGAACAGCACCCCCGCGTCCACGGCCTGCCGCAGCAGCCGCCGCGGCGGGTCCAGGCGCTCCGGGCGGGAGTTGACCTCCACCGCCGTACCCGCCTCGGCACAGGCGGCGAAGACCTCGGCCGCGTCGAACTCCGACTCGGGCCGCCCCCGGCCCGTCACCAGCCGCCCGGTGCAGTGACCCAGCACGTCCGCGTGCGGGTCCCGCACCGCCGCCACCATCCGCCGGGTCATCGCCCGCTTCTCCATCCGCAGCTTCGAGTGCACCGACACCACCACCACGTCCAGCCGTTCCAGCAGCTCCGGCTCCTGGTCGAGGGAGCCGTCGTCGAGGATGTCGCACTCGATGCCGGTCAGCAGCCGGAACGGCGCCCACTGCTCGTTCAGCCCGGCCACCACGTCCAGTTGCTCCCGCAGCCGCTCCGGTGACAGCCCGCGCGCCACCGTCAGGCGCGGCGAGTGGTCCGTCAGCACCGCCCACTCGTGCCCGAGCGCCGCGGCCGTACGCCCCATCTCCTCGATCGGGGACCCGCCGTCGGACCAGTCCGAGTGCAGGTGGCAGTCGCCCCGCAGGGCCCGGCGCAGCGCCAGCGCCCCCTCGCCGCCGTTGCCCAGCCCCCGCCCCGCGGCCTCGCCGGCCAGCCGCTCCTCGGTCTCCGCCTCCAGCTGCCGCAGGTACGCCGGCACCTCGCCGCCCAGCGCCTCGCGGACCACCCCGGCCGTTTTCGGGCCGATGCCCTTCACCTGCTCCAGCGTGCCGTCCGCGACCCGCCGCTCCGCCTCGCCCGCGGGCAGGGCGGCCACCTGGTCGGCGGCGGTGCGGAAGGCCCGTACCCGGTACGTGGGCGCCTGGGCGCGCTCCAGCAGGAACGCGATCCGCCGCAGCGCGGCCACCGGATCCATGGGCGCCTCCCGGGGGGCGTCGGCTCCAGGAACCCCCGCAGCTCCAGGATCCCCCGCCGCCGCCCGACCCGCGCGGCGGACCGGACGGTGGGAAAATGAGGAGGACCCGTGGTACTCGCAGGAGGTGGATCATGGGAGAGGCGCGGGAACTCATGGACCGGCTCACCGAGGCGTTCACGACGACGCGGGACATCAAGGCCCTCGCCGAATGCTTCGCGGAGGACGCGGTCGCCGTCACCCCGGACATGGGGGAGCTGCGTGGCCGCGACGAGATCGTCGAGTACTTCCGGCAGATGATGGACGCCATGCCGGACGGGACTTTCGAGTACCTGTATTCGCACGAGGTCGGCGACACCGCCGCCGACGAGGGCTTCTACCGCGGCCGGAACACCGGGCCGCTGGAACTGCCCTCCGGCGAGCTGCTGCCCGCCACCCACAAGGAGGTACGCATCCGGGGCGCCGACTTCGCCACCGCCGCCGACGGGAAGATCGTCAACTACCGGCTCTACTTCGACCAGTTGGAGTTCCTCGACCAGCTCGGCCTGCTCCCCGAGATGCCCGGCTGACGCGCCGGCCCGCCCGTAACCCCCGGCGCACGGCGAACGTCCGTGCGACAGTGGTCCGCACGACCACGGGGGAGCGGGAAGGGGCCGAGGGATGACAGAGGGGCCGGAGCGCGGGCGCGGCGGACGGCCGCGGCTGCTCGCGGGGGTGGTGGCCGGCCTGGCGCTCGCCGCCGGCGGCACGTTCCTCGCCGCCCAGCTGCTCGGCGGACACCCCGCCGCACCCGACCGCACCGGCCAGCGGCTCGGCCCCGGCCGGCCCGCCCCGCGCACCCCCGCCGCCGCTCCCGCTCCCGGGGCCGGGCACCGCCCCTTCACCCTCGTCGCCACCGGCGACGTGATCCCGTACCCCTCGATCATCCAGCGGGCACGGGCGGACGCCGGCGGGAACGGCCACGACTTCCGCGCCATACTCGCCGGCATCAAACCCGTGGTCTCCGCCGCCGACCTCGCCCTCTGCCACCACGAGATACCGTACGGAGAGCCCGGCGGGCCCTACACCGGCTACCCGCTCTTCAAGGCACCCCACCAGCTCGCCGACGCCCTCAGGGACACCGGGTACGACGGCTGCTCGACCGCCTCCAACCACACCCTGGACGCCGGGTACGCGGGCCTCGCCCGCACCCTCGACCACCTCGACCGGGCCGGCATCCGGCACACCGGATCCGCCCGGACCGAGGCCGAGTCCCGCACCCCGGCCCTGCTCACCGCCGGCGGCGCGACCGTCGCCCACCTGTCGTACACGTACGGAACCAACGGCATCCCCCTCCCCGAGGGCCGGCCCTGGGCCGTGAACCTCCTCGACCGCGACCGGATCCTCGCCGACGCCCGCGCCGCCCGGCGGGCCGGCGCCGCCGTGGTCGTCCTCAGCGTCCACTGGGGCACCGAATGGCAGACCGCCCCCGACGCACAGCAGCGCGACCTCGCCCGCGCCCTCACCGCCGCCCGCACCGGCGGCCTCCCCGACGTCGACCTGATCCTCGGCACGCACAACCACGTGCCGCAGCCTTACGAGAAGGTCAACGGCACCTGGGTCGTCTACGGCATGGGCGACCAGGTCGCCAGCTTCGCCCCGCCGGAGATGAAGCGCGGCAACTGGTCCTCCGTACCCCGCTTCACCTTCACCCCCTCCACCGCCCACCCCGGCCGCTTCGAGGTCACCAGGGCCGAATACCTCACCCAGTACTCCGACACGGAGCCGCCCTTCCGCGTGGAGTGCGCCTCCTGCGACCCCGCACCCGGCTCCCGCGCCGCACGCAAGCACGCCGAGTACGCACGCGTCGACGCCGGGGTCACCGAGGCCGTCCTCTCCCGCGGCGCGGCCGCCCAGGGGCTGACCCGCGCCACGAAGTAGCCGCCGGGGGAGCCCGTACCGCGGAAGTCCAACATCACCCCCCGGTTTGTCCATAGGCCCCCCGCCGCACCGTCCGCAAGCTGGACCGATGCGAACCCCCCTACGCACCGCGGCGGCCGCCGCGGCGGGCGGCCTGGTGGCCGCGCTGCTCGCGGTCCTCCCCGCCCGGGCCGCCACCCCCGTGACGATCGGCTCCGCGGACCTCACGGTCCGCGTCGACCCCAACTTCCCCCGCGTCATCGGCTACACCCACCGCGCCACCGGCCGCACCCTCGACGGCAACCCGGACGCCCTCAGCACCATCCAGGTCAACGGCACCGCCCACACCCCCGCCGTCACCTCGACCGTGTCCGCCGCCGCCGTCGACTACACGATGGCCTTCTCCGGCGTCACCATCCGCTCCCGCCTCCAGGTGACCGGATCCGTCGTCGAGTTCAGGGTCACCGCCATCGAGGACACCGCCGCCCTGCGGGTCCGCACCTTCGCCGTCCCCGACCACACCCTCGTCAGCGTCCGCAGCGACCAGCCCGGGGCCGCCCTGGCCACCGCGCGGATGCACACCGCCACCACCGGCAGCGGCGACACCTTCACCTCCGTCACCGCGAACACCCCCGTCGACGCCGCCCCCACCACGGTCATGTACGGGCTGCTCAACACCTCGGGACTCGCCGCCGCCGTCGACTCCAACTCCCTCTACGACAAACCCTCCGGCGGCACCGCCCGCGACAACGGCCGGATCGCCAAGCGCGTCGTCGACAAGGGCACCCACCGGCGGGCCGGCCTCTGGAGCGGCGACTGGCTGTACCGCGCCGAGGGCGCCGCCGACACCGACACCGAGCCCCTCCCGTACGCCCGGGTCGCGATCACCGCGGACCGCAACGGCGACTCCGCCGTGGACTGGCAGGACGCGGCCGTCGCCTACCGCGACATCTGGACCCCGCCCACCGGCTGGCAGCACACCGCCGACCGCGTCGTCCAGCGCATCCCCTTCAACTTCGCCTCCCAGGCCACCCACCCCTTCGCCCAGACCCTGGACGAGACCAAGCGGGTCGCCCTCGCCACCGACGGCCTCGGCCAGTTCGTCCTGCTCAAGGGGTACGCCTCCGAGGGCCACGACTCCGCCCACATGGACTACAAGAACGTCGGCGCCAAGCTCGGCGGAGCCGCCGGACTGCGCGCGCTGACCACCGCCGGCCACGCCTGGAACGCGGACTTCGGCGTCCACGTCAACGCCACCGAGGAATACCCGGTCTCCGCCACCTTCGACCCAGCCCGCCACTCCGGCGGACCCGGCTGGGACTGGCTCGACCAGTCGTACTACGTCGACACCCGCCGCGACGGCCAGTCCGGGCAGCGCCTCCAGCGGCTCGCCGACCTCAAGAACGCCGTGCCCGGCCTCGACTTCCTCTACGTCGACGTCTGGTACGGCGACGGCTACGTCTCCCGCAGGCTCCAGCGGGAGATCGGCGGCCTCGGCCTCCAACTGGCCACCGAGTTCCCCAACACCCTGACCGAACAGTCCCTCTGGCACCACTGGGCCGCCGACGTCAACTACGGCGGCACCGACCTCAAGGGCATCAACTCCACCATCGCCCGCTTCATCGGCAACCACGTCAAGGACGACTGGATCGCCGGCCACCCGCTCCTCGGCGGCGCCGAGGTCACCGCGTACGAGGGCTGGCAGGGCAAGAAGGACTTCACCGCCTTCCTGAACACCACCTTCGGCGTCAACCTCCCCACCAAGTACCTCCAGGGCTCCCCGGTCACCGGCTGGTCGGGCGGCACGGTCACCCTCGCCGACGGCACGAAGGCCACCACCTCGGGCAACACCCGCAGGATCACCACCGGCGGCCGGCTCGTCCTCAACGGAGACACCTACCTGCTGCCGCGCGACGGCAAGCTCTACCACTGGAACGCCAAGGGCGGCAGCACCACCTGGACCCTGCCCGCCGGCTGGACCGCACCCAGGCTCTACCGGCTCACCGACACCGGCCGGCAGTACGTCTCCGACCCGCCCGTCAGCCAGGGCCAGATCACGCTCGACGCCACCGCCAAGACCGCGTACGTCCTCCACAACGGGGCCGCCCCCGCACCGGCCGACCCCAAGTGGGGCGAGGGCACCCCGCTCAAGGACCCCGGCTTCCACGCCGGCGACCTCACCGCCTGGACCGTCACCGGCACCGGCGCCTCCGTCGCCCGCAACGCCCTCGGCCAGAACGAACTCGTCCTCGCCCCCGGCACCTCGCCCAGGGTGTCCCAGACCCTGACCGGCCTCACCCCCGGCACCCACGCCGCCTCCGTCTGGGTCTCCACCCCCGCCGGCCGCACCACCACCCTCACCGTCACCCCGGCCGGCGGCACCCCCGCCGCCGTCACCGCCGACTCGTCCCCGCTGACCAACACCCTCGGCGGCAGCGAGAAGAACGGCACGAAGATGCAGCGCATGAAGGTGCTCTTCGACGTGCCGGCCGGCCAGTCCGCCGCCACCCTCCAGCTCACCGCAACGGCCGGCACCGGCACCGGCACCGTGTACCTGGACGACGTACGGGTGGTCCCCTCCGCCCGCACCCCGCTCGGCGGCCACACCTACGCCGAGGACTTCGAGAACGTCGACGCCGGCTGGGGACCCTTCGCCTTCGGCGGCGCCGGCGGCTCCGCCACCGACCCCCGCACCCACATCGCCCAGCGCAACGCCCCGTTCACGCAGGCCGGATGGAACGGCAAGCTCGTCGACGACGTCATCAACGGGCAGAACTCCCTCAAGTCCCACGAGGAGCGCCAGGGCCTCGTCTACCGCACCCTCCCGCAGACCCTGCCGCTCACCGAAGGCCACACGTACCGGGTCGGCTTCCTGTACGAGAACGGCTTCGCCGGCGACTACCAGTTCGTCACCGGCACCGGGAGCACCGAGACGGCCACCGCACTCGGCCAGGCCCGCACGCCGACGGCGTTCAGCACCACCTTCACCGCCGGTGCCGGCGCCTGGATCGGCGTACGGAAGGTCACCGGGGAGGGCTCCCACAACGAGGCCGACCTGATCCTCGACGACCTCACCGTGGACGACCTCGGCACCGGAGGGGGCGGCGAACGGCTCGTCCCGCAGGCGCAGATGAGGGTCGCGGCCGTGGACAGCGAGGAGACCGCCGGCGAGAACGGCCGGGCCTCGAACGTGCTGGACGGCGACCCGGCCACCATCTGGCACACCCAGTGGTACCAGTCCACCGCACCGATGCCGCACGAGATCACGCTCGACCTCGGCGCCGCGTACAACGTCTCGGCCCTGTACTGCCTGCCGCGGCAGACGCAGAGCAACGGACGCATCGCCGACTACCAGGTCTTCACCTCCGCGGACGGCGTCACCTGGGGCCCGGCGGCCGCCGCCGGCACCTTCCCGGACACCGCCGACCGGCAGACCGTGACCCTCGCGCCGCGCACGGCCCGCTACGTACGCCTGAAGGCCACCCGGGAGGTCGGCGGCAACCCGTGGACCTCGGCCGCCGAACTGAACGTGGGCTACCTGCCGTGACAACCTAGCGGCCCTGGCGCTGGTCCCGGAACCGGACCGGCGCCACACCCACCCGGCGGCTGAACAGCCGGCTGAAGTACGACGCGTCCTCGTACCCGACCCGCCGGGCGACCCCGGCGACCGGCAGGTCGGTACGGACGAGCAGCTCCTTGGCCCGGTCCAGCCGGATCCCCAGGAGGTACTCCTTGACGCCCTCCCCGGTGATCCGCCGCACCACACCCCGCAGTTCGGCCAGCGGCATGCCGAGCCGGGCCGCGTGCTCGGCCACGGAGATCGGCAGCAGCGCGTCCCGGGCGAGGGCCTCCATCACGGCCTCGCCCTGCCGGGTCACCTCCAGCCGGGCGTACCGCAGGGCCACCAGCAGCGCGTGCACCGCGGCCGCGGCCTCCACGTGCAGCAGGGGGCTGTCCCGGCGGGCAGCCCGCACGATGCCGTCCACGATGTGCTGCACCTCGGCGGTCTCGCGGAGCGGTACCACGGGACATTGCGGTGTGACATAGCCCAGGTCCGCGTACGCCTCCACACCGGGCCCCGTGAAGTCCACGAAGCACTCGTCCCACCCGGTCCCGGGCTCCGGCGCGTAGTGGTGCTCCACCCCCGGCACCAGCCACAGCAGCACCGGCGCACTGACGGCCTGCGGCGGCCGCCCGCCATGACTGAACCACCCCCGTCCCCGCGTGACGACCACGGCGACGTGGTGGTCCAGCCGCCGCGGCCCCACGGTCGGCAGGTTCCCCGACTGCAGCCCCACCCCCAGACACACCAGCCCGAGCCGTCGGTGCTGGAACGTCGGCGAGAAGTAACGCATCCACTGGCTGTGCGGCATGCCGCGTGATTGTGATCGACACCGAGGCGTGGCTCAAGGGGGCGTACGTGAACTAGCCTCGGTCCGTGCGGACCCTGGACCGCGTGCGTCCGGGGGCGGGGGGACGCGATGGACGCCATGCACGACCAGTTGGCCCTCGTGGCCCGCTCCACGGTGCAGCTCCTCGACGGCCAACGCGAGCTGGTGGGCACCGCCTTCTTCATCGCTCCCGGCGTGCTGCTCACTTCGGACCGCGTCGTCGGCGCCGTCCTCGACCGACGCGAGGAGCCCGCGCTCGCCGTGCGGTCGCCGGCACTCCTCGACGGTGCCGTGCTTCCCGTTCGCCTCCTGCGGCGCATGGGACCGAGCATCGGCTGGGAACGGGAGATGGCCCTCCTCGAGCTGCTCGACCCGTCCGTGGAACACGACTGCGTGTGGCTGGAGGATCACGTAGTCGGAAAACCGCTCGCCGCCGTGATGCTCGGATACCACCCCGCCCCGAGCGTCGGCGAGCAGCCCCAACTGTCACCCCACATGTATTCCTTGGCGTCCACCGTTGGAGTCCCGAGATGGGTCCGGAAACCCGAGTTCGTGTTTCCCGGGCTCGCGGGGTCGCCGCTCGTGCAGGAGATCGGCGGCGGGGTCATCGGGATGGTCGCTCTGAAGGGCGGCGACCGCGGGACCGGCGCGCTGAGCGTCTCCGTGCTGCGCCGATTTCGCCCCTTGTACCAGCGTGTGATCGCGGCGCACGACCTCTGGCACGGCGCGCGTGCCCGAGAAGGGCACGCCTCCGGCTGGGTCCACCTCCTGGAGAGCCTCTGGAGGGACGACGATCCCAACGACTGGCGACCACGTGACCAGTGTGCCGCCCTCTCGCTGCTCGCAGAGCTCCCGCTCCCACCGGACGGCGGTGTCGTGTGGGACCTGGCGATGCGCGCCGCCCGGGGCCCCGGAGTGAGTCTGGACCCACCGGGGCCAAAGCTGATGTGGCGTAACGGTCTGGATGCGCTGCACCTGCAGGACGGGCCGCTGCCCGCCCCCGAACAGCTGCGGTACCTCTGGCTCGTCGCGCGGTACGCGGAGGAGGCTGGAAGCGACCCCTCGGCCCTCGACGAATGGCTCGACGCCCGGGTGGACCGGCTCGACGACGACGGCCGCTGGGCCGTGTTGCCCTACGGTCCCCGGCGTCCGGCCGCTGCTCCGCCAGCTCCGGCACCCGAGCCGGCCCCCTGCTGGCAGGCCGGCGGGGCGCTGCTCGTCGGGGTCGGGGCGTACGACCACCTGCCGGACGTGCCCGGGGTCGGAAACAACCTGGACGACCTCGCCGAGCTGCTGACCTCGGCGGAGTTCGGCATCCCACCGGGGCACCTCCGCGTGCTGCGCGACCCCCGGACCCACACCGAGATCCACGACGCACTGGAGGAGTTGGCCGAGGGGATCGCCCCCGCAGGCGGGGCGCTGCTCGTCTACTACGCCGGGCACGGCCGCGCCCACCCCACCCACGGGCGGATGCTGTTGTCCCTGGCCGGATCCCGCGAACAACGTCCCTACAGCTACTGGGAGTTCGACCAACTCCGCACCCACCTCGTCGACGTCGGCCCGCTCACCCGGCTGGTGGTGATCGACAGCTGCTACAGCGGGTCCGCACTGGAGCAGCTGTCCGGCGGCGACTACGGCTCCGCCGTGGCCATCGACGGTACGTACGTGATGGCCTCCTCCGGGGCCACCGAGCCCTCCCTCGCCCCCGTCGGAGCCCGGCACACCACGTTCACCGGTCGCCTCCTCGAAGCACTCCGCGACGGCATCCCCGGCGGAGGGCCGCTCATCGACGCCGACGCCCTCTTCCTCGCCGTGCGCGACCACTGCCGGGCCGCCGTGGAGCCCGTACCCATCCGCCAGGTCCGCAACGACGGCGCCCGTATCCCGCTCGTCGCCAACAAGGCCCACTGGAGGTCCCCTTGGCACACGTCGTCCACGTGACCCTGCCCGGCGGCGGACAGGCTCCGGATGCCCTGCGGCAGTTCCTCGGCCGGGACCCCGGCTTCCGGGCCGCGGGCCGCGCCGGCTGGGTGCCCGCGGAAGCAGCCGCAGAAGGGCAACTCGGGACCGGGCTCGACGTCCTCACCCTCGCCGTCACCGGGGTGCTCGCGCTGCCGTCCGCCATCGAGACCGTGCGCCGTTGGTGTGCCTCCCCGGGGCAGGGGGACGACACCGCCGTCGAATTGCGGGCCGGGGAGACCGTCGTGCGGGTCACCGGTGCGACCTCCCCCGGGCAGGTCGCCGCCCTCGCCGCCGCGCTGGCCCAGGGCCTGGAGCCGGAAGCGACCCCGTCAACTAACCTGTCCGCCAGCATAGTTGACCAGGCGTCGGCCCAGCCGGAACCCGAGGAGAACCGTTGACCACTCCGCACCGCTTGGACCCCGCCGGCGGCTGCCCGCACGCCGACAACGCGCGTCTGCTCGCCGAGGGGCCGGTCGCCTCCGTCCTGCTCCCCGGCGGCGTCGAGGGCATGGCGGTGCTCGGGCACGAGGCGCTCAAGGAGTTCCTGGCCCACCCCGACGTCGCCAAGAACGCCCGGCACTTCGCCGCCCTCCAGGCCGGGGAGATACCCGACGGCTGGCCGCTGAAGACCTTCGCCACCGTCCAGGGCATGACCACCGCCGACGACGCCGACCACCGGCGCCTGCGCTCCCTGGTCAGCAAGGCCTTCACCGCCCGCCGCGTCGAGGAGCTGCGTCCCCGCGTCGAGGAGCTGGCCGGCCGGCTGCTCGACGGCCTCGACCGCGCCGCGGCCGACGGCGACGGCACCGCCGACCTGCGCCGCCACTTCGCCATGCCGCTGCCCATGGGCGTGATCGGCGACCTGCTCGGCGTCGACGCCGAGCACCACGACCGGCTGCACCACCTCTCCGACCGGATCGTCTCGACCGACATCGCCCCCGCCGACGTCCTCGCCGCCAACCGGGAGCTGGTCGCCCTGCTCGGCGCCGTCGCCCAGGCCCGTACCGAGGCGCCCGGCGAGGACCTCACCAGCGCCCTGATCCTGGCCCGGGAGGAGGACGGGGACCGGCTCGGCGCCCACGAGCTGATCGGCACCCTGCTGCTGATGATCATCGCCGGGCACGAGACCACCCTCAACCTGATCACCAACGCCGTCCGCGCCCTCTGCACCCACCGCGACCAGCTCGCCCTCGTCCAGGAGGGCAAGGCCGACTGGGCCGACGTCGTCGAGGAGACCCTGCGCTGGGACAGCCCGGTCAGCTACTTCCCCTTCCGCTACCCGGTGAGGGACCTTCCGATCGGCGGCACCGTGATCCCGCGGGGCACCCCCGTCCTCGCCGGGTACTCGGCCGCCGGGCGCGACCGGTCCGCCCACGGCCCCGACGCCGACCGCTTCGACATCACCCGCACCACCGGGACCCGGCACATCTCCCTCGGCCACGGCCCGCACTACTGCCTGGGCGCACCCCTGGCCCGGATGGAGGCCGTGATCGCCCTGCGGGCGCTGTTCACCCGCTTCCCCGACCTCGACCTCGCGGTCCCCGAGGCGGAGGCGGCGCGCCACGCCAGCTTCGTCGGCAACAGCGTCCGGGCCCTGCCGGTGCGGCTGCGCCCGGGCACGTAACGCACCGGTTTGGCGGCCGGGTCGCTGGGCAGCAGCGCCTGCACAGCTGACCCGACGCCCCTGGAGGCACCGATGTCGACCGGCTCACTCATCGCCATCATCGTCGCCTGCGCCGTCGTCCTGGTCCTCGTGCTGGCGGCGCTGTGGATGTTCTCCCGCCGTCGCCGGCTGCAGCGGGACTTCGGCCCGGAGTACGACCGCGCCGTCGCGGAGCAGGGCGGCAGAATGGCCGCCGAAAAGGAGCTGCGCGGGCGCGAGAGGCGTCATGACGACCTGGAGCTGCGCGAACTCCCCACCGAGGTGCGGCGCCGGTACGCCGACGAGTGGAGCGGCGTGCAGCAGCGTTTCGTCGACCACCCCGAGAGCGCGGTGGCCCAGGCCGACACGCTGGTCACCCGCCTCATGGACGAGCGCGGCTACCCCACCGACGGCTACCGGCAGCAGCTCCAGGACCTGTCGGTCGAACACGGCAGCACCCTCGAGCACTACCGGCGCGCCCACGAGGTGAACGAACGCAACGGTGACGGCCGCGTCACCACCGAGGAACTGCGCGGCGCGATGGTCCACTACCGGGCCCTCTTCGACGACCTGCTGGACAGCGGCACCGCGGGCGGCGGTGCACGGCGAGGTGAGTGACATGGCACACGACGAGACGCGGCAGACCCCGGCCACCGAGGACCTCCTGGGCCCGGACCGGGACGGTCCGGACCGGGACGCGGGACAGGACGCCGGCCGGGGCGATCGGCAGCCCCTCTACCCGGGCGAGGCCACCGAGGGCACCGGACCGTCCGACGGCCGGAGCCTCGCCGAACGGCGGGAGAACGACCTGGCGGACCCCGGCGACTCGGCACTCGACGACGCCGACCGCGCCGGTGATGCGGAACTGGCCCGCGCCGACCGGGCGGGCGACCCGGAACTCGCCGGGGCCGACCGGGCGGGCGACGCCGAACTGGCCGGCGCCGAGCGCGCCGGGGACCCGGGCGAGTCCGGTGACCCCGGTACGGCGTCCCCCGACGGCGGCCCCGCCCGCACGACGGGACGCACCGCCGGGGAGAGCGACGCCGTGGCCGAAGCCGGCACCGGCGGCGCCGCGGACCGCGCGTCGGGGAACGGCGCGGCGGGCGGGGAGCCCGAGGGCGAGCCGCTCCTCGCGTCCGGGAAGGCCAGTGAGTGGCGCGAGGAGTGGAGCAGGATCCAGGGCGGCTTCGTCGACGACCCCCGCGCCTCCGTGCGCGAGGCGGACGGCCTCGTCGCCACGGTGATGCAGAGCCTCGCCGGCACCTTCGCGGACCGCAAGCAGCAGCTGGAAGGCCAGTGGCAGGCCGGCGGAGAGGTGGCCACCGAGGACCTCCGGCTGGCCCTGCGGCAGTACCGGTCCTTCTTCGACCGGCTGCTGCGCACCTGACCGCACGGCCGGCTCCCGTCCGTACGGCCGGCAGCCGGCCGTGAACGCCGGAAACCCCGCCCGGCCCCCTCCTCGGGGCCGGGCGGGGTCCGTCCGTCCCGTCAGGAGGACGGACCGGCCTCGCGGGTCCGGATCAGGGGGACGGGCTGACCTGGACCGTGGTCCGGAAGCCGTTCTGCGCCTCCTTGAGGACCGTGATGCGGGTGCCGGTGTCCGGGACCTTCACGCCGACCTGCGGCAGGTCCGGGCTCCAGTACACGCCCGTCCGGTCGTCGAAGACCGGCACGCCCGCACGCTCCGGGACGATCACCGGCACGCCGTTGCGGTGCAGCACCAGCTCCGCGCTCGGGCGCAGCGAGAACGGCGCGTCGAACGTCTGAGCCCGCGCGTTCAGCGGGGTGCCGTCCGTGTACCGCAGCGCCTCCGGCCGGGCGTCGACCGGCAGGATCAGCCCCGAACCCGGGTGCGCCTTCGTGGTGTTGTCGCTGTACGCGGTGTCCCACAGCCAGATCAGCACGCCCAACTGGTACGGGTAGAACTCCACCGTGTCCTTGCGGACCGGGTCGGAGCCCCAGCCGAAGTTGTACGGGCCGGTCTTCAGGTACGCGCCGTACCCGGTGTACCGGCGGTTCTCCACGACGTACGCGCGGGGGTGCTCGGCGATGCCCGTACGGCCCTGCGTGCGCGACCACTTGACCGCGGTCCAGCCGTTCGCGCCCTGCTCCGCGCCGTCGCGCAGCAGCTCACGGCCGGCCGAGGTGACGGTCACGGCGTCGAGGGCGACGCCCTTGCCGTGGGTGTTGCTGTCGGAGGTCACCCGCAGCCGCAGCTGCACGGTGGTTCCCGCGAACCGGTCGAGCGGCACGGACAGTTCGGTCCAGCCGCCGGAGGTGCCGGAGATCCCGCGGGCCGGTACGGGCGCGCCGCCGGCCGTGCCGGGCAGCGCGGCCCAGGTGCCGCCGCCGTCCGTGGAGGCCTCGACGGTCAGGAAGTCGTAGTCCTGCTCGATGTCGTACCAGACGCGGGCGTCGAGCCGGGCGCCCTCGGCGGGGACGGCGATGCTCCGGGAGAGGGTGTTGTCCATGAAGTCACCCGTGCCGCTCCACCACGCGCTGCCGCCCTCGAACGGGTCGGTGAGGTCGGTCCTGGTCACCGACGGCGGGAGGTGCACCAGCAGGGCCTGCGGGTCCTCGGTGTGGTAGCCGGAGACGCCGAGCACGGCGCGCGCCCGGCGGCCCGCGTCGGCCTCCGTGTAGTCCAGCCAGCCGAGCTGCAGCTTGCTCCAGGCGTCCAGGTCGCCCGGGACGTCACCGGTGGTGTTGCGCCCGCGCCCGAGGTAGGAGCCCGCGGACATCAGCGACCAGTAGTTGACGCTGTTGTCGCCGTCGGAGCTGTACAGGTCCGGCAGGCCCAGGTCGTGGCCGAACTCGTGGGCGAACAGGCCCGCTCCGCTGTTCTCGCCGCCGGTGAGGTAGTCGCCCGCCCAGAGGCCCGAGTCGCCGACGGGCGTGCCGCCGGCCTTGTTGCCCTCCGGTCCGGCCTGGCCGGCCTGGTTCCAGTACGCGAACCAGCGGTGCGCCCACACGGCGTCCTTGCCCTGCCGGCCGCCGCCCCAGGTCTGGTCCTTGCCCGCGTGGACGACGACCAGGTGGTCGAGGTAGCCGTCGGGCTCGTCGAAGTTCCCGTCCCGGTCGGCGTCGTAGCGGTCCCACACGTCGTACTCGGCCAGCGCGGCCCTGATCTCGGCGGGCGTACGGCCCTTGGCCCGCTCGGAGTGGTACCAGGCGTTGGTGGCGTCCCGGATCATGTCCCAGTTGGTGCGGCACTGGCCGGGCTCGGAGCAGTTGTCGGTGCCGTAGCGGGCCTCGTTCCACGGCAGCCGGACCCAGTCGGTGACGTGGCCGTCCATGTCGTAGCGGCCGGAGGACTGGAGCCGGTAGTAGTTGCGCAGGCTCACCGCGCCCGGCTCGGCCGAGAAGAACTGCCGCTGGTAGTAGGCCCGGTCGAAGTCCTTGCGCCACACGGTGTGGTTGTCGGCCTTCGCCGGCTTCTCGATGGCGTTGTGCCGGGGGCCGGGCTCGCCGCCGAAGCGCGGCTTGCCCTCGAACTCGGTGGTGGTGTCCACCTGGTCGCCGAACTCGGCCAGGATCACGAAGACCTTGTCCTTGCGCTGCTGCGCCAGTTCGACGTACCGCTTGCCGACCTTGACCGTCTGGGGGAGGCGCCCGTCGGCGCCGGCCTTCAGGGACCCGGCCGCCACGCGCTCCAGCGCCTGCCGGCGCAGGGCCTGCCGCTGGAGCTCCAGCGGGGCGGGCGGCGGGGCGTCGGCCCGGCCCGGGCCCTCGGCCGGGGGAGTGCCGGTGGCCGGGAGCGGGGCGGCCGGCGGCGGGGCGGCCAGCGCGGGAGCGGCGAGCAGCGCCAGGGATATCGCCGCCCCTGCCGCGATCAGTCTGCGCAACGTAGGGGGTCCTTTCGGGAGTTGGTCCCGGAGACGGGGAACGGGCCGGCCGGGGCCGACCCGAGCGCAGGTAATATTTCACATGTGACAGGTCATGCATAGATGTGAAATTGCACAGCGTGCGTCGCCGTGCGATCCGCGTACCCCGCCGACCCCCCGCCCCGCCCTGCCCCGCCGCCCCCGCCCCCTTGCCGTCGCCCGCCCCGCCACCGCCGCGACGGACCTACCCGCCGTCGCCGCCGTCCGCGTCCTCCCGCCGCGCCGTCCGCTCCCCGTCCTTGCGGGCCAGCAGCAGACCGGGCATCACCAGCCAGCAGACGACGAACCAGGCCGTGACGATCCCCGTGATCACCCAGGCGATCCAGTGCGAGGTCGCCACGTGCAGGAGCAGCAGCACCGACAGGTTGACGGTCAGTGCCAGCAGCACGATCCCCACCGACACCAGCCGCCCCGCGTCCCGCACCAGGTGGGGCTTGAGGTGGTGGCCGGCCAGCAGCCGGTGGTAGGCCACCGGCGCGATCATCGTCCCCGTGGCCAGCGCGCCCAGGGCGACCGTGACCACGTACAGCGTCTTGTCGAACGTCCCCAGCTCGGCGTAGCGCGGCGTGAACACCACGCTCAACAGGAAGCCGAACAGGATCTGGGCGCCCGTCTGTGCCACCCGGACCTCTTGGAGCGTCTCGTTCCACCGCCGGTCCGCCCGCTCGTCCGGGGTCTCGTCACGCTCCGGGCCGCCGCCCTTCCCGGGCCGCTCCTCCGCCATGGCTCACCTCCGGACCGACACCGCCCGTACGCTCCCGCGCCTGTCCGCGGCAGGCCCAGGTAAACGCCCGCACACCGGTTCCGCGCCTCCTGACCGGGTAGCCGCAGGTCATGAGCCCGCACGGCCACACCCCGCGCCCCCTGCGCGACTACGCGCTGCTCGCCGACGGCGAGCGCGGCGCCCTGACCGCCCCCTGCGGCGACATCGTCTGGATGTGCGCCCCCCGCTGGCACAGCGGCGCCGTCTTCTCCGAGCTGACCGGCGGCAGCGGCCACTTCGCGGTGTCGCCGGAGGGCGTGCGGTCCCTGCCGTGCGGCTGGTACGAGGAGGGCACGCTGATCCGCACCACCCGCTGGACCGGTGCCGGCGGCGTCGTCGAGTGCCGGGACGCGCTCGCCGCGCCTGGCGACCCGCACCGGGCGGTCCTGCTGCGCCGCATCCACGCCGTGAACGGCCCGGCCGTGGTCCGCGTCGAGCTCTCGATCCGGGCCCGCTTCGGCGCCCACCCCATGACCGGTCTGCACCGGGACCGCGGCCACTGGGTGGGCCGCAGCGGTCCCCTGAGCTTCCGGCTCCGGGGCGTGCCCGAGAACGCGGACGCCACCCGGCCGGGAGTCCCGGACTCCGTCACCGCACTGATCGCCCTGCCCCCGGGCGGCACCCGCGACCTGGTGCTGGAGATCGCCGACGCGCGCGGCGGCAGCGTGCTCAACGGCCGGGGGGACGAGGCCGCGCGGCTGTGGCGGGAGACGGAACGCTTCTGGGCCGCCGCCGTGCCCGACTGCGCCGACCTCACGGCCCGCAGCGACGCCCGGCACGCGTACGCCGTGCTCACCGGCCTGACCGCGCGCACCGGCGCGATGGTGGCCGCCGCGGCCAACCCGCTGCCCGAGCACGCCGCCGCCGGAGGCGGCCACGACCACCGCTACGCGTGGGTCCGTGACCAGTGCATCGCCGGCACCGCCGTCGCCGCCCACGGCCCGCACCGCCTCCTCGACGACGCCGTCCGCGTCGTCGCCGCCCGGGTCCTCGAGTACGGTCCCGACCTCCACGCGGCCTACCGGGTCGACGGCCGCCCCGTGCCCCGCGAGCACGAACTGCCGCTCGCCGAGGGCGCCGACGCCGGCCCCGCCGGTTTCCTGACCGGCGGCCGGCCGGACGGCAGGTTCCAGCTGGACACCTTCGGCGAGGTGCTCGAACTGCTGGCCGCCGCGGCCCGCCGCGACCGCCTCGACGGTGACGGTGAACGGGCCGCCGAGGTCGCCGTCAGCGCCCTGGAGGGCAACTGGCAGCGGCCCGACGGGGGCCTGTGGGACCTGCACCCCGCCTGGTGGACGCACTCCCGGCTGGCCGCCGTCAGCGGCCTGCGGGCCGCGGCCCGGGACATCGCGCCCCGCAACGTGGCCTTCGCCTGGTCCGAACTGGCCGACACGATCCTGCACGAGACCGAACGCACCTGCCTGCACTGGTCGGGCCGCTGGCAGCGCAGCCGCCAGGACCCGGGCGTCGACGCCGCCCTGCTGCGGCCGCTGGCCCGCGGTGGCCTGCCGCCCGCCGAGCCGGCCCTCTCGGTGACCCGGCAGGCGGTCCAGCACGACCTGGCCCGCGACGGCTTCGTCCACCGCTTCCGGACCGACGGCGCGGGGCCCGGACGGCCCGAAGGAGCCTCCCTGGCCTGCGGGTTCCTGATGACCACGGCCTGCCTGGCCGAGAACCGGCCCGCCGCGGCCGCCCGCTGGTTCGAGCGCACCCGCTCCGCGTACGGCCCGCCGGGGCTGTTCGCCCAGGAGTACGACGTCGAGCTGCGCGAACTGCGCGGCAACCTCCCGGGCGCCCTGGTCCACGCCCTGCTCCTGGACAGCACCGTGCGGCTGACGGCCGCGGACCAGGACGTGGCGGGCTGACGCACGGCAGTGCTGCACGGCAGTGCCCCGGCCGGTCACACGACGGGAGCCCGTCACACAGCGGTTCCCGGGCGCACCGCGGTCCCTAGGCCTGCGGCCGGCGGACCCCCCGCCGCAGCGGCGGCGCCTCGGGCAGCAGGCCCGCGCGCAGGGTGCGCAGGATCCGGCTCAGCAGCCGGGACACCTGCATCTGGGACACGCCAACCCGCTCGCCGATCTCGGACTGGGTGAGCTCCTCGACGTACCGCAGGGACAGGATCAGCCGGTCCCGCTCGGACAGCTCGCCGACCAGCGGTTTGAGCGCCTCCAGCAGTTCGATCCGCTCGAACTGCGGGTCGTCGCCGCCGAGGGCACGGGTGAGCTGGTTGCCGTTCTCGGCGTAGTCGAACGCGATGTCGAGGGAGCGGGCGGTGAAGCCGTTCGAGGCGCCCTGCCCCTCCACCACCTCCTCCTCCGTGATCCCGAGCGCCCCGGCCAGGTCGGTCACGGTCGGCTCGCGGTCCAGCTCCTGGACCAGGTCGTCGCCCGTCTTCGCGAGGTCCAGGCGCAGCTCCTGGAGGCGGCGGGGGACCCGTACGGACCAACTGGTGTCCCGGAAGAACCGCTTGATCTCGCCGATGATCGTCGGCATGGCGAACGAGGCGAACTCCACGCCCCGGTCCGGGTCGAAGCGGTTGATGGCCTTGATCAGGCCGATGGTGCCCACCTGGATGATGTCGTCCAGCGGCTCCCGGGCGTTGCGGAAGCGCTGCGCGGCGTGCTTGACGAGGCTGAGGTTGAGCTCCACCAGGGTGTTGCGGAGCCGGGAGTACTCGGCCGTGCCCTCCTCGGCCCGCCGCATGCGGGCGAAGAGCAGCGCGGAGACGGCGCGTGCCTCGGCGCAGCCGACGGTCCGCGGGTCGGGCATGTCCGGCAGTGGGGGAAGCCCGGGCGGACCCGCGGCCGCGGTGCGCGGGGCGGCCCCGTCGAGCGGGGCGGCCCCGGCCCGTGGCGCGCTCCCCGTGTGCGGGGCGGTCCCGGTGGGCGTCCTGGTCCTGGTCGTGGTCCTGGTCATGGGAATCCTTCGATTCTCGACAAGGCACCGCGCCTACCCAGGATCGGCCGAGTGATGCCCCGCCCGCCCGGCCCGGCCCCGCCTCCACCCGTCCCGGACCTCTCGCCGCCCGTTCAGCCGCCCGTTCCCCCGCTCAGTCCGCCCCCGCCACCTCCACCCGCACCCGGTGCCACCCGGTCGCCCCGTCCGGCAGCACGCCCTGCTCCTCGCCGGTCTGCACGGCGCCGGTGCCGTCCACGGCCCGCACCTCCAGCACGTGCCGGCCCGGCGTGGCGGGCCACCGCCACACCCACTGCCGCCAGGTGTCCACGGTGTCCTCGGCGGCCAGCACCGCCTGCTGCCAGGGGCCGCCGTCCACCCGTACCTGTACGGCCGAGATGCCCCGGTGCTGGGCCCACGCCACCCCGGCCACCGCCACGGTCCCGGCGCGCAGCGCGGCGCTTCCGCGCGGCACGTCGATCCGGGACTGGGTCTTCACCGGCGCCCGCGCGGCCCAGGCGCGGCGCACCCAGTAGGCGTCGTACGCGGCGAACGTGGTGAGCCGCAGCTCCGCCAGCCACTTGCAGGCCGACACGTACCCGTAGAGACCGGGGACGACCATCCGCACCGGGAAGCCGTGGGCGAACGGCAGCGGTTCGCCGTTCATGCCGATCGCCAGCAGCGCGTCCCGGCCGTCCAGCACCGTCTCCACCGGCGTCCCGATGGTCATGCCGTCCACCGAGCGGGCCACCAGCTGGTCCGCCGGGCCGCCCCGCGAGGGCGCCCGCACCCCGGCCTCCCGGAGCACGTCCGCCAGTCGCACGCCGAGCCAGCGGGCGTTGCCCACCAGGTCGCCGCCCACCTCGTTGGAGACGCACGCCAGGGTGATGTCCCGCTCGACCAGCTCCCGGGCGAGCAGGTCGGCGTACCGCAGCGTGAGCGGACGCGTCACCCCCTCGCCGTGGATCCGCAGCGTCCAGCGGTCCGCGCTGAGCCGGGGCACCACCAGGGCCGTGTCGATCCGGTAGAAGGACGCGTTCGGGGTGAGGAAGGGGCCGAGCCCGGGCACCGGCAGCTGGACCCCGGGCGGCAGCGGCCGCGCGGGGGAGGCCGGCGCCGGCAGCTCCAGGGCGGCGCGGTCGGCGGCGGCGTCCGCGGCACCCGAGGCACCGGACAGGCGCCCCGCGAGGTAGGCGACCGCGGAACCGCCGGCGGCCGCCAGGACCACCGTCAGGAACCGGCGCCGGTCGTACCCGCGCCCGCCCGGCGGCCCCGGCCGGCGCACCGCGGCCGTCAGCAGGTACAGCACCGCGGCCGCGACGGCCCCCGCCACGGCGGAGGGCAGCGCGTCCCGCGGCGAGGCGTCGGGCCGGCCGGCCGCCGCGACCGCGCCCACCAGCCCGAAGGCCAGGGCCAGCACGGCACCGTAGAGCGGCCCGGCGCGGACCCCGACCACGCCCGCCCCGGCGGCGAACAGCGCGAGCAGGAGCAGGATGCCGAGCCGCAGCACCAGCTTGTCCGAGGTGCCGAAGACCTGGATGGCCCACTCCCTGACCGGCGGGGGCACGAGGTCGACCACCGCGCCCCCGACCGCCGTCACCGGCCCCGACTGCGGGCGCACCCACGCCGAGACCAGCTCCGCCGCGGCCAGCGCCGACACCCCGGCGACCAGACCGGCGGCCGCGCCCAGCAGACCGGCCGACGGCGGGGGGCCGGCGGACGGCGGCACACGGGGCGACGGGCCCGGGCCGCGTGACGGGTCGGGGCCGGGCGACGGGTCGGGGCCGGGCGACGGCGGAGGGCCGGGCCGGCCGCGTCCGCCGCCCGCCCCGGCGCCCCCGGTTCCGTTTTCCTCCACGGGTCAGTTCAGCGCTTCCGCGATCGCGGTGGCCAGGGCGTGCGCGTCACCGCTCGGCTCGGTGGGGTGCGCGGTGGTCTTGCGCGCCCACGCGTCCTCGAAGGCGAACCAGTCGATGGTCTCGGGTGCTTCTCCGGACACCAGTGCCTCCTCCAGCGACGTGAAGTACGCCTTCCAGCGGGCCGCGTAGAACTCCTCCAGCATGCCCGCCCACTCGCGGTTGGCGTAGTCGTGCAGGAAGCCCGCCTCGCTGGTCGCGTGGGGGCCCCAGGTGGTGAGCAGGGAGCGTACGTCGTACTCGTAACGGTCCTTCTCGGCCTGGTCCGTCCCCCACGAGCGGGCCGCCGCCAGCCGGGGGCCCAGCAGGAAGTTGCGGTCGGAGCCGGTCACCGCGGCCAGCATCCGCTCGTGCTCCTGCCACTGTCCGACCAGTTCGCGGAACCGGGCCGGGTTCTTCCCCTCGTACGCCGCCTTGATCTGCGGCAGCAGCACGCGGGACCGGTTGGCCAGCGCCTGCCGCGCCACGTCCACCAGGTCGTAGTGGTACGCGGAGGAGCCGCGCAGCTTCGGGTCCACCGCCAGCAGCGCCTTGAGCGCGGTCTCCACGGAGGCGGCGGGATAGCGCATGGCCCGCGGGCTGCCCCAGCCGGAACTGCTCACCGTCAGGCTCGGCCGGGCGGTGAACAGGCTGTCCTGGGGCTCCGACCAGTAGCCGGAGGCCATGTCGTACGGGCCCTTGCGCAGCGCTTCCCAGGCGGCCGCGGCCTGCGCGTCCTCCCCGCCGTAGCGGCGCCGGGCGTAGTCGGCGAACCACCGCTCGTGGTCCAGCGGCCCCGGCTCCCAGGCCAGGTCGGTGAAGAGGTCGTACGCCGCGGGATCGGTGCCGGTGGCCTCCGGCAGGTAGGCGATGCCGCTCAGCCGGCTCCCCGCCTTCTCCCGCCACTCCCGGAACCGGGTCAGCCAGACGCCGGTGTTGGCGCCGATGGTGGTGTGGCCGCCGAAGTTGGGGATCGTGCCGAGCGCGTAGGGGGTGTTCTCCCAGCGGGTCTCGCGGTCCAGTTTGTTGTAGCGGTCGGACAGCCCGTCGATGATCAGCAGCCGGGACGTGTCGACCCCGGCCAGCAGGTCCTTGGTGGGATCGTCCTGCCAGCCCAGCACCGCCCAGAGGGCGCCCGGGTGCGCGGCGTGCAGGGCGGCCTGCACGGCCGCGGCGCCGGCCTTGACGTCGACGCCGCCGACGGAGCCGCCCTCGTGCAGCGGGCTCATCCGGTACATCGTGGAGTCCCCGAACGCGGCACGCTGCTCGGCGTAGTAGTCGGTGGCCAGTTCGGCGAAGACCGGGCCCGACGGGTCGAGCCAGTCCGGCCGGTCGAAGCCGGACCAGTCGCCCTGCGGGACCACCTTGGCGCCGGGGTTGCGGGCGGCGAAGCCGGGCGGGACCGTCCCGAAGTAGCCCGGCAGCACCGGGGTCATGCCCAGGGAGCGGAGCCGGTCGGTGATCCGGCGGCCCAGTTCGGCCCGTTCGGTCAGCAGCCGCTCGGTGACCGGGCCGCCGAAGGCGCTCAGGTTCTGCAGCAGCCACCAGCCCTGGTGCGCGGGGCCGGGGATCCAGGCGCGCAGCTCCTCGGCGGTGTACCCGTACCGCTGGAGCGCCTTGTAGTACGGGTACTCGGCGCCGACCTGCACGAACACCTCGTTGATCCCGTGCAGGGCGAGCAGGTCGATCTGGCGCTGGTGGTCGGCGAAGGTCCGGTACGCGCCCGAGTACCCGTCGTCGGTGTCGTTGAGGGCGTAGCGGTGGGGCACCAGGGCGGTCCGGGTCACGGCGGCCGGGACGGCCGGCAGCCGCTCCGGGAGCCGGCCGAGGCTGTCGCCCGGCCAGCCGATGTCGACCTTGGCGACGTGCTGGAGGTACCAGCCGACGCCGGTGAGCATGGTGGCCGGGCTGGTGGCCCGGACCGTGATGCGGCCGGCCCGCCCGGACACGGTGAAGCCGTCCTTGCCGTCGGCGCTGCGGGCGGCCGGGAACAGGGTGATCTGGCCCGCGTGTTCGGGCAGCAGCCGCAGCAGGGCCTCCTCGGCCGCGGTGTCGTCGAAGAAGGCGGCGCGGGCCCGGGTGGTGGCCGCCGGGGCGTCCGGTACGGCGGGCCGTGCGGCGCTGCGTACGGCGGGCCGTGCGGCGCTGCGTACGGCGGGCCGCGCGGCGTCCGGCAGGGCGGGCCGTGCGGCCGGGAGGGGTGCGGGGGCGGCAGGTGCGGCGGGGGCCGCGGGGGCCGCGGGCGCCGCGGGGGCGCCCGTCGCGGGTGCCGAGGCGCTGCCGAGCAGGCAGAGCAGGGCCGCGGCCAGGGTGGTGCGCGTCAGCCTCATGGGGCTTCCTCCGGGTCAGACGGGCAGGGCCCAGGCCTGGTTGACGAGGTGGTGGCCGCAGGGGCGCAGGCGCAGCGGGCCCGTCTCGGTGCCGGTGGGGGCGTCCAGGCAGGCACCGGACGCGCCGTCCGTGACGGTGCCGTCGGGGCGCGCCTGCCACCGCTGGCCCGGGGTGGAGCCGGGGGCGCAGGCGGCCAGGGCCACGGTGGTGCCGTCGGCGGCCGTCAGGCACCGGGCACCGAGGCGCAGGGTGTTGTCGGGGAGCAGGGCCCAGCGCTGGTCGGCGCCGCCCGTGCAGGGGGCGAGGGCGACGGTGCCGGCGCCCGTGGTGTGGTCGCCGTCGGCGCAGGCCATCGCGTTGCCGGTGATCTGGCCGGTCGGGACGGCCGGGTCGCAGCCGCGGGGGGTGAGCCGCCAGACGGCGGTGCCGTGGGCGGGCACGGTGGCGGTCAGCCGGGTGCGGGCGGTGGAGGTGGTGCCGGTCCACAGGTCCCGGGCGGTGACGCGGCAGGACGGCAGGCCGATGTCGGCGAGGTCCACCGTGACCGGGCGGGCCGACTCGGTGCGGTTGAGGACGGCCACGGCGCGGTCGCCGCCCGCCAGCGGCCGGGCGAGCACGTCCGTGGCGCCGTCGGTGGAGACGATGCCGGCCTGGCGGCCCAACGGGTCCTGGTCCAGGTCGATCAGGTCCTCGTTGCCCAGCGCGGCCAGGCCGGCCGGGGTCAGCTCGGAGACCTCGGAGGAGAGGATGAACGGCGCCGCCATCATGGCCCACAGGGCGACCTGGCTGCGGCCCTCCTCGTCGGTGAGGCCGGGGGCGCCCGCGATCAGGAAGTCGGGGTCGTTCCAGTTGCCGGGCTCCGCGTAGCGGGCCAGCCAGCGGTTGTAGCCGTAGTTGCCGAGCACGGACTTCCAGCGCGAGGTGGCCGGCGCGCTCGGCTTGTACACCTGGATGTCGCGGCCCTCGCGCCACAGCTGCCCGGTGCCGCCGACCCAGCCGAGCACCGAGAACCAGGCCGGGCTGCCCCATTCCCCGTTCTGGAAGTACGCGGGCGCCGAGGCCGACAGGACCATCGGCCGCCCGGTGGCGCGGATGGCCTCGGCCACCGCCTCGTACGCCTCCCGGTAGGCGGCCTCCTTGGTCTGGCCGGGGGCCACCCACACGTTGCAGCCGTCCATCTTGATGTAGTCCACCTTCCAGGAGGCGAACAGCGCCATGTCCTGGGTGAAGTGGTCGGGGCCGCCGCCCGCGGGCCGGCCGGAGCCGGGGTAGCGCTCGCAGGTGAGGGAGCCGGTGTCCTCGTAGATGCCGAACTTCAGCCCCTTGGCGTGCAGGTACTCGCCCAGCCACGCCATGCCGTGGGGGAACTTGACCGGGTCGGCCACCAGCTCGCCGGCCGGGCCCCGGGACTTCTCCATCCAGCAGTCGTCCACGGTGACCGTGTCGTAGCCCTTGTCCGCCAGGCCCGAGGCGACCAGGGCGTCGGCGTTCGCGACGACCTTCGCCTCGTCGATGTCACACATGTAGTGCGCCCAGTTGTTCCAGCCCATGGGCGGTTTCCCGGCCATCGTGGTCACGGGCGCGGGGGCGTCCGCCGGGGCGGGGGCGTCCGCCGTGGCGGGGTTGGCGCCGAGGGGAAGGCTGAGCAGGGCCGCGGCGGTGAGGCCGCCGGACAGCGCGCGCAGGCGGTGCGGCACGGATGACTCCTTGGAGTGAGGGCGTGCTGACGTTCCGTCGTGCCCTCAGTCCAGCGGCGCATGTAATGAAGTGTCAACTTTCATCATGAAATACAACCCCATGAGCTGGGGAAAGGGTCCCAACGGGTGGATCCGGCGGGGCCGCCGTACGGCGGCACGGTGCCGGGCCGCTCCGTCGGCCTGGCGGTCCGTCAGCCGGTGAGCGGAACGCCGCGCCCCCGGGCCCCGGCCGCAGATCCGCCCGTCCGGTCCACCACCGCCCGTCCGGTCACCTGCCCCGACGAGCCCCCCGCCCCGACCACGACCCGCCCCCCTTAGCCCATCCGGTCCACGGTCCGGGCCCCCACCGGCCCGCCCGCAGGCGCACGTGACGGGCCCGCGCCCCGCCGGGCAGGCTTCGCCCACCAGGGCCGCCACGGTCCGGCCCCCAGTGGCCTGACCGCAGGCCCCCGTGACGGGCCCTGCGGCCCACCGGACACCCGCGAGCGCCAGCCCTGGCGAAGTCCCGTCCCACCGACTCCACCCGTCCCCTGTTCGCCCAACCGGAGCACGGGCCGGGCCCTCTCGGGCCCTCCCGGACGGTCCGGCTGCGCGCGGCGTCCGCGCTCACCCTGCTCGGGCTCCTCGCGCGGGGCGCGGCCGGGCCGGCGTCGGCGGCGGACCTCCCGCTGCTCGCCCGACGCGCCCCGACCGCCCCACCATCCCGCCCTGGCCAGCCCCCCCACACCGGCTACGCCGTCCCGCACGGGGTCGAGCCCCGACCTTCACGTGCAGGGCGCCGCTGGGCCCCCGTCCACCGCGCGCCCGCTCCCCGCCCCAACACGCCGCCCCGCACGAGACGGCACCGGACGGCGCCGGGCTGGTCGGGTGCGCGGGGCGGGGGAGGTGTGGCCAGGAGAGCGGCCGAGGGGTTCGTCGCGCGTCGGACGGCCGAGCTGCGTCGGCCCGATCGGCGCGTGGGCGGGCCCCGCAGTCCGTCGGATCCGCCTGGTCGGTCCGTCACCCACGCCCCGATCGAGGGTCGTCCTGTCTGCTCCCGTCGCGTACGCCGCCAGGGCTCGCGCGGCAGGCCGGCCCGGCCGGCTCCCCGAAAGGCGCGGCGCGTTCGTTCGGGGCGGCCGTCCGGCGCGCGGGGCGGGGGAGTTGTGTGTGGGAGAGAGAGCGGCCGAGCGGCTCGCGGTGCGCCCGATGGCCGGGCTCCCTCCCCCCCCCCCGCTGGCCCGGTCCGGTCCCCGGCGGGTCCGGCAGTCCGTCGCGCCGGCCCAGGCCGGCCGGTCCCGTCGTCTCGGCAGACCGAGTCGTTCTGGCGCCCCGGCCGGCCCCGTCGTGCCGGCGCCCCGGAAGGCCCCGTCATGCCGGCGCCGTTCAAGACGCGCCACGTCGGCTTCGCGCGTCCCGGACTCCGCCGGAGTTCGCCTGGCGCGCCCCCGCCCGTCCGCCCGGGGACCACCCGCCCGGACCCGCCCGGGGACCATCCGCCCCCGCCCGTCCGCCCGAGGATCACCCGCCCGGGGGACCGGCCGCCCCCGCTCGTCCGCCCGGGGATCACCCGCCCCAGGGGGCCGGCCGCCCGGACCCGCCCTGGGGGATCACCCACCCCCGACCGCCCGGGGCAACCCGCCCAGGGGGCCACCCGCCCCGCTCATCCGCCTGGGGACCACCGCCCTGGGGGATCACCCGCCCCGGGGGGCCGGCCGCCCGGACCCACCCGGGACCACCCGCCCCCGACCGCCCGGGGCAACCCGCCCCGCCCGTCCGCCCGGGGACCACCCCCCTCGGGGACCGTCCGCCCGGGGACCACCCCCCCTCGGGGACCGTCCGCCCGGGGACCACCCCCCCCTCGGGGACCGTCCGCCCGGGGACCACCCCCCTCGGGGACCGTCCGCCCGGGACCGTCCGCCCGGGGACCGCCCGCCCGGGGGACCGTCCGCCCGGAGGAGGCGAGTGCGGCTCGCGGCCCGCCCCGCCTGCGATACGGCGTATGTTACGGTGTATCTCATGCCGCGCCGTTCCGACGCACTCGACCGGGCCACCCCGGGGGCCATTGCCGAAGCCGCCCTGCGGATCCTCGACGAGGACGGCCCCGCCGCACTGAGCTTCCGCTCCCTCGCGGACCGGCTCGACGTCTCGCACGCCACCGTGCAGCGCCGTTGCACCGACCTCGCCGGCCTCCTCGACCTGTGCACCGACCACCTCGCCGCCCGCCTCCCCGTCGTGCCGCCCGGCACCCCCTGGGCCGAGGCCGCGGAGCTCCGGTTCACCGGCCTGTACGCACTCCTCACCGCCCACCCCGGCCTCCTGGTCCTCCGCGGCGCCCGGCCCTGGCTCGGCCGCAACCTCCTCGCCCGGCTCGTCGAGCCGGCCATCGCCGACGGCCTCGCCGCCGGAATGACCGCGCCGGAGGCGATGACCGCGTACCGCCGGATGTACCTGCTGACCCTCGGCAGCGCCGCCTTCGTCGACCACCGCGACCCCCGGGGCGCCACCGAGGCCTCCCGCGCGGCCCTGGCCGCCCTCGACCCCGCCGACTTCCCCGCCCTGTCCGGTCACGCGGCCGAGATGCTGCCCGCCCTGACCGGCCACGAGGTGTACTACGGCGCCCTGCGCCAGCTCATCGCCGCGGCCCGCCCCACGGTCACGGCCCCCGCCACCCCCGCCGCCTCCGCCGCCCCCGACCAGGAGGACCGCCGATGACCGCCCTGTCGTACGCCGAGATCCGCTCCGCCGCCGACCGCATCGCGGGCCACGTCCGGCCCGTGGCCCTGGCCCCCGCCGGCCCGGACCTCTGGTTCGCCCTCGAACACCTCCAGCACACCGGCTCGTTCAAGGCACGCGGCGCCCACAACTTCATCTCCGCCCACCGCGAGGCCGGCACCCTCCCCGCGGCGGGCGTCACCATCGCCTCCGGCGGCAACGCGGGCCTCGCCTGCGCCTGGGCGGCCCGCGGGGCCGGCGTACGCGCCACGGTGTTCCTCCCGAAGACCGCGCCGCGCGTCAAGGTCGACAAGCTGCGCTCGTACGGCGCCGACGTCCGCCTGGAGGGCTCCGAGTACGGCGAAGCCGCCATCGCCTGCCAGGAGTTCGCCGCCCTGAGCGGCGCGCTGGTCAGCCACGCGTACGACAACCCGCTGGTCGCCGCCGGTGCCGGCACCCTCCTCGACGAGATCCGGCAGGCGCTGCCGGGGCTCGGCACCGTCGTGGTCTCCGCGGGCGGCGGCGGCCTCTTCGCCGGCATCGCCACGGCCGCCCGCGAGCACGGCGTACGCGTCGTGGTCGTCGAACCCGAGAACTGCCGCGCCCTGAACGCCGCCCTGGAGGCCGGCCGCCCGGTCGACGTACCCGTGGCCTCGGTGGCCGCCGACGCCCTGGGCGCCCGGCGGGTCTCCCTCGACGCCCTCCACGCGGCCCGGCACCCGCACGTCGACTCGGTACTGGTCCCCGACGAGGCCATCGTCCGCGCCCGGCACCGGCTCTGGGAGGACCACCGTCTGGCCGTGGAACACGCCGCTGCCACCGCGTACGCCGCCCTCCCCGCCCTCCCCCCGACAACCACCCCCACGGCGGTCGTCCTCTGCGGCGCCAACACGGACCCGTCGGACCTGACCACCCCTCACACCGCTGCCTGACGACTGCCGCGGACCAACGCCCGCCCGGAGTCCCGCTCCCGCCGCCGACCGCCACCGGCTCCGCTCAGCGGCGCCCGGGGTGGTGAGGATGGACATCCAGGGCCACCATGCGGAACTGATCGATGCCTTCGCCTGTCGCGCCGAGGCGGTGGAAGGCGTCCAGTGCGCTCTGCCGGGCGCCGGCAGAGCCGCCGTCCTTCAGCACGATGAGCCGGATGGTGCAGTTCTGCGAGGGCTGCACCGTGTCCCCAGCCCAGAGAACACCGTCGTCATCCGGCTGAACCCGGACGATGTCTCCGTCGGCGATCCCGCGTGCGAACCAGGGCGTGTTGTCCAGCCGCGCCGTACCGTCGCCGAGGTCCACGGCCCACAGACTCTCGACGGCCACCGGCGGCCAGCCGTCCCCGTCCGTCGCCATACGGAAGTGGACCTTCACGTGGTCCTCGCTGATCTTCGTCACCGAACCATCATCCACGTCGCATCCGCCGTGCCGGACCGGGGAGTCCGGGAGGCGGGTGCCTTCGGATCCGGCGGGCAGGCCGCCACGATCGCCGACGGCCGGCCGCCGGGCGGTCGGCTGCCGGGCGGTCGGCTGCCGAAGCCCGGCCTCAGGGGCGGACGGCGGTGGCTGGGACGCCGGCGGTCCTCAGGGCGCGGGCCAGGCGTTCCATTTCCGGGAGGGTGCCCGTGTGGGCGCCGGTCAGGACGTCGTGCAGCGCGGCCTTCGCGCCAGGGAGGTCCAGGCCCCCTTCGGCGCGCAGGACCCGCATGACCGTGACGCGCGCCACCGGCAGGGCGACCCGCAGCCTCGCCGGTCCGTGCGCGGCGAGCAGCTGCTCCCGGCGCGCGGCCGGCGTGTCCCCGCCGCCGCACACCGCCACGGCGCACCCGCACGCGGCACACCGCGACTCTACGTCCCACCGCAACCGGCCGTCCACCAGCGCCTGCACGCCCAGGCACTCCAGTTCCGCACCGCACTCCCCGCACTCGCCGGCGTAGCCGACCGACTCGAAGACCGCGGCTCCGCGGCCTCAGGCATCGCCGTCCACGCCCCCTCGCAGCCCCCGGTCGGCGAGGCCGGAGCAGACCAGCGCGACTCGGCCGCGGGGGAAGGCCATCGCCGTGGCCTCCCCCGAATACACGCACACCAGCGAGTCGGGCCCCCGCCACCAGGTGTCCGCCAGGCCCCGGACCTCCCGCACCGGCTCGTGCCCGCTCAGGTCGATGCCGTCGATGCCGTCGATGCCGTCGACGTCGTCGCCGACGAGCCGGGTGATCTGCTTCGCCCGCTGGGACGCGTCGTGCGCCAGGGCGAGCGACTCCACCCAGCCCTCCACGGTGGCGTGGAGGGGCGCCCACTCGTCTCCCTGGATGCCGAACTCGCCGGACGGGCCGACGAGGAACGCGTAGGGGACCGCCGTCCGTTGCGTGCCGGCCTCGAACCACCACCCGGCCGGGTCCTGCTCCGGCGAGTCCGGATCGAGGTGGCGGGGGCCTCCGTCGTACTGCGGGACGGGCGGCAGCAGCAGGCCGCCCCACCGGGCCTGGAAGGCGGCCATCCGGTCGACCACCGCCGCGGGGACGTCCCGTTCGAGCCACCACTGCCGGTGGTCCTCGACCGGCCGGGCGGCGCCCCTCACGCCGTGCCTGCCGATGAAGGCGCGGGCGCGCCGGGTCAGGCCGTCGGGCATGTCGTCGACGAGAGGGGTGCTCACCCGGAGGACGGTACCCGGCGCGCGTGCGTGCCGGAGCCGCGGCCGGTGTCAGCCGGCCGTGCCCGGGCGGACCACGACGACGGTGCAGCGGGCGTACTGGACCACCTGCTGGCTCACCGAGCCCAGGACCGCCGCCTTGAAGCCGCCGTAGCCGCGCGTGCCGACGGCGATCAGCGACGCCTTCTCCGAGGCCTCCACCAGCACCTGCGCCGGGGGTCCCTGCACCACGCGCTTGGTGACCGGCACCCCCGGGTCGGGGCCGAGCGCGTCCCCGACCGCCTCCAGCAGCATCCGGCGGGCGGCCTCCTCCGCCGTGAGCAGTTCGGTGTCCTCGTCGTCGGTGGCCGGGACGCCCAGGTCGAACGGGTTCCGCGACCACTCCCAGGCCATCACGGCGTCCACCCGCCCGCCGACCGCCTTCGCCTGGCCCGCGGCCCAGCGCAGCGCCTCCTTCGAGTGGCTCGACCCGTCCACACCGACGACGATCAGGGGCTCGTCGAACTCCGCCATGAGGTTCCTCCCGGTCCGTCCGATATGCGATGCCTGCTCCCTGTATACACGGAGCCGGCCCCGCGCCCGGCCGCCCCCGTGTCGCGCCGTCAGGCCCGGACCCGGTCGTACGCCCCGAGGAAGCGGTACGTGCCGCCCTCCGCCCGGTACAGGTAGGAGCCCCGGCGGTACGGCAGGGCCCGGGTGGCCGGGTCGAACTCCAGCCGCTCGGCGACGCCCTGGTGGGACGTGCGGAGCAGCCGCCCGGCCAGTTCCCCGCGCACCCCGGCGGACGTCCGCGTCCCGACCCCGGCCAGCGCGGCCGCCAGCAGGCCCACCGCGTCGTAGGCCTCCACCGCCCAGCGCCCCGGGGACACCCCGTACGCGGCCCGGTGCGCCCGTACGAAGGCCCACGCCCCCGGCAGCGCCAGCGGATCCGCGAAGTGCGCACCGAACACCCACCCGGTACCGGCCGCCCCGGCCCCGCGCAGGAAGGCCGGCCCCATCGCGTACTGCGGGGCCACCCGCGGGCCCCGGAAGCCCTCCCGGGCCAGCGCCCTCGCCAGCAGGGCCGCTCGGGCCGGAGAGGTGCCCGCGTACACCACACCGGCCGCACCGCCCGCCACCACCGAACGGGCCGTGAGCGTGAAGTCGGTGTCTTTCAGCGTGATCTGATGGGTGATCACCACACTGCTCGCCGGCTCCTCCGCGTCGATCGCCCGGGCCACCTCCCGTGCCGGGGTGCCGCCCGCCGCGTCGCGCACCACGGCGGTCAGGGACGTGGGCCGGGCGCCGGCCAGGTAGTGGGCCAGCGGCACGGCCAGCATCCCGCCGGGCGGCCGCGTCGCGAACACCGACCGGGTACCCGCCGCGGCCCGCCCGTCCGCCGACACCAGCAGCGCCGGCAGCCGGACCCGGTCGTACAGCACCGCCACCTCCTCCGCCGCCGCGTCCCAGCTCGGGCCGAGCACCGCCAGCACCGAGGGGTCGGCCGCGAACTCGGCCGCCGCCCGCGCGGCCCGCGCCCGCTCGCCCGCGTCGTCCACGGCCCGCAGCAGCAGGCGGAAGGCCGCGTCCGTACGGGAGTTGTGCGCCTCCACCGCCAGCTCAGCCCCGCGCCGCTGAGCCAGGCCGGCCTCCGCGCCCGGCCCGCTCAGGTCGGCGTGGAAGCCGATCGTGCGGGTGGGCGGCACCGCACGGCCCCCGCCGCCGGGCCCGGTGCCGCCGGAGCGGGTGGCCAGCCACACCCCCGTCCCCGCGGCGGCCAGCGCGAACGCCCCGCCGGCCGCCAGCAGCCGCCGCCGGGTTGGCCGGCCCCGCACCGGCCGGCCGGCGGCCGTCGGCTCCGGGACCGGCAGGGCCAGCGCACCCGCCGCCCGTTCCGCGATCAGCTGCGGCAGCGGAGCCGGCAGCCAGCCGGCACCGGCGCCCGTGGGGTATGAGGCGTCCGTGGGGCGCGCCGCGTCCGCGGGGTGTGAGGTATCCGCGGGGGCTGCGGTGTCCGCGGGCCGTGCGGCATCTGCGGGGCGTGCACGGTCCGCCGGGTATGCGGTGTCCGTAGGGCGCGCAGTGCCGGCGGGGGCTGCGGTGTCCGCGGGGGCTGAGGTGTCCGCGGGGCGTGCGGTATCTGCGGGGGGTGGAGTGTCCGCCGGGTGTGCGGTGTCCGTGGGGCGTGCAGTGCCGGCGGGGGCTGCGGTGTCCGCGGGGGGTGCCCCGTCTGCGGGGCGGGCTCCGTCCGATGAGTGCGGACCGTCCCCTTGACGCTTCCCGTCCACCGGGCGCACCCGGGCCATCGGGCGTGCCCGGTCCGCCGTGTGGGCGCCGTCTTCCGGGTGTGCCCGGTCCGTTGAGTGCCTCCCGCTCTGCGGGCGGACGCCGTGCGCTGGGTCGGCCCCGTCTTCCACGCGCATGCCGTGTGCTGGGTGGGCTCCATCCTCTGGGCGCGTGCTCTGTGCCGGATGGGCCCCGTTCTCCGGGTGGGTCCCGCTTTCCGGGTGCGGGCGGTTCTCCGGGTGGGTCCCGCTTTCCGGGCGCGGGCCGTCCTCCGGGTGGGCGCCGCTCTCCGGCTGAGCCCCGTTGTCCGGGCGCGTGCCGTCCGCCGGGTGGGCCCCGTCCTCCGGGCGCACGCCGTGCGCCGGGTGGGCCCGGCTCTCCGGGTGGGCCCCGTTCTCCGGGCGCCTGCCGTCCGCCGGGTGCGCCCCGCTCTCCGGGTGCGCCCCGCCTTCCCGGTGCGCGCCGTCCGTCGGGCAGACCCCGTCTGTGGGGCGGGCCCCGTCCGTGGGGCGGCCCCCGATCGCCGGGCGCTCCACGCCTCCGTTCCCGCTCGCCTCCCCGTCCTCCTCCCCACCGAGCGCCCGGCACAGCTCGCGCGCCGACGGCCGGAGTGCCGGGTCCTTGGCCAGGCACGTCCGCACCAGCGGCACCAACGCGGCCGGTACGCCCGCCAGTTCGGGCTCCTCGTGCACCGTCCGGAACACCACCGCCGCCGGGTTCCCACCGCCGAACGGCCCCCGACCCGTCGAGGCGAAGACCAGCAGGCACCCGAGCGCGAACACATCGCCCGGCGGCCCCACTTCGGCCGGACCGCCCGCCCGCGCCTGTTCGGGGGAGAGGTATCCGGGTGTGCCGACCACCGCCCCCGCGGCCGTCAGCGCGGTCGCGTCCAAGCCCCTGGCGACCCCGAAGTCGATCAGCCGGGGCCCGTCCGGGGCCAGCAGCACGTTGCCCGGCTTCACGTCCCGGTGCACCAGCCCCGCCGCGTGCACCTCCGCCAGCGCCGCCGCGAGCCGGGCGCCGAGCACCCGTACGGTGGCCGGGGGCAGCGGACCGTACGCCGCGACCGCCTCCGCGAGGGACGGACCCGGCACGTACACCGTGGCGAGCCAGGGCTCGCGCGCCTCCGGATCGGCCGCCACGACCGGCACGAGCCAGCGCCCCCGCAGCCCCCGCGCCACGGCCACCTCGCGCCGGAAGCGCCGCCGGAACTCCGGATCCGCCGCGTGCCCGGCGGCGATCACCTTCAGCGCCACCAGTGCCCCGCCGGGCGACCGGGCCAGGTACACCGTGCCCATGCCCCCGGCGCCGAGCCGCCCGAGCAGCCGGTGCCCGCCCACCGACGACGGGTCCCCGGCCCGCAGCGGCCGCATGCTCTAGGACCTCCCCGATCCGCGGGGCGCGGAGCGCTCCGCCCCGCCCGGTGCCGGCCGCTCCGCCCCGCCCGCTGCCGGCCGCTCCGCCCCGCCCGGCGCCGGCCGCCCCCGGGGTCGGGCCGGCGCGGGCCCCTCGTACCGCATCCGGCCGCCCTCGACACGGTGCAGGAACGAGGCCGTCCCCCTGATCCGGCCGGCCCCGTCGAAGGCGTACTCCTTGAGCAGCCCGCGGTACGTGCCCTTCGCGAGGCCGGCCAGGAGTTCGGCCCGGCCCGGCCGGTCGCCGCCCGCCGCGAGGCGGGCCAGCCGGTCGGCGACCATCAGCGTCACGTCGTACGCCTCGGCCGTCCAGTGCGCGGGCGCCGACCCGTACCGGCGGCGGTGCGCGGCCGCGACCGGTGCGGCCTCGGGCGCCTCGGGCCCGGTGTACGGGGCGAAGAACCGCCAGCCCTCCGCGTCCGGGCCGGCCAGCCGGAGGAACTCGGGCCCCATGGCGGGGTAGTCGGCGATCCGCGGCCCGGCGAAACCGGCAGCGCGCAGCAGCCGTGCCACCCGGGCCGCCCCCGGCGGGGCGCCCGTGTACAGGAAGCCGTCGAGGTTCCGGCCGAGCAGGTCGCCGACGACCGGCGCGTAGTCCGTCTCGCCGCGCGGCACCACCCGCGGGTGGGCCGTGGCCTCCGGCACGTAGTAGCCGACCGACAGATCGGCGAGGAAGGCGGTCTCCCAGGCGGGGGAGTCGCCGGAGCGGTCGCAGAGCACGCCGAGCCGCCGGACCGCGCCCCCGGCCACGAACTGCAGGTTCACCGCCTCCGCGTGGGCGGCGGCGACCGGGCAGGCCTGGAGCAGCGCGCGCCGGTCGGCGAGCCCGAAGCCGGAACCCGCCGCGGAGACGGTCACCAGGGGGAGCGAGGCCGCGCCGTAGCGGTCCAGTGAGGTGTACGCGGAGGCGTCGCCGGTCGGCCCGATCACCGCGAGTACGTCGCGGTCGCCGGCCAGCGCGGCGGCGGCGCCCGGCGCCCGTGCGCCCTCGCCCCGGTCGTCGGCGACCGTCACCGACAGCGTGAACGGGCGCCCCCGACGGGAGTTGAACGCCTCCACCGCCAGCCGGACCCCCCGCTCCTGGGCCCGCCCGACGGCGGCACCGGGGCCCGAGAGGTCCGCGTGCACCCCGATCGTCCAGCGCCGCGGCGCCGGCCCGGCGGGTCCGCGGCCGGGACGCAGGCCCAGCCAGGCGGCCGTGCCGCCGCCCGCCGCGAGCGCCGCCCCGGCACCGGCCAGCAGGAACCGCCGGCGCCCGGGCCCACCGGCCCGCCCCTCCGCCACCGTGGCCGCGATGTCCGGCAGGGCGAGGAACTCCGCGGCCCGCGCCGCGACCGCGGCGACGACGGGACCCGGCAGCCAGCCGCGACCCGCGGACGTGGCCGTACCGTCCCCCGTCCCGCCCGCCGCTCCCGTCCCGCCGCCCGCTCCCGTCCCGCCCGTCGCCCCCGTACCTGTGCCCGCTCCCGTACCGCCGCCCGTCACCCCGCCACCGCCGCCGGGCCGGACACCCGCCCCCGCTCCTGCTCCCGTGCCCGCCCCCGCTCCCGCCCCCGCTCCAGCCCCGGCCCCGGCCCCGGCCCCTGAGCCCGCCCCCACCCCGCCGTCGCCCTCGGCCAGCGCAGCGGCCAGCGCGTCCGGTGTCGGCCGGTCGTACGGGTCCTTCGCCAGGCAGACGCGCAGCAGCCCGGCCAGCTCCGCGTCCCCCAACTCCCGCCAGGCCACGTCCGGTTCGTCGTGCACGGTGCGGTACAGCAGCGCGTCCACCGGGCCCCGGCCGAACGGCGCCCGCCCGGTCGCCGCGTAGACCAGGAGACAGCCCAGCGCGAACACGTCGCTCGCCGCCGTGGCCCGCCGCCCCTGCGCCTGCTCCGGCGAGAGGAACCCCGGCGTGCCGACCACCATGTCCGTCGAGGTCAGCGCGGTGGTGTCGGAGGCCCGCGCGATCCCGAAGTCGATCAGCCGGGGCCCACCGGCCGCCAGCAGCACGTTGGCCGGCTTCACGTCCCGGTGCACCAGGCCCGCCTGGTGTACGGCGGCCAGCGCGCGGGCCAGCGCGAGCCCCAGCACCCGTACCGCCCGCACCGGCAGCGGACCGTACTCTCCGACCGCCTCCGCCAGCGAGAGGCCCGGCACGAACTCCGTTGCCAGCCAAGGCGATTCCGCCTCCGGCTCGGCGTCCGCGAGCGCCACCACGTACGGGCTGTGCACCCGCCGGGCGGCCCGCACCTCCCGCCGGAAGCGGGCCCGGAAGTCCGCCTCCTCCGCGTACTCCGCCCGGATCGCCTTCACCGCGGCGAGCCCGCCGCCGTCCGAGCGGCCCAGGTAGACCACCCCCATGCCACCCGCGCCCAGCCGGCCCAGCAGCCGGTAACCGCCGATGCGCGAGGGGTCCGTCGGCAGCAGCGGTTCCATCACGAGGCCCTCCCGATCGCCTGCTGTGCCCGGCGCATCATCCACGTCTGCCCCTCCGCCACCAGGCCGACCACCGCCTCGCGCGTCACGCCCCGCCCGCCGCGGACCGACACCGCCACGGTCACCGGCCCGTACTTCCCCTCGGTCCAGAGGTACGGGTACGGGCCGCCGGTCCGGTCGTGGAAGCCGCCGGTCTCCGAGAACGCGTCCTGCGCCCAGTCGTTGTTCTGCTCGGACAGGTGCAGCGCGGAGGTGAACAGGGAGTCGAGCCGCTCACCGTCCCGCAGCTCCTGGGCGGGACAGCGCATCACCTCCTCCATGGCCCGGGCGATCTCCCAGGACGAGTCCCGGGGGGTCCGGTGCACGGTGACCGTGGCCGTCAGCCGGGTCCCGGCGCGGCCCGGCCCGGCCGGGATGCGGTAGTAGCGGGTGACGCTCGCCAGCACGTCCGGCGGCACCGGCCGGATCCGCCACACGCAGCTCCCGTCCAGCACCGGCCAGGCCGCCGGGTCGCTCTCGTACGGGCTGTCGCGGCGGACCTCCCGCCCGAACAGTTCCGGATCCGCGATGATCCGCCCCGCCACCGCCCGCGCCTGCGCGGCCGTGCGCGGGACCCGGGCCGCGTCCAGCGGCGGCCCGGCCCCGAAGCCGCCCGTGGTGGGGGAGGGGACCGGCCGGGGGGTGAACGTTCCTGCGGGCCGTCCCTGCGCGCCGCTCCCGCCGCCGTCCGAGCAGCCGCCGAGCAGTGCCCCGACCGCTCCCACCGCGCCCGCGGCGGTCGCCGCGGCCCGCACCCGCCGGGTCCTCGCGCCGTAACCCATCTGAGCCCCCATTCATGCGCTGCAAACGACGGAACGCGAACGGCGAAGCAGGTTCGAAGCAGGTTCGAAGCAGGAACGACGAACGTCGCACCGACTGGCGACTTTGGAATACAGCACGCGGCTTTGCCTTCTGCGAACGTCGTAAACGTCCGAGAACGTACGAAGGAATGACCGGAAGGAACAGGACGTGGCGCAGCGCAAGGGCTGTCTCATCGGGTGCGGAGTGGCCGGCGTGCTCGGCATCGGGCTGCTGGCGGTGCTCGCCTTCGGAGCCGTCAAGCTGTTCGGCGCCGTACAGGAGAACATGATCGACCCGAAGGTGTACGAGGCCGCCCGGGTCGGCGACGCGGAGAGCACCGTGCGCGGCACGCTCCCCTCGGGCGAGAGCTTCGTGACCTCCGCGCTGAAGGAGGACGGCCCGGCCGTGCCGGCGGGTGCGAAGTGCTCCTGGTACGTGTCGGACCAGGGCACCGGCGACGAGGTGTACCGCTTCTGCTTCAAGGACGGGAAGCTCGCGGAGAAGGTCACCTACCGCATGAAGTGACGTTTCGCCGCCGGGGGGTGGGCCGGCGTGTTCGGGGGCCGGCCGACACGCCTGCCGGCGGGGCGGGGTTCCCCGGGGTCCCCTCCGTACGCTGGGCCGCACCCGGGCCCGGGCGAGGACGCCCGGACGACCCGTGGAGCCGCCGCCGTGCACGACGACAGCAGCATCGTGGAGCAGCGCCTCCGCCGGGTCCTCGCCGAGCGCCTCCGGCCCGCCGTCCACACCCGTGCCGTCCCGCTGTCGGTCGGGCGCTGGGACGCCCCGGGCGAGCCGGTGCCGGTCGCCGAGGGCCTGGCCGCCCGGTACGTCCCCTGCGCCGTGGGGGAGGCCTGGGGCCCGGCGTGGGGCACGACCTGGTTCCGGGTCACCGGCACCGTGCCGGACGAGTGGGCCGGACGTACCGTCGAGGCCGTCCTCGACCTGGGCTTCGACCGCGCGATGCCCGGCTTCCAGTGCGAGGGGCTGGTGCACGCGTCCGACGGCCGTGAGGTCAAGGGCCTCAGCGCGCTCAACGACTGGGTGCGGGTCACCGGCCGGGCCGCGGGCGGCGAGCGGGTCGAGTGGTACGTCGAGGCCGCCGCCAACCCCGTGCTCACCGCCCACGCCCCGACCGCCGAGGGCGACGTCCGCACCAGCAGCGACCGGCCCCTGTACCGGCGGGGCCGGATGGACCTCACGGTCTTCGAGTCCGGGGTCTGGGAGCTCGTACAGGACCTGGACGTGCTGTCGGGGCTGCTGGCCGGACTGCCCGAGGACGAGGCCCGGCGCCACGGGGTGCTGCGTGCGGCCGAACGGGCCCTCGACGCCCTCGACCTCGCCGACGTGCCCGGTACGGCGGCCGCGGCCCGCGCCGAGCTCGCCGGCGTCCTCGCCGCCCCCGCGCACGCCTCCGCCCACCGGATCAGCGCCGTCGGTCACGCCCACATCGACTCCGCCTGGCTGTGGCCGCTGCGCGAGACCGTCCGGAAGGTGGCCCGCACCACGGCCAACGTGCTCGCACTCATGGACGCGGACACGGACACGGTTACGGACGCCGGCGCAGACCCGGACCCGGACCCCGACCCCGACCCCGACCCGGACCTTCCGGCTCCGGGGCTCGTCTTCGCCATGTCACAGGCCCAGCAGCTCGACTGGCTCAAGCGGCACCGCCCGGCCCTCTTCGAGCGGGTGCGGCGGCGGGTTGCGGAGGGGCGGTTCGTGCCGGTCGGCGGGATGTGGGTGGAGGCCGACACCAACATGACCGGCGGCGAGGCGATGGTCCGTCAGTTCCTGTACGGGAAGCGGTTCTTCCTGGACGAGTTCGGCATCGAGACCCGCGAGGTGTGGCTGCCCGACTCCTTCGGCTACAGCGCCGCGCTGCCGCAGCTCGTGCGGCTGTCCGGCGCCGACTGGTTCCTCACCCAGAAGCTCTCCTGGTCACGGACGAACGCCTTCCCGCACCACACCTTCCGCTGGGAGGGCATCGACGGCACGCGGGTCTTCACCCACTTCCCGCCCGTCGACACCTACAACTCCGACCTCGGCGGAGCCCAGTTGGCGCACACCGCCCGCAACTACCGCGAGAAGGGCCGGGGTTCCCGCTCCCTGGTGCCGTTCGGCTGGGGTGACGGCGGGGGCGGCCCCACCCGCGAGATGCTGGCCCGCGCCCGGCGACTGCGCGACCTGGAGGGCTCCCCGCGCGTGGCGGTCGAGCGGCCGGACGCCTTCTTCGAGAAGGCGTCCGCCGAGTACCCGGACGCCCCCGTCTGGGTGGGCGAGCTCTACCTGGAGCTGCACCGCGGCACGTACACCTCCCAGGCCGCGGCCAAGCAGGGCAACCGGCGCGCCGAGTCGCTGCTGCGCGAGGCCGAGCTGTGGGCGGCGACGGCCGCGGTCCGGGTGCCGGGCCACGTGTACGCGTACCCGTACGAGGAACTCGAAGAGCTGTGGAAGACGGTGCTCCTGCACCAGTTCCACGACATCCTGCCCGGCTCCTCCATCGCCTGGGTGCACCGCGAGGCCCGCGAGACCTACGCCCGGGTCCACCGCGACCTCGCCGCGATCACCGCCCGCGCGCAGACCGCCCTCGCCGGGGAGGGCGACACGGAGCTGGTCTTCAACCCCGCCCCGCACGCCCGGGACGGCGTCCCCGCCGGCGGGGCGGCCCCCGTCGCGCCCGCCGCGGACCGGGTGACGGCGGAGGACCGGCCCGGCGGAGGCCACGTACTGGCCAACGGCCGGCTGCGGGTCGAGATCGACGGCAGGGGCCTGCTCGTCTCGGCGTACGACCTGACGGCCGGGCGGGAGTCCCTCGTCCCGGGCGGGGCGGCCAACCTCCTCCAGATCCACCCCGACCACCCCGTCATGTGGGACGCCTGGGACCTCGACGAGCACCACCGCCACCGGGTCACCGACCTCACCGGCCTCGACCGCATGGAACTGGCGGCGGCCGGGCCCACCGCCGCCACCGTCGCCGTCACCCGCTCCTTCGGCGGCTCCCGGGTCGTGCAGACCCTCACCCTGCGCGCGGGCGCCCGGCGGGTGGACCTGGCGGCGGAGGTGGACTGGCAGGAGAGCGAGACGCTCCTCAAGGCGGCCTTTCCGCTGGACGTGAAGGCCGACCGCACCGCGGCCGAGACCCAGTTCGGGCACGTGTACCGGGCCACCCACACCAACACCTCTTGGGAGGCGGCGCAGTTCGAGATCTGCGCCCACCGCTGGATCCACGCGGCGGAACCGGGCTGGGGCGTGGCGCTGCTGAACGACGCGACGTACGGCCACGACGTCACCCGCGACGTCCGCCCCGACGGCGGCCAGACGACGACGGTCCGCCTGTCCCTGCTCCGCGCGCCCCGCTACCCCGACCCCGACACCGACCGGGGCACCCACGCCCTGCGCTACGCGCTGGTCCCGGGCGCGGACGTGGCCGACGCGGTACGGGAGGGCCACTGGTTCAACCTCCCCGGCCGCGCGCGCCCCGGCGCCGGCCCGGTGGCCCCGTTGGTGTCCGTGGACGCGGACGCGGTGGTGGTGGAGGCGGTGAAACTGGCCGAGGACCGCAGCGGCGACGTGGTGGTCCGCCTGTACGAAGCCCTGGGCGGCCGGGCGCGGGCCACCCTGACGCCGGGCTTCGGGGTGGCGGAGGCCCGGGAGACGGACCTCCTGGAACGCCCCCTCCCGGGGAGGGCCGTGGGCCCCCTCCTGCCCGAGGGCACCGTCCCGCTCACCCTCCGCCCGTTCCAGGTGGTCACCCTGCGCCTGCGCCGGGCCTGAAGCCGGTGGGCGATGGCTCCGGCCGGGCGCCCGGCCGGAGCCACGGTGACCGTCAGAACACGGTGTTGTACGTGCCGTCGGCGTAGAAGCGGTCGAGGTGGTCCCGGCCGGGGAAGGGCCGCTGCTGGTCGCCGGTGCCGTGGTAGAACCAGCTCCGGCCGTCCTTGGCGCGGGCGTACAGGTCCGCCTTGCCGTCGAGGTCCGCGTCGCCCCAGCCGACGATGTCCTGGTAGCTGTTCCAGCCCGGTCCGACCTTGATCCGGCTGCCGAAGGTGCCGTCGCCCCTGCCCAGGTGGAGCCAGAGGACGCCGTCCTTGTCCCGGGCGACGAGGTCACCGGCCGGGCTGCCGCCGAGGCTGCCCACGGCGCGGACGAGGTTGTACGTTCCCCAGCCTCCGCTGACCCGAACGCGGGACTTGTAGGGCGTGTCCGCGTCGCCCGTCCCCTTGTAGAGCCAGAGCACGCCGGAACGGTCCCGGGCCACCAGGTCGGCACGCCCGTCGCCGGTGTGGTCGCTGCCGGCGGTGATCTGGTCGTACGCGTTCCAGCCGCCGCCGATCCGGGTCCGGGCGGCCAGGGTGCCGTCACCCTTCCCGGGGTACACCCACAGCACGCCCGCCCCGTCACGGGCCAGCACGTCGGCGCTCCTGCCCCCGACGACGTCGCCGCCCACGGTCAGCACGGTGTACTTCGCCCAGTAGTCGCCGAGCCGGTTCCGGGTGGCGTCCTCGGGCAGGTAATGGGTGAACATGCTGCCGGTCCGCACCAGTTCCCCGGAGGGAGTCCGGCCGAACAGGTCCGGCGTGCCGTCGTCGGTGAAGTCGTGCGGGGCGGCGGCCCGCCTGACGGTGAAGCCGCCGCTCGCGCGCAGCGTGGGACCGATCCCGTTCTTCGGCCACGCGGTGAGCTCCCAGGTGTACGCCCCGTTCGGCGCCTGCCGGTAGCTTCCGCGGCCGGGCGAGTGGACCGTTCCGTCGAAGTCCCACTGGAACCAGCCGTTCTCGTCCACCTCGGATTCCGGGAACCCGCCGGCACTGTCCAGGAATCCCGTGGCGGTGTGCCGCACCTTCACCGAGATGCCCACGCTGCGGCGCGAGAGCTGCCACCGCAGCGCCCAGGGGCCCGGCCCGCTCGGGCGGACGACGGACGGGATCCCGCTCTTCAGCAGCGTGACCTGGGAGGCCTGGCCCGTGCCGGCCACGAGCGTGGCGGCCGGCTTCCCGTCGGCGCCCTTGGCGATCCGGTACAGGCCCTCGCCGTGGGCCACCGTCCCGCCCATGGCCAGTGCCGTGCCGTCCGGGCCGGGCACGATCGAGGACGCGTGGTCGAGGAGGCGCTTCGCCGTGCCGCCCCCGAGGGGCCGGGCGCGCAGGGCGAGGTCCTCGTCGGCGTCGCCCTCGTCGAAGCCCCTTCGCATCCCGGAGATCAGCCAGCCGTCCAGGAGCCCCACCATCGGGGGCAAGTTGTCCGCGGTACCGACGACCGTCTTGGTCACCTCGGCGGATCCGCGCTCGGCCAGGCGGAGGGCGACCTGGTTGCCCGTGGTCCGGCCGGACCACACGATGCGGTCCGCGGACATCCTGGCGGAGCCCCAGGTCTCCCAGACCCGGTAGGTGTCGGTCACCGTGGCGGTGGCCGTGTCGATCACCGAAGCGTGCCGGACACGGGCGTCCCCGGTGCCGGTGTCGTAGCCGAGCAGGAAGGCGCCGTCGGTCAGGGCCTCCAGGGACTCGTTGAAGAAGAAGGCCGGCAGCCCGGCCACGATCCGGTCGGTCGCTTCGCTGCCGGATCCGTCCAGCAGGTGCAGCCGGGCGTCGCCCGGCAGGTAGCTCCGGGCGATCACGGTGGAGCCCGAGACGCCGACGTAGGAGTAGCCCGGGGCGGCCAGGTCCACCCGCTTCACCGCCCCGGTGGCCATGTCCCGCAGGGTCACGAGCCTTGTGATGCCCTGGCTGTCCGTGTCCAGGGTCGCGACGGTGTCGGTCAGCCCCCCGTGCCGGTGGACCGCGTCCCGGCCGTAGGAGTCCTTGCCCAGTGCCGTGCGCGCGCCGTCCGCGTACCGGGTCCACGACATCTCGTCGCGCGCGTCGATCGTGAGGAAGCCGCTCGGGCCCCCCGCCAGGATCTCGCTCCCCGGGGCGAACTTCGGCACCCCCGAGGCCACTTCCGCCCCCGCGGCGGCGTACGGCGCGGACGGGGCCGCCGTCGCCGGGACGACGGCGGGCGCGCCGGTGGCCGCGAGGCCGGTCATGACGGCGACGGCGAGCAGGCGTCGGGACGTGCGGTGGTGCATGCGGAGCCCCCTGGGCGGGTACGGGCGGACCCGGCGCGCCTCGGATCCCCCCGCCGCACACCTGTCCGCCGACACGTGATCGACCGCGGACTGTACCAGCCCCGATCCCCGCTCCCAGCAGGTCTTTTCCCGGCGCCGCCGCCATGCGGCCACCCCGCGCGCGGGCGTACCCGGACGAACCACGCACGGCGGTGCCGCAGGACGGCCTCGCGGGGTGGGCCGGACGCCCCGCCGGGCATGCCGCGGGACGGCCCCGCCGTGTGTCCCGCGGGACGGCCCCGCCGGGCGGCCGCGGTACGGCCGGCGACCGCCGTGCGTGCCGCAGGACGGCCGGGGCCCGCCCGCTACAGCACCTCGGCGTAGGCCCGTTCGTCGAGCCACCCCGGCAGCCCGCTCCGCGGACCGAACGGCGCCCGCCAGTCGCCCGTGCCGCGGTAGAGGTGGCTCCGCCCGTCCCTGCCCCGGGCGTACAGGTCGGCCTTCCCGTCGCGGTCGGCGTCGCCCCAGCCGACGAGGTCGCGGTACGCGCCCCAGCCGTCGCCGACCCGCACCCGCTGCGCGAAGGTGCCGTCGCCCCTGCCGAGGTACAGCCACAGCACGCCGTCCCGGTCCCGCGCGAGCAGGTCGCCGGCGGCGCCCCCGCCCAGCTGCCCGGCGGCGGTGAGCCGGTCGTACGCGTTCCACCCGCCGCCGATCCGCTTGCGGGCCTTGTACGGCGCCGACGCCGACCCGGTGCCGCGGTACAGCCAGAGCACCCCGCTCCGGTCCCGCGCGAGCAGGTCCGCGCGGCCGTCGCCGTCGTGGTCCGAGCCGCCCGCGAGGCGGTCGTACGCGCCCCAGCCGGAGCCGATCCTGACCCGGCTCGCGAAGCTGCCGTCGCCCTTCCCCGGGTACACCCACAGCACCCCGCCGGCGTCCCGGGCCAGCAGGTCCGCGGCCCGGCCCCCCACCACGTCGCCGCCCACCGCCAGCAGGGGGTACTTCTCCCAGAAGTCCCCGTGGCGGTGGTCCGTGGCGGTGCGGTCCAGCGTCTTCCAGTACAGGGAGTTGACGCCGGCCAGCAGGCCGCCCCGGGTCCGCGCGAGCAGGTCGGGCGTCCCGTCGTCCGTGAGGTCGTGCAGGACGGCCGCGCGCCGGACGGTGAACCCGCCGGTGACCTTCAGGTCGGGGCCTATGCCGTTCTCGGGCCGGGCGGTGAGCGTGTAGGTGTACGCCCCGTTGGGGGCCTGCCGGTAGGAGTGGCCGTCGGTGTCCTCCAGGATCCCCTGCCAGTCCAGTGCGAACCACGCGTCCGGCAGCCGCCGGAGCTCGGCGGCGTCCTCACGGCCGTCGGACGGGTCGCTGCCGGCCGTGTCCGCGGTCACGGTGGCGCCGGTCGCCGTGTGCCGGAGCACCACGGTGACCCGCGCGTTGTAGCGGGACAGCTGCCACCGCATCCGCCCGGTCCGGGTCCCGTCGAGGCGGACGACCGCGGGGGCGTCCTTGTCGCGCAGGGTGAGGCGGGTCGGCTCGCCGGTGCTGCCGACGAGCGTCGCCACCGGCTTCCCGTCGGCTCCGGACGCGATCCGGTACACACCCTCGCCCCGGGCCGTCGTACCGCCCGAGACGTAGGCGGTGCCGGCCGGGCCGGGGACGACCGCGGTGACGTGGTCGAGGAGCCGGGTACGGGTACCGCCCGCCAGAGGCGTGGCGTACAGGCCGTGGTCGACGCCGGCCGTCCCGAGCCCGAGGGGCGTCCGCGGGCCGGTCAGGAGCCAGCCGCCCATGAGGTCCGCACGTACCCAGTCGTCCGCCGTCTTCGACGTGAGCCGTACGGCCACCTGGGCGGACCCCCGTTCGGCCACCCGCACGACGTTGTGCCACGTCCCGGTCTCCTGCGACCGCAGGGTCCCGGACCAGGCGATGTGGGTCGCCGAGAGCGAGGGGAGGCCCCAGCCCGCGGAGGCGTAGGTGCGCAGGACCCGGCCGGCCCCGGCGTCGACCAGCGCGTCGCGCACCGGATCCCACACCTCCGGGCCGGTCTGGTAGCGGAGGACGAACGTCCCGGGGGCCAGCGCGGCCAGGCGCGGCCGGTAGGCGTGGGCGGGGACGCCGGGCAGCACGCGGTCCGTCACCCGGGTGCCCTTCAGGTCGAGCAGGTGCACCTCGGCCCGGCCCGGATCGTCGCGGAAGGCGATCACGGTCTGGCCGAGGGCGCCGAGGTAGCGGAGCCCCCGCGCCCGGAGGCGGACGCTGCTCTCGGCGCCGGTGTCCATGCGGCGGACGGTCACCCTGTCCGCGACCCACGGGGCCTCGGTGTCCGTGAACGCGATGGTGTCGTGGAGGCCGTGGCAGTTGCAGTCCGGCTCGCTCACGTCGGTGTTGTCGCGGCCCAGGCGCGTGCTGACGCCGTCCGCGCTCCGGGTCCACGTGAGGGAGCCGTCGGCGTCGCGCTGCCAGGTGAGGAGGCCGCCCGGGCCGCCGGCGAGGACCTCGGAGCCGCGCGGGAGGCGCGGCACCGCCGCGGCCCGCTGGACGCCGGCCGGTCCGGTGGCGGTGCCGGCGGAGGCTCCGGCGGAAGTTCCGGCGGAGGTTCCGGCGGCCGGGGCCGCCGCCGCGGGCAGGGCGGCCGGGGCTGCGGTGGCGGCCGGGGCGCCGGTGGCGGCCAGGGCCGCGGCCACGGCGAGGGTGGTCAGGCGCCTGGTACGGCGGGACGTGCGCTGGTGCATCGGGAGCCCCCCTCGGGCGAGCCGAACGGAGGGGCTGCGCACGGCCCCCCGCCGCACACCCGTCCGCCGTGAATTCGGTGATCTTGGATCCTACCAGCGGTCCTGCCCGGCCCGGGTGGCGTACACGAGGCTGCCGCGGACCCGGCATGAGCCGCACCACACCTCTTATGCACCTAGTTGCAAAACCGGTTACCGGTCGGTACAACAGGCTCAAGGACACCGCGCGAGGAGGCGCCCCCATGACCCCGTACCCGCACCTGCTGAGCCCCCTGGACCTCGGGTTCACCACCCTGCCGAACCGGGTGATCATGGGCTCGATGCACACCGGCCTGGAGGAGGCCGAGCGCGGCTTCGAGCGCCTCGCCGCCTTCTACGCCGAGCGCGCCCGCGGCGGCGTCGGCCTGATCGTCACCGGCGGCATCGCCCCCAACGACCGCGGCCGCCCCTTCGAGGGCGGGTCCCGCCTCACCACCGAGGCCGAGGCCGAGGAGCACCGCGCGATCACCGAGGCCGTGCACGCCGAGGGCGGCCGGATCGCCATGCAGATCCTGCACTTCGGCCGCTACGCCTACCACGCGGACCTGGTCGCCCCCAGCGCCCTCCAGGCCCCCATCAGCCCCTTCGTGCCGCACGCCCTCACCGACGACGAGGTCGAGGAGACCGTCGAGGACTTCGTGCGCGCCGCCCGCCTCGCGAAGCTCGCCGGCTACGACGGCGTCGAGATCATGGGCTCCGAGGGCTACCTGATCAACGAGTTCACCGCCGAGCACACCAACCGGCGCGAGGACCGCTGGGGCGGCTCGTACGAGAACCGCGTCCGCTTCCCCCTGGAGATCGTCCGCCGCACCCGCGAGGCCGTCGGCCCGGACTTCATCCTGATCTACCGCCTCTCCATGCTCGACCTGGTCCCCGGCGGCTCCACCCTCGACGAGGTCGTCTCCCTCGCCAAGGAGATCGAGGCCGCCGGCGCCACCATCATCAACACCGGCATCGGCTGGCACGAGGCGCGCATCCCCACCATCGCCACGTCCGTCCCGCGCGGCGCGTACACCTGGGTCACCCAGCGCCTGATGGGCGCGGTGAGCATCCCGCTGGTCACCAGCAACCGCATCAACACCCCCGAGAAGGCCGAGGAGATCCTCGCCGAGGGCCGCGCCGACCTGGTCTCCCTCGCCCGCCCGTTCCTGGCCGACGCCGAGTTCGTCGCCAAGGCCGGAGCCGGCCGCTCCGAGACCATCAACACCTGCATCGGCTGCAACCAGGCCTGCCTCGACCACACCTTCAGCGGCAGGATCACGTCCTGCCTGGTCAACCCGCGCGCCTGCCACGAGACCGAACTGGTCCTCGCCCCCACCCGCCTGAAGAAGCGCGTCGCCGTCGTCGGCGCCGGCCCGGCCGGCCTCGCCTGCGCCGTCTCCGCCGCCGAGCGCGGCCACTCCGTCACCCTGTACGAGGCCTCCGGCCACATCGGCGGACAGCTCGACATCGCCCGCCGCATCCCGGGCAAGGAGGAGTTCGAGGAGACCATCCGCTACTTCGGCACCCAGCTGGCCGCCCACGGCATCGAGGTCCGGCTGAACACCTTCGCCGACGCGGCCGGCCTGGCCGCCGAGGGGTACGACGACGTGGTCGTCGCCACCGGCGTCACCCCCCGCACCCCCGAGATCGAGGGCGTGGACCACCCCAAGGTCCTCAGCTACCTCGACGTCCTGCGCGACGGCGCCCCGGTCGGCGAGCGCGTCGCGATCGTCGGCGCCGGCGGCATCGGCTTCGACGTCGCCGAGTACCTCACCGACAGCGGCGAGGGCGCCAGCCAGGACCCGGCCGTCTACTTCCGGCACTGGGGCGTCGACACGACGTACGGCGCCCGCGGCGGACTCGGCACCCCCGAGCGGCCCGCCACCCCCCGCACCGTCCACCTCCTCCAGCGCAAGACCACCAAGGTCGGCGCGGGCCTGGGCACCACCACCGGCTGGATCCACCGCACCGAGCTCAAGCACCGCGGGGTCACCACCGTCGCCGGCGCCACGTACGAGCGGATCGACGACGAGGGCCTGCACATCACGGTCGACGGCACCGCACACACCGTGCCCGCCGACACCGTCGTGCTCTGCACCGGCCAGGAGCCGCGCCGCGACCTGTACGACGAGCTGACCGCGGCCGGCGTCCGCGCCCACCTCATCGGCGGCGCCGACGTGGCCGCGGAACTGGACGCGAAGCGCGCGGTCAAGCAGGGCACAGAACTGGCCGCCACCCTCTGACGCCCGAACTGCCGTGGCCGCCCCCACCGGGCGGCCACAGGCCGTCGACGTACGTCGGGTCTCGATCTCGGGACGCTGCCACCGGGGTTCTCGGCAGCCGCGGCCAGCAGGCCCGGCCCGTCAGTTGCCCGTGATTGTGCCGTACCGGTCCGATCCGTGCGGAAACCCCGGCCGGGCGTGCGGGCCCGCCCCTACGATGAGCCCTGCCAGTCACCATCGGGGGGAAGGATCCGGCGCGTGGAGGTCAACCTCGCGTTCAGCGACGGCACGGGCGGTACGGCGGGCGTCCGGGGCAACGATCCCGCCACCGAACATGCGACGTCGCTGCACCGCTGGCTGGCAGCGGATCCCGAGCTGCGCCGCCTGGCGGCCATCTCCACGAGGTCCGGGCGGAGTCCGGACCAGGGCCACATGGGCGACGCCCTGGAAATCGTCAACGTCGTGCTCAGCAACAGCATCGCCCTGGCCAGCCTGATCACCGCGGTTGCGGCCTGGAGGCGCACGCGTCCACATCCACCCCAGGTACGGCTCGAACGGGATGGTGCGGTGATCACCCTGCACGACGGGTCCCCCGAGGCCGTCGAGGAAATCCTGAGGATCTGGAACGCACACCCCGGGCTCGTACCCGCCCCGGCGGACAGAGACAGCGAGTAGACCGTGGCCGAGCTGTCGGACCCGACCCGCTCTCAGGCGGTGCTCGTCGGCGTCCACGAATACGACACCCTGGAGAACCTCCCCGCGGTCGCCCGCAACCTGGAAGGCCTCCGGACGGCTCTCACCGACCGACGAGTGTGGGGCCTGCCGGAAACGGCATGCACAGTGATCCTGCAGCCGCGCACCGCCCGCGAAGTGCTCGACGCGGTCCGCGAGAGCGCCCGCAAGGCCGAGGACACCCTGCTCGTCTACTACGCCGGACACGGCCTGACAGACCCGTACACGGACGAGCTGTACCTGACCCTCCCGGACTCCGACCGCGAGCGCGAATACACCTCACTGCGCTACGAGTACCTGCGCCGGGCCGTACTGGACCTCCAGGCACGGGCCCTGCGCACCGTGGTCATCCTGGACTGCTGCTACAGCGGCCGTGCCTTGGTCGGCAACATGGGCGCGAGCACGCACATCGCAGACCAGGCCGTCGTCGAGGGAAGCTGCCTGCTCACCGCTTCCGCCGAGACCCGTCCGGCGCTCTCCCCGCCGGGGGAGACGTACACGGCGTTCACCGGCGAGCTGATCCGGACCCTGACCGACGGCATCCCCGGCCGGCCCGACCCGCTCGACATGGACACCCTCTACCGCCACCTGCACCAGCAGCTGGCCAGCCGGTCCCGCCCGCTCCCGCAACAGCGCAACCGAAACACGGGCGGCTTCATCGCAATCGCCCGCAACCGGGCTGTGCTGGAAGAGGCCGAAACCGAACCGGCGATGTCCGCTCCCGTCCGGATGGAAACCCCTTTCGACAGCATCGGCGTCGGCCTCGGCATCGGCAAAGAGTTCGAGGAATTGAACGATCTGGCACGGATGCAGCTCAGGCAGCGGCTCGCCGGCGTCATCGCAGCCCCACCAGACCCGGACTTCAAACGAGCGTGGTTCGCCGTGCCTGAGCCGCGTCTGCTCATGTGGGAGGGCGGCACGTTGCACTCGGTGACGGAATTGGCCACTGGCGTCTGGCATCTGGCCGTGGAACGCCGCGGAGACGCCCTCGTCGCCGAGAGCCAGGACGGCCGCCGAGGGATTCTTCTCGAGACCGACGGCATTCGGTACAGAGACGCCGGGACGGAGGCTCTGGTAGCAGAGACACCAGGCTTCGTGGCCTTCTGGTTCGCAGTCCCGCTGCGTCGCCAGATCTTTGGAGTGGACGGTAAGCCGACGCCGGTAGGAGAGTTGGTGCCGGGCACTTGGTATCTGGCAGTCGGTATGCGCGGCGATGAGCTTGTGGTGCAGGCGCAGGACGGGACTGAAGGGTTGCTCATGGACAGCAGAGAGATCCAGAGGGGCTGAGTCACGGATCGGGTGTGCCGGCTGCGGACCGGTCGGGTTCTGTCCAGGGGCCGGCTGTCTCTTCGCGGAGGTGGCGGCATGAGGCCGGCAGCGAGGGTGCGACGCCAGCCAGCCGTCAGGCACTCAAAGACCTCGCCCCCGCCGACATCGGCTGGCGCCTTGTCTCGCAGTCTCGGGTGCCGAATTCCTGAATCTTCGGGCTCATCCATGAGGGACGATCACCTCATGGAACGGGTTGTTGATCTTGACGAGGCGGCTGCGGTTCTGGCTCGCCAGGCGGTGGGCTGGAGGACGGCAGGTCTCGTCGTGGGCCAGGCGACCTGGAGGGACGCCGAGGCGTCGTGGCCCGAGCCCCTGGAGAGCGACAGGGCACGGCTCCATGCTCCCGACTCGGTCGGCGTGGTCATCTCCGGTCCGGGAGAGGCTGAGCTGGCGGTTGTGCTCTTTCGGGGTGGCTGGGCCGACGTGGACTTCATCGCCGGCTTCAACGACGCGGGTTCCCTGCCGGCCTCGGGCATTGGCTCAGCCTCGGACTTCGCGGCCCGGATGAATCAGTGGGTCGCTCGCGTCTTCGATGTCGATGCCTGATCGCCGAACCGAACCGGACCGGCCGGGCCGGGACGCAACATGCGAGCGTGTGATCATGGCGTCGTGTCGCGACGTTGAAGGCGCCTGACGAGGTGGGGAAGCCATGAGCGATGACGTCCTGTCGGTCATTCCGAGCGATCCGCGGTGGCAGCCGGATCGCGATGCTGCTGATCGAGTCATCGCGCTCGTCACCGACCTGACTCCTGGGGTTGCCCACGGAGTGGACGTGGAGATCGACGTGACGTGGCACGACGTGGTGACCGTCGTCCACTGCGGGGAGAACCTGGAGAGGATCGGCTGCCCCTTGTGTCGCGCAGACATCGACGCGCAGTGGTGGGGCGACCTCGTTGCGGTTCGCTGCGCCGACGGGTTCACCACGCTCTCGGTCGAGGTCCCGTGCTGCGGAGGATCAACCACTCTGGACGTGCTGGACTACGACTGGCCTTGTGGGTTCGCCCGCTTCGAGATCGCAGTCTGGAACCCGGAACGCCCCTGGTTCAGCGAGGACGAGCTGACAGCACTGGCGGAGCGCCTGGGCCATCCGGTGAAGCAGATCCGGGCTCACATCTGAAACATCCACAGCTAGCCGATCTCCTGCAGCTCGGCGCGTGCTCAGGTGGTGGCGAGGCCGAGTCGCCGGCCGTCTCCCTCCCCAACTCAAGTCTCGGACCCTTGTCGTGCGGTACGCGGGCAGGTTCAGGCGGAGAGTGGTGTCCACTGTTCTTCGATGCCGGCCGCGAACACCGCGCTTTCATCCGGCAGTGAGAGGTCAGGCATGGTACGAGATATGGATGCTCGGCTGAGGGCAGGTTTGGAGGTTTCCGAGTACCTGGAGCAGGTCCTTACCGTGGGAGCGCGGCTGGGCGTGCTGTACGACCATCCGCTGACCTTCGTCGAAGTGATCGAGGTGTCGGAGGTGACGTCGGTCCGGATACCCAGTGGACGTCTCATCGTGGACTCCCCGTGGACGGACGAGGAGCCCCGCGAGCTTACGCAACGGATTCCGCCCGGGGTTCATCGAGTGGATGCCGCTTGGGTGGCGGCTCCTCACGAGTTCATGGGCGAGTACGTCTCCGGCCGTGAGTGTGCGGCGATTCGCCTGAGCGTCAGTAATGACCCCGTCGCCGACTGGGAAATGGGTCTCGCGGTGGCCGAGGATGTCGAGCGGCTTCAGAAGGGGCAGGAGGTCGGGTTCGAAACGGACACTGCCATGGGCTGCTTCTCCGACGCCGTTGCATGGCCGACATTGACCGCGCCGTTCCGCAGCTTTCGGGAGGAATGCGAGACCTGAGAGCATGGCACGTTCGTGTCCCGTGACACCGAGGACCTGTTCGACGGGCACTTCGAGCGGTCCGCTGACGAGTCTCAGGGCGCGGACCTTCTCACTTTCGTGGCCAACGAAGGGCGAACCGTCGTCTGGCTCGGTCGTACGGACAGCGGCAGCGTGGCTTCGGTCGTAGTGATCCCGCACCTGGGCACGCTGGCCGGAGCGCTTCCTTGAAAGGGACCGTCGAAGCCCCTCCCGCAAGGCTGCGGGCACCCCAGCAGGCGTTCTTGAGGTGGCCGGGGGACATGATGACCCTCGTGACGAACAGCCCGCAGACTCCTCCGGCCCGGATCCCGGGCTATGACGGAGGCCCCTTCCGTCATCAGCCCGAGCTCCTGGACGAGCACCTGTTCTGGCTGGTGCACCTGCACCTGGGCGATACGCAGGATCAGGAAGCGGGAGCCTTGCTCTCCCAGCTTCTGGGGGGCGCCACCTGGCCCGTATTCACGGTGCCGCTCGCCGATGACCACCGTCTGTATGTGGTGTATCGCGCCCTGGAGGGGGAAGCAGGCATCGGCTACCTCGTGCACCACCCTGACTGGGACGCGGCCGAAACCTTGGCACAGGACGACGGGCACTTCATGGGCCCCGGCCTGTCCTGGGCCGAGCTGGCTGCCGCAGCCGACAACGGCCTGCACGGCGGCAGCACCTGCGCCCCCCTCCCGACTACTGCTCCTGCTCCCGGCATTCGGCGACGACGCCGTACCAGGTGACGCCGTCGAGCGGGTCACCGCGGCGCTGCGCGCCCGCACGGGCATCGAGGCGCCGGAGCGGCTCGCTGCAACGCTCCTCGCCCATCAGGGGCAGTACGGCCCCACGCACTGGTATAGGGCCGAAGAAGGCCATCTGGTCAACGACGGTCGCTACTCCCTCCGCAACCCCGCCCACAACTTCGGCTGGCCTACCCCTCGCCTGGCCCAGGTCACCAACGCACTGAGCCGCTGACTGCCGCCGTGGCGCGACGTGCGGAACAGTCGTTGGCCAATGGCGCTCATCTGCTTGATGAGCTCGAGGTCGTCGATGTCGCGCCTGATGCGAACCCCTTGGCCATTCACCGACTCGATCGGACCGATACGAGGGGTTTCGGCCAGGCATCGCCCGAAAACGAATTGAGCAAGATCGTTACTGCCGGGTAGCGTCGATGTGGGTGTTTTGTCCGGTCCGTCTCCGCGTGCCTGTTACTCCCCCGTGGGGGAGATTTCGCGCTGATGCCATGGACCGTCGCAGCGTGGCGCCCAGCCCAGGGGCGGCGTGCTGCCTTCGGTAGCTGACCACTGCCGATGGCGCGCCGCTGTCGTACGTATTCGTGTTTGCCGCCTCATGGCGGCGGGGGGTTCGACCAGCATGACCAGCAAGCACACCGTGTCCACCCGGATGCGGCGGATCGTCGCCAGCAGCTTGGTGACGGCCACCGCATTGGCGGCCGTCACGAGCGCCGTGGCGCCCAGCGCCCTCGCAGACGGCGCCCCCGAGGGCGGGCCATCCGAGGCCTCCGTCCGCGCGGCGGGAATCCAGACGACCGACGCGCAGCGCGTCGACGCCGCGGCTGTGGTCCGTCTCGACCCGACCGCCGACGTACTCCTTCTCAGCGATCACGACTTCATCCACGCGCTGTGGCAGAAGGCCAATGACTCCGGCGAGAAGCTGGAGGCGGTCCGTGTTGCGGCCGAGCAGGCGCTGGCCAGCACGGCTGCCGGGGACCATGTGCGGTTCATCGTGACCGGAATCCACGAGGCGTACAAGCTCGACCAGGAGCGCGAGCGAGGCAAGGCGGAGGCAGAGCGCGCAGCCCGGCTGGCCAAGTCCCAGGTCCTGCTCACGATCGGCATCCCCAGTACCCCGGAGCTGCTTGCCCTCAGCGACGACAACTTCATCCGGGCTGTCGCCAGGAACGAGGCATCCGGCCCTGAGGTGCGGGCCGCGGCGCTGAAGGCACTGCTCGGGGAAGCGGCGGACTGGCGGGAGTTCATCGTCAACGGTGCTCGGGAGGCCCACAAGCGGGATCTGGCCAACGAGCTGAAGGAGCTCGAGGAGCAGAACCGCAAGGAGGCGGAGCGGCGCAAGGAGATCGAGCGTCGCAAGAGCGCCGCGGCCCTGTTCCGCATCGAACCCGGCAAGGCCATGCTCGCGCTGAGCGACGACAACTTCATCCGTGAGCTGCTGCGCCAGGCCCCCGCCGATCTGCGCGGCAGTGAGCTGTTCGCCGCGGGACAGCGGGCGGCACTCAGCACCGATCCGGCGGACTGGAAGGAGTACATCCACACCGGCGCCGACGCGGCCTACAAGCGCGATGACGAGATCCGGCGCAAGAAGATCGCGGAGGGAAATCGCAGGCTGGCCGTTCAGATCCAGGCCGCTGCGGAACGCGGCGGCGTCAACCCGAACCTGGTGGCCGCGGCCAAGAAGGCTCTCGCCGCCGGCGACGACGATGTGGCGCGGTTCTTGAAGCCGGAGGCGCAGTACCGGCTCAAGCGCCAGTCCTTGATGGCGGGGGACGTCAGCCAGCACGCGCGTCAGTCCGGGGAGGGCCGAGGCAGGGTCCTCATGAGCAGCGGCCTCGCGGACCACAGCGCGTCGGCCGACCGCCAGAACGCCACCTGGGTCATCGTGCCGTCACTTGCGGGTGAGCCTGGTTGCTACTCCTTCGAGTCGGTGCGCAACCCCGGCTACTACCTCAGGAGCGGCAAGGCCGAGGAGGGCAGCGCACTTCGGGTGGAGACGGCCGCCGACGATCGGAGTGCCGCGTTTCGGAACAGTGCCTCCTGGTGCCTGCGCAAGCCTCTTGAGGGAGGGGGCGTGTCCTTCACACAGCAGAGCGAGATGGGGCCGATGTGGCTCGCGCCTGGATGGGGGGACGTCTTCGCCCGCTCCAACTTCGCGGTCACCGGGCCCATCGGCACCGGAGGCACGCCCGAATTCGGCCGCCGGGCAGCCTGGCGGATCTCCGCACCGCTGGCTCCCTGAACAATGGGGAAGACAGGCAAGGGAAGCACGTCGGCCGACCGCGGCATGAGGCATCAGCGGTGGGTCGCATCCGCGGTGGCCATCGGTGTACTGGCTGTCGGCGGGGTCCTCGTCGACGCGGCTCCGGTCCGGGCGAGCACCGTGGCGGTTGACGATCCGGCGGCGCTGACAGCGGCCACCGCGGCCGATGAAGCGCGGAAGCATGTGCTGAAGATCGCGAAGTCCGGGTTGCCCGCGGAGATACGTACTTCGGCGTGGAACGCCTTGCGCAGTACGCGTGGCGATGCGGCGATCGCGGATTGGCTGGCTCCTGGAGGTGGCCATGATGTCGCGAGGAAGCGCCTGAGCGATACACGGTCGCGCAACCGCGAATTCTGCGAGCGGGTCGTACGTACGCACCCCGTGGGGTTCTCCCCGGAGGTGCGGTCGGCCGCGGAGCGGGCGCTGAGGGGATCGGATGCCGACCGTGCCGCATTCGTGAAGACCGGCTACGCAACAGCCCAGCAGCGGGACCGCACCGGGCGATCGGCCGAGACGGAGCACCGGCTCCTGATCGCCGACCGGCACCGTGCCTTCGTCCGGGGGATCGCGATGGGTGATCCGGGTGAGCAGGTCCGGGTGGCGGCGCAGTGGGCGCTGCGTGCCGGTTCCACGGACGAGGACGTGGCGGAGTTCTTCGGCTATGGCTGGGCCTCCGGTGCGGCATTGGACATTGAGGCTTTTCGGCTTCGGGTGACCGGTGCCGAGGTACGTCGTCGCCATGAGCTGTCGATGCTGATCGCGAGGGTGGCGACTGCCGAGGCAGCCCTGAGGTCGTCGCCCGGCGCAGCGCAGTTGCGCGCCGAGGCCGAGGGGGCTTGGCAGGCTGTGGCCGATCACGCGGACGGCGCCCGTAAGGCCTGGATCGCCGAGCAGGCCACGGCCACGGCCCAGGCCGAGGCTTGGCGAAGCACGGGCCGGGTGTCCAACGAGAGCGCGGACGAGGTGTGGAAGCACGTCAGCGCTCCGGCTGAAGCGCGTAGTCGCGACTGGTCCACGGAGCAGGTCGAGGCCGGCGAGACAGCCGGCTTCTGGAAGGTGATGGCCGACGGGGCCCGGGACAACAAGAACCGGGTCACGGGCTGACGCGACGCGGCCGGCGGACAGCGGCCCGACGGTTCGGTCGCACCGGCTCCGGCGAACGTCCATGGGCCGAATCGTTCCCCCTGTCCGCCCCGGCGCGGGCAGGGGGATTCCTTTTCTTCTACTGAGGGGGATTTTCCTGTGTTGGGTGGATTCCGGCCATCGGCCGGACGGCGACAAGCGAGGGGCCACGTGCCCGGCGCTGTGCGCAAGGCGGTGTCGGCCGCGCTGGCCGTGGCGCTGCTGGGAGGTATGACGGCGCAGGCCGCGGCTGAGGAGCGTACGGGCTCGAAGGCGGACGTCACGCGCCTGCTGGCCGCCCTGCGGAACCAGCCACCGCCGGCGGCTCTCCCGCCGCGTTCCGCGCTCGATGACATCAGCGCGCAACGCGACCGGCAGCTGGTGGAGGACTTCGCCGAGTTCGATGAGGAGGAGGAAGTCCGCGAGGCCGCCCGGAAGGCTCTGGAGAGCACGGAGCCGAACGCGATCAGGGACTTCCTGGAGCGGGGCGAGGCCGAGGCACGCCAGAGGGCCAAGGACAAGCGCGACGCGGCCGACGTCGAGAACCTGCAGAAGATTCAGGCCCTGCGGGGCACGGGAGGCCCGTACTTCAACTCGGAAGTCGAAAGGGTCCTCAAGGGCTCCGCACGGGATCGTGTCGACTTCCTGGCGTTCGGCGCCGAGATCGCCCGACAGCGGGACAGGGCGACGGAGCAGAACGACAAGGAACGCGCGGCAGAGAACCGCACTCGGGTCGAGATGCTCGTCGCCATCGGCGGCCCCGAGGTCAAGCGCGCCGCTCAGGCGGCCCTGGCCACGGGCGACGACAAGGTGATCGCGGAGTTCCTGGCGAACGGCTACCTGGTCGCGGCGCGCAAGGACGCCGATGACCGGGAGGCGCAGGAGAAGGCGCAGAAGGAAGCTCTCGAGGCAGCGGAGAAGCTGCGCAAGCTGGCGGAGGACACCGCCCGCGCGGCCGAGTCGCGTACGAAGCTGATCGCTGCTCATGGCAGGGCGGTGAAAGCGCTCAAGACAACGGCGAACGCGATGAGCTCGGCGGCCGGCCAGTCACGTGAAGCCGATCGGATGCTCGACGCCGACCGTGCCGGCAAGCGCGTCTCGGACTACGGGCCGGTCAAGGCCGAGGTCGCCCGGCAGGTCGACATCGCGCAGACGGCCGCGAAGCAGGCACAGGTGGCGGCACTGCAGGCCAAGGTGCAGGCGGACATCCTGATCGAGACCGGATTGACGTACGGAGTCCAGTGGTCCCAGGTCGCATCCGGCATCTCGGCCGCGGCGGACGCGGCGGCCAAGGCGGCGGCGACAGCTCAGCACGCGGTGGACGCAACAGCCGCCGACGCAGCCGGTCTCAACGCCAAGAACCAAGCCGAGCTCCACGCTCAGCGGGCCGCCAAATGGCGGGCCAACGCCGAGGAGCACGCCAAGGCTGCGGCCCGTCTCGCCGAGGCGGCCGCCAGGCAGGCGAAGATCGCCAAGGAGGCGGCCGCCAAGTCACGCCAGGCCCGCACCGACGCCGAACAGGCCGAAGTGCAGGCATGGGCGCACGCGAAGAAGACTCGCGACGCACGAGTCGAGGCACAGCGCCAGGCGAAGGTCGCATCCGACCAGCGGGCGATCGCCCAGCGAGAGCGCGAGCTGGCGGAGGCCTCGCGGGTACGCGCCGAACAGGAGCGGGACCGTGCCGCGCAGGCCCGGGTGCGTGCGGAAGCGGAGCAGCGTACGGCTGCGGCCAAGCGCGCGGACGCGCAGGCGGCGGCGGCCTTGGCCGCACAAAAGCGCGCCACGGCCCAGGCCCAGGAGACCATTGCCGCGGGCGCCGACGACAAGGCGGCCCTCGCCGAGACGAACGCGCGCAACGCCCGTAACAAGGCGTTCGAGATGGAGCGGCTGCACCGTGCTGAGGAGGCGCGCGCCAACGCGACCGAGGCGCTGGCCGCCAAGGCCGAGGGCACCGAACAGGCCGGGGCCGCCCGCACCGCGGCGGCCGAGGCTCGGGCCGCGGCCAACGCAGCCAAGGGCGCCGCCGGCCAGGCGCGCGATGCCGCTGACGCGGCATCGGGTGCGGCGGTGCGTTCCCGCCAGGCCGCGATCGAGGCCGCCGGCGCTGCGGCGCGAGCCCGCGCCGCAGCCGGTCAGGCCACCGCACACGCCGCGCGAGCCGACGCCGCAGCCAACAAGGCCGAAGCCGCTGCATTCACGGCGAACGCCGCGGCCAACAAGGCCGAAGCCCAGGCTGCGGCCACCCGCGCCGCGACGCAGCGGGCGAACGCCCAGGCGGCTGAGGCCACCGCGCAGGAAGCGCGCGCGGGCACCGCCGCCCACGAAGCCTCCCGAGTGGCCGGGCTGTCCGCGATCCAGGCCAACCAGGCCCTCCAGGCGGCCAACCGCACCAGGGAGGAGGCCGACGGAGCCACCCGTGAAGCGGCCATGGCCCGCGTCCAGGCCACCGTCGCGCTCCAGGCCGCCACGTCGGCGCGTACCAGCGCCGCCGGCATCGCGGACCCGGCCAATTCCGCGATCCTCCTCGTCGCGCCCTTCACCGCCACGGACATGGACGCCGACTTCGCCGCCGAGGTGGCACAGGCAGCTCTGGCCATGGGCCAGGAGGAGGTCACCAAGGCCGAGGCCAGGGCAACCGAGGCAGTCAAGGCCGCCGAAGCGGCGGAAGCCGCCGCAGCACGCGCCAACGCCCAGCTGGCCCCTGCCTTCAAGGCGTCGGCAGCGGCGGCCCGCTCCTCCGCGGACGCCGCACGCTCCGCGGTGGCCGCGATGAAGTCCGCCGCGCAGGCTGCCGAGGACGGAGCCAAGGCCCGTGCGGCAGCCTCCCGAGCCGGCAAGGCCGACGCCCAGGCCCGGGCAGACGTGAAGCTGGCCAACCAGGCCGCCACGCAGGCCTTCGCGGACGCAGCGGCGGCACGCACCGCGGCCACCCAGGCCGAGGCCGAAGCAGAACGCGCCCGCGCCGCCGCCACGGACGCGGACAACCAGGCCACGGCCGCCAACAGCGCGGCCACCCTCGCGGAGAAGGAAGCGAGCACCGCCCAGACCGCGGCAGCCAGGTCGGAGAAGGAGGCACTCGACGCAGCCAGGCTGGCCACCTCGGCGGAGGCACACGCCACATCAGCCGAGACCGCGGCCAAGAACGCCGGCGCGTACGCCAAGGAAGCCGGTGAAGCGGCCAAGAAAGCGGAGGAATATCAGCGCGAAGCGCAACGCAAGGCGCGTCAGGAGGCCGCCAAGACCAAGGAGAAGAGCGACGGCTCACTGCTCGACCTGGAAGACGGCGAGCGTGAGGCACTCGAAGCTGCAGGTATCACCGTCGAGCAGTACGAGGCAGCACGCCAGCTCGCAGAGATGGGCCTCCTCGACTACCTGACGGAGAACGGCGCCGAGATCCTCATCGAACTCGCAGCCGAGGACATTCAGGAGTGCTGGGACGACCCCGACATCCCGACGTGCGTGTGGGCGATCGTCTCGAACCTGCCGTGGGCCAAGGCCGCCAAGCTGGTCAGCAAGCTCCCCAAGATCGGCAAGGTCATCTGGGGCATCGGCGGGTTCCTCGACAGGTCAGCCACCGCGAAGAAGCTGGTCGACAAGAGCGACGAGATCCTCGAGAAGGCGTGGAAGAAGCTCCCGGCATGCGTGACTGACAAGAAGAAGAGCCGCTCCGCGTCACGCGGTGCGGCATTCTTCGCGTACGGCCCGAACCGCTCGTTCGTGCCGATGGCCGATGGAGGCAATGACCCAGGCGGTCTGGGCCTCAAGCGCGAGGAGTACATAGCCAAGCTGATCGGCGGGACGTTGGCCAAGGACGAGAAGGGGCAGGACATCAAGATCGAAATGCCCAACGTCGGCTCCAGCGGCCTCGATGTCATCGGGCCGAACGGTGAGTACGTGTTCGTCGGTGGCGGAGCAAAAGCCAAGAACCCGTCCAAGTTCGGAACCGCACTTAAGATCAACAAATATGCCGCCGACCAGGCTGGCGTGAAGGCGATCTACTACCTTGCCGACAACACGCCGGAATCCGCGATCAAGCAGGCCAAGAAGGTCTTTGGAGAAGACAATGTGCACATCTTCACGCTGCCGAGTTGCTAGCCATGGCTGACGGATTTATTCGCTGGTACCGGGAATCCGCGGCCACGTCGGTCTTCGCGCAGCAGGTGGAGCTTTTCGCTGAGCAAGGGATCGTCCTGCCGCACCCGGTCAGAGGCGTTCCGTTCGTCCTCGACGTCGAGGGCGAGCAGGTGCCCATGGAGCAGGAGGAGCTGGGGCTGCTGCTCGGTCACCGCATCGCCGACATCACGATGACCTGGTGGTTCTCGGCTAACACCAACATCATCGACACGTTCGCCTACGAGCCGCTGGGCTGCGAGATCCAGACACTCTGGCTGGACGGGCTCACATTCGAGGAGGCGGCGCGCGTCGAAGCGGCCGTGACCGTCGCCGCGACGAAGCTGCCAGTGCCCACACGTGCGGTGATCGTCGACCGGCGCGGCATCTCCGATCCGGAGGATTGGGATTCACTCGTGCTGTACGACGGAGACAGAGTCCCCCGCATCCCGGATGTGGTGCTCACCCAGAGCCATATCGCACAGAAGCTCGCAGAGGCGTCCACCGGACTGGCGAGGCAGGAGGCGGGGGCGGGTCTCTGGCAGCTGGCCTGGCCACGGACGGAGTGAGCTGCCACGTCAGTGCCTAGCATCGACTGTTCTTGAGCTCTCTTAGGAAGAGTTCACGCGATCCCGCCCGATCTGATTGATCGGACGGGATCGCGGCGTTCCTGGCTACCAGCAGCTCACGCAGCTTCGGCGGGGCGTCCGCCTCGCGACGCCCGTCCGCTGCCTGCTGGCGAGAAATGAGTCTGTCCGGGGGCCGCGGAGTGACCGTGCACCCAGGTCACGCACGCGATCACCTTCTCCGCGCCGGCCGACGTCGGACAGAGCCGGCATCGAGACCCACTCCATCGTCAGGCGGGTACATCGGCCGCCCCCGCGTCGGCCAGCGGAGCTGCCGCGGTGACTTGTTACCGATGCCATAGGCGGATAATGAGGGGGAATTTGGGATGGGTCTGGGAATTCGCCGACTGAACCGTGTGCAGGACACGGAAGCGGAGTTTGGTGACGACGTGGAGGATTCTTTTCGTGAGATGTGCCAGGGGGCGCCTGAGGACAGCCTGCGTCGTGGTGTCTCACCTTACGATCTGACGATGTTCAACACTCCTCAGCTCGAGCGTTTCGTCGTCGGGCTGGAGCAGCTCCCGGAAGAGGCGAAGACACCTGTGCTGAGACGCGTCATCGAGGAGGCCCACCAGGCGATCCGACGATCGGGCTACCTCCTCTTCATCGGCGACTGACGCTACGAGGGCCCGGTGCCCGTGCTCGCCAGGTTCGCTGGTTTTCCCGGACCAGCGAACCTGCGCGTCGTCAAGGCATGCGAACTGGCGCCAATCAAGCTCGAGGCCTTGCCTCTATAGGCGATGCCGTACTGCGGTTTGAGCTCCTCGTCGAACGCGGCCGCGCGGTCCTGGCATCCGGCGGAGGCCTTCGAGCCGGCCACCCAGCCGCCGTGCCGGGCGGCCTCCAGCGCGTCCTGCTCGGCCTGGCGGCTGGCCTCGGAGTAACCGGGGCGGGAGCATGCCCCGTCCAGCGTGGCGCGCCTTCAGTGATACACCGTCGGGGCGGTCGGTCAGCCGAGCACGGGCGACGGCCGGGTAAGGCAACCTCACCGTTGCTCGTCGTACAGACGCCGTCCGGGCCGTCGAAGATCAGCCGTGGCTCATTCCACCCTCGTGACACGTGTTGCGGGTGTGCATATGGTGACTTGCGAGTACGGCGGACCCTGACCAGGTCCCGCGCCGTACTCATCGGTGACTGGGGGACACCGCCGTCCAAGGGCCGCGCCGTCGTGCCACCCCGCGAGTCGTCTCGCGGCCGCCGGCCACGCGCGCCATGCTTTTGAGCTTCGTTCACAACTGAACTTCCCCCCTCTTCGATCAGGCCCCAGGCCTGGACTGTCGACCGAAGAAGGGTTCTTCATGCGCCCCGGATCAGGGCTGCCCACGTACCGGAACAGAAAATCCGCTCGCTTGACACCTCTCGTCACGTCCGCCGCCGTTCTCGCGTTGCTCGGCGGCCTGGCCGTACAGCCGGGCTCCGTCCCGCTGCGTGCCGAGCCGACCGGCAACACCTATGACTGGCGGGAGGACACCGCCGCCGAGCAGTTGCGTCAGGACCAGTGCCTGATGTCCGACGTGCTGCGGCTGGGCGGTCCCGCGATGACCGCCGCGGCGCAGGACGGCCTGAACCAGCCGGCCGCCACGCTGCACGAGCTCGCCGACCGCACCTACTGGCGGACCACGCCGCTGGGCAACGCGTACGAGAAGGACCGGGCGGCGGCCGCGAAGGAGCTGGCCGCGATCTACGCGCGCCGCGACGCCTGGCAGAAGCCCCTCGCGGGCCTGACCAGCCCCGCGGGCTTCACCGAAGCCAGTTTCCACAAGCCGCCGGGGTCCACGGGCTCGGACGAGAAGGACTTCACCGAGCAGACGGGCCTGGCCCCCTGGATCGGCGACCGGTACTGGAAGGAGGAGAAGGACTTCTACGAGGAGTCCACCCCTCCCGCCGGCACCGCGGCCCGCAAGGCCGTCAGCAAGCTGGGCACCCCGCTGTACGGGACCGAGCCCGACCCCAGGGAGCTGTCCGGGGAGGCCCTGGCCCGGGCGGAAGCCGAGCATGCGGCGTTCAAGTACCTGATCAGCGACTCGGCCTCGAATCCCACCGGCGCGGACGACGCCCGTCAGTTCCTGTCCGCCGGCGGCTTCACGCGCACCGCGCCCGCCCCCGGCACGCCGGAGTTCCGCATCGCGGTGGAGGACCTCAAGACCCGGTTCTCCACCTGCGCCTGGCGTGACCCGCTCGACCCGGCCAACGTGCTCGACGGCGTCACGAAGACCGCCGCCGCGGAGTGGCAGCGGGAGATCTCCGCGCAGGCCGCTCCGCGTAACCAGATCCTCGACACCAACCAGAAGGCCACCAAGGCCCTCGCCGACGGCGCGCAGGCGCTGAGCGAGATGCTGGGCCACTCGTGGGTCGCCGACCACCTGGCCCGCTGGAAGGACTACTGGAAGCCCGGCGGCATCGGCTGGGTCGGCGACAAGCCGGCCGTGATCGAGGTACGGGCGGACCGGGACAAGTGCCTGGACGTCCAGAACGCCAGCACCGCCAACGGCACGCCGGTCCAGGTGTACGCGTGCAACGGCAGCGCCGCCCAGCAGTGGCGGCTGGAGGGTGACGCGCTCGGCCTGCACCTGCGGAACGTCAGGTCGTCCAAGTGCCTGGACGTGGCGGGCGCGGACAACGCCAACGGCACGGCCATCCAGATCTGGACGTGCAACAGCACCCCGGCCCAGACGTGGGAGTACACCACCCACACCACCACGCACCTGAAGAACACCGGCACGGGCAAGTGCCTGGACCTGCGGAACTTCAACGGTGGCTCCGACGCCCGCCTGTGGACGTGCCAGAGCGACGACTCGCAGCGCTTCGTCATCGTGCCGTCCGGCCACAACGGCGAGATGCCGTCCAAGGCCGACTTCGACCAGGCCGACGAGGGCATCGCCGACGCGCAGGCCGGCGCGAAGAAGCAGCTCGCGGTCCTCAAGGCCCGGGCCGCCACGGCCACGGACGCGGCCGAGGCGACCGACACGGCCGCGAAGAAGGCGTACGCGATCGCCGACGACGCTGGCGCCCCGCGCGGCCGCGGTCTGCTGGTCGGCCAGCAAAAGGCCCAGGTCACCAAGGGCGCCGCCGCTGCTCTCGAGGCGATGGTGAAGGCCGGCGAGACGGCCGAGGCCGCCACCCGCGCCTCCGCCGGGGACAGCGAGACGATCACGCAGCGGGCACTGGCCCAGGCCGCGCAGTCGAAGGCGGAGTTCCGCAAGGAAGCCGCCCGCATGGCCGCGGAGCAGGCCGAGGCCGCCGCCGAGTCGGCCAAGGAGCACCGCGACAACGCCAAGAAGAGCGCCGAGACGGCCAAGGCCAAGCTCGGCGAGGCCGTCGAAGCCGAAGCCGACGCCAAGGCCGCAGCCGCCCAGGCCCACGCCAAGCGGCGCGCGGCGGAGGCGGAAGAAGCCACCGCCAAGGCCGAGAAGGCGACCGCCGCGGCCAAGCAGGCCGAAGCCGCCGAGCACAAGAAGAACGCCGAAACCTACGCCACCCAGGCTCAGGCCGCCGGCAAGAAGGCCGACGCGGCCGCCACCACGGCCTCGCAGAAGCGTTCCGCCGCCGAGAAGGCACGCGACAACGCCAAGACCAAGCGCGACGACGCCTGGAACGCCGAACAGAAGGCCAACGCCGCCCGCGCCAAGGCCGACGCCAAGGCCGCCTACGCCGCGTCACTCGACGCCGGCACGGAAGCAGACGCCGCAAGGACCGCCGCCAACCAGGCCGACACATACGCCACCCAGGCCGAAACGGCGGCCGGCAAGGCCCGCGGCGAGGCCGACGCGGCGACGAAGGCCGCCTCGGACGCCGACGCCGCCGCGACCCGGGCCGAGGCGGCCGCCAAGCGCTCGCGCTCCGACGCCGACGCCGCCCAGGCCGAGAAGCTCAAGGCCGACGCCGCGGTACGCACCGCGACCAGCGCCGCGGCCGACGCCCTCGCCGCCTCACAGGACGCCGCCAGGGAAGCCCGGGCGGCCGTCACGCAGGCCGACACGGCGGAGCAGAAGGCCAAGGACGCCAAGTCCCAGGCCGACAAGGCCTCCGACCAGGCGGACAAGGCCCTTGCCGCCTCGGCCAAGGCCACGGGCTACGCCCACGTCACCGCCCAGGCAGCCGTGGACGCGGGCAAGGCCGCCAAGCAGGTCGCCAAGCCCGCCAACGACGCCATCCAGCTCGGTTCCCCCTACATCACCACCGACTCGGCCGCCGGCCTGGTCGTGCTGACCGGCCAGGGCTCCAAGACCATCGCCGAGCAGCAGGAGGCCGTGGCCGACGCCCACGCCAAGAACGCGCAGGAGGAAGCAGAAGCCGCCAAGGAACTGGCCGACGCCGCGAAGGGCGACACCAAGGCCGCCTACGCGTACGCGGCCAAGGCAGCCGAGTACGCCGCCACCGCCCGCACCTACGCCAAGGCAGCCCTCGGCTACTCCGCCGACGCCTCCACGTACGCCGCGAAGGCAGCCGCCTCACTGGCCCGCACCATCGGCCACGACCGCGACGCCACCGCCGACGCACTGGCGGCGGACAAGGCCGCCGGCCGCGCCGAGGGCTACGCCAAGGCCGCCCGCGAGTCCGCAGACCAGGCCGCACTCGACGCCCAGGCGGCCCGCGCCGCGGCAGCGGCGGCCACCACGGCCGCCCAGGAGGCCCGCAAGGCCGCCGACCGCGCCGCCGCCGACGCCACCGCCGCCGAACAAGCGGCCAAGGACGCCGAGAAGTACGCCAAGGAAGCCCAGGAAGCGGCCGACCGGGCCGAGAAGGCCTCAAAGGCGAAGCAGATCAACACCGGAACCGTCCCCGACGCAGCCGGTGCGTCCATCGGCAACATGTTCTACCTCACCGATCGCACCGAGCAGATCGGCGAACCCCAGACCCTGAAGAAGACCGACGGTTGCGAAGGCTGGATCGACGCACTCGTCTACAAGGGCGACTGCACGCTGACCGTGAAGATCCGGTACAAGGCCTTCCTCGACCTGTACCTGTGCACCGCAGAGATCCTGGACCCGACGAAGGCGACCTGCCCGGCTGACGAGACTGTCTACCTGGGCGAATACCCGACGGACGAGCTGTCTCAGGAGATCACGCACAACATCACGATCGGCGAGTACCAGGCCGGCGTCGACCCGGTGGACATCCTCTTCGGGCACTGGATCAAGTGCGTCCAGTTGTGGCCCGGCGGCCAGAGCGGAAGCTGGGGCGGATGCGGGTGGGCCGGCGTGGACGTCGCGCTGTTGTTCTCGGGCAAGATCCTTCGGCCTATCGCCGACGGCATCGCCGCTCTCGACGCCGCCATGCGTACTGGAATCGGCATCGCCGACGCCGCACGGGCGCTGAAGTCCCTGAGGATCAACCCGCAGGCCCTGGCAGCCATCGAGTACAAGGCCAACATGGCTGAAGCGATCTTCACCTCATGCAGGACGAACAGCTTCCCGGGCCACACTTCCGTGCTGATGGCAGACGGATCGCATCGCCCGATCAGCATGCTCCGGGTGGGTGACGCGGTACTGGCCGGGGACCCGGCCACCGGGACCGCCCGCCCCGAGCCGGTCACCGATACCTTCCAGCACCCCGCGGACAAGCTCGTCACCATCAGCCTCGCCGACGGCAGCAGCCTGGACACCACGCCCGGGCACAAGATCTATGCCAAGAAGCGCGGATGGGTTCTCGCCTCGGAACTGCGCGCGGGAGACTGGCTGTTCCGTCCCGACGGGGAGGCGATTGCCGTAACGGGGGTGCGCGGCGAGACAGACGCGTTCTCCCAGGAGGTCTATGACCTCACGGTCAGCGGTCTGCACACTTTCTATGTTCGAGCTGAAGGATCAAAGGCGTCAGATGTGCTCGTGCACAACTGCCTGAATCTGAGCGACGAACTGCTTCCGAACCTCCGCAAATTCAGGGAATCGGGCGAAATGCACGCCCTTCAAAAGCACGTTACCCCGACGCCGGAGGAAGCGTTCGAACTGGCCCGGAAGACGGGGAAGCCGAACACGATATGGACCAGCCAGGAGATTGCCCAGCAAGCCATCGAGCGCGTGGTGGCGGACCACTTCAGTACGATAAAGAATGGCCGAAGAGTGATAGATCAAGCAAAATGGAAGGCCTTTGAAAAGACAGTGGCCGCGGCACCGGATGGCTCCCTGGTGCTGGACACCACAGGGCGCTGGACTGCCTATCCTTCCCTGGGAAAGGTTTACCACGCAGACGGTGTGACTGTGACGAACGCCGGTAACGGGGTCAGGGTGAAGTTGCTGAGAGTGAAGAGCCACAGAGGTCAGGGGCGTGGTGGATTCGCCATCATGACTGCATATCCGACGGGGGTGGCTCCGTGAGCCAGGAACGTCCTGCATACTACCAACTCGGCTACGGCGACGATTTTGGTCTGAGCGCCCTGACCGAACGCCTTGGCCTTGCCGGTTCAAGCACTGGCCTGGCGGCCGCGCTCGGGTACGCGGAGGAGATCGCCGACCAGTCCGACGGGGAGGAGGCCATCGAACTTGGCGAGGATGCTCGTCGGCTGCTGGCTTCCGAGCTTCCGGAGCGAGTCCTGTCCACCGTGTGGCTGGCCGCCTCGGGGCATGCCTTCGACCTGCGCGACCATGGGATGAGCGTCCGTGACTGGTTGGAGAGGGTCTCGGAGGTTTCGACGGCACGGCTCCGGCAGAACAAGCGCTCCTATGGGCCGCCTCCGGTGCGGCCCGTGCGGGACGTGGGACTGTGCGAGGCGGTCGTGGCAGAGATCCGGGCCAGCGCCCCGGCTCTTGCCCACGCTTCGTCGCGGCAACCGGACCTCGTCGATGCTCTGGAGCAGGTGGTGACCGGTGCCGACGGTGACCTCGGCTTGCGGCTGTTCCTTCGCGCGCTCAAGACGTCCTCCGTGTCCGTCTCGCATGAGCAGTACCGCCGTCTGCTGGCCCTGAGCTGGCAGTTCGGCTTTCCCCCGGCGGTCGTGCACGACGGCCTCACCATCAGCTGGCCGCCGGTCAGTACCGCCCGACAGGGGGTCGACCAGGACTTTGGACTCTCCCAGCTCTCCAGGCTGTTCACGGCAGGATGGCATTACCGCACTCCTCGCGCGGCCCTCGAAATCGCCGTGACGTACGACGGCTACGAGCGCCCTCCGGGCTCCGAGGCTGCCATCGTGCTGGAGGACACCCGCCGGATGCTCGACTCCGGTCTGTCCGACGACACGATCACCCTGCTGTGGCTGGCGGCGACGGACCGGGGCTACAACCTCGACATGTTCGACATCGGCGGTCGGGAGTGGCTGGAGCAGGTCGTGGAGTTGTCCGAGGCACGGCTGGCCGAGGTCGCACCCGCCTACGTCCCCGCGACCTCGGCAGTCCGCACCGACACCAGAGATGCGGTCCTGCGCGAGATCCGGGAGCAGGCACCGTCCGCCGCAGGCGTTGCGATCAGCCCCGAGTTCCGCCCTCTGCAGGGCACCGCGGTGTTCGGCGCGCTGGAACAGGTCGTCATCCAGGTCGACCCCGACCTGGGGTTCCGGCTGTTCCTGCGGACCCTGCAGGTCCTGCAGCTGCCGGTCACCGAGGAGCAGTACACCCGATACAAGAGCCTCAGCAGCCTCTTCGAGTACGGCGAAACCCACCTCCTCTTCTCGATCGACCACCTGGTGCAGCGCACCTGACTCACCTGCCTGATCCGATACGCGCCCAGGGTGCCCCTCCCGCGGGAGGGGCGCCCGCGCCATTCACCCCGGAGCCGCCCCGGCTCTCAGGGCCCGTGCCGCGAGGCCTCATAGGCGGAGAGAGCGAGCAGGAACTCGGTCAGGTGATGACCCGTCGCCGGCGAGTGGGTGACGGCGTCGGCCGAGAGTGCGGGGGCGAGGTTCTCCAGGTCCGGGTGGATGGCCGCGACGGCACGCACGATGCGGATGAGCGATTGGGGTTCGAGCGGGCGCCCGTTGACGGTGGTGAAGACGTGCCCGGTGTCCGGGACGGCTGCGGCGCGGTGCGGGAGGTACTCCTCGATCGCGCGGACGCCGTCGTGGTGGATGGCCCCAGGACTGAATGCGCCGATCCCTTCAAGCCCGCCCAGCTGCAACTCGCCGGCCAGCAGGCCGGTGTCGATCTCGGCTGGGCCGACCTTCTTGCGGCCCATGAGGTCAGGCAGCGACCTGAGCGCGTCCAGTACGGCCTCGCCCTCGGGGGTGGCGCCGAAGTCGACGACCGCGACTGTGACCGCCGGGGCATGCGCGCCCCGGTGCCGGCCGTCGGGGACGGCGCGCTCGGCTTCTGGAAGGCCCCGGCCGAGGTGCTCCCCGACGCGAACAATGATGCTGGGTTCACGAACCGTAAATGTTCTCGGTTCCCTGCCGAAGTCGGCCCAGCCCGCGGCCAACCGCGCGATCCAGGACATCTACAACGCCGAGGACAAGGATCAGGCCCGCGAAGCCGTCGCCGCGTTCACCCGGCAGTACAACGCGAAAGATCCCAAGCCGGTCAAGAAGACCACGGACGACGAGGGCGAGCTGCCGGCGCCCCGAGACCCTCGCGGGGTGAGCAGCCTCAGCCGATCCGCAGGGGAGCAGAGGCCGGGAGGATCTCAGGCGCTCGTGCGCCGTACGTGCAGGTGGCCATCGCGGGGGAAGGAGGGCGGCGCCGCGGGCAGGACGCTGTCGAAGTCGTACCGGCTCTTCTGTGCAACCCGGCACGATGCCAGGTTGTCCACCTGGTGCAGGAGTTCGAGACGCTCCAGCCCGTCGCCCTCGAAGGTGTCGAAGGCCCAGCTGGTGAGTGCTTCCAGAGCGCGGGGGGCCACTCCCCGCCCGCGAGCGTGCGCCGCGGTCCAGTAGCCCACCTCGGCCGCCGGTTTGCCGGAGACGACTTCCTTGAGGACCACGTTGCCCACCAACTGTGCTCGAACTGAGCCGGGTTGTGCCTCGAGGACGGCGAAGCCGAACCGACTCCCCGCTGCCCAGCCCCGCTGCTGGGCCTGCACCCACCGTGCCCCGTCAGCATCGTTGTCCACGACAGTGCTCGCCCACTGGCGCAATGCGGGATCCCGGCTCGCCTCGACCAGCGCGGGGATGTCCTCCATGAGCCAGGGGCGAAGAACGAGAGCGGGAGAGGCCGTCGTCGCGGCCACCTGAAGTACGACGGGGGCATTCACCAACCGATCATATGTGGCGGCGTTTTCACCCGACGCCAGCCGCGTCCGGCCCGTGCCGCCTTGCGACCACCCCGTCATTGCCGTGTCCGGACGTGCAGAGCCTGGACGGACCAGTCGAACACCGGCGCCAGACTCTCCGGGGCCGGCCAGCCGTTGACCACTGCGAGCAGCTGGAGGTATCGCTCCCTGCGCGGATCGTTGACGCTCTCCAGCCGAGTCGCCAGCCGGCGGCGAAGCGCGACGTCGTCGGGGTGGCCGAGGAGATGCGCGTAGTGCGCCGTGAACGCCGCGACGATCGGATCGGCCTGGGGCGAGGCCGGGTCGACTCCAGCCGTCAGGGCCGGGCCGGCCTGTTCACGGACGACTGCGGCAATGTCGCGGCGCGGGCCCATCGTGTGGTTGCGGGCCTGCTCGGCTGCCTGGTCCTCGGCCATCCGCCGCATGACGGCACGGAAATCCGGGTCCAGGGACATTTCAGCCAACTCCACCCACGCCTGGACCTGCTCCCCCTCCGGGTCGTCAGGCAACTCGGGGGTCATCGAGCGCATGACCCCCCGGAATGCGGGGGCGGCGTCAAGACCGCCGAAAGCGGCGTCGAGGAAATCGCCGATCAGACGTCGGCGTTCGTCCTCGGAGAGCTGGGCCAACCGGTGCATGAGTTCCGTCTCCTCAGGGGTGGACCCGCGCTCGGCCACCGCCGTCATCACCGCGCGCCGCAAACGGAGGACGCGGATCTGCACTGCCAGTGCTTCGGCATGTGCCGCGGCGACCTCGGGAAGCGAGAGCTCGCGGTCCACGACCTTGCGGATCGTGGGAAGGTCCAGTCCCAGCTCGCGCAGGGTCCGCACGAGGTCCAGGCGTGCGACGGCGTCGATGCTGTAGAGGCGGTAGCCGGCCGGGCTGCGGTCCGTCGGCGCCACGATTCCGCGATCGGAGTAGAACCGAATGGTCTTGACCGTGAGACCGGTCCGCCGAGCGAGCTCGCCGATCGAGTAGAGCGTGTCGCCGTCCATGCCCCCACCTTTGCGTCTCCCCCTACTGGAGACTCAAGCCCCTATGCCTGCCGGCAGCCAACCACTCCTCATCCACAAGTCTTGACGGGCGCGGTGTTCCAGGCCGGCAGAGTCGAGCCTGGCTGAGTCTGGCCGGCCTCATCGTGGTCGTCCGCGTCGTGGGACTCCCGGCGCGCAGTGAGATCCTCGGAGGCACGGCCGAATCCGGAACTGTCCCCGTGGCGCGGGGGAAGGGCTTCGGGCCGGCGGCGGGCTTTCCGGGAGGTCCGCAGAGCAGTACAGGCCAAGGGGCGTCGCGTCGCGCCGGCTCCCTCGGGGGCCTGAGGCCCGTCGGTCAGGTTCGGTAGGGGTGCAGGGTGACGTTCTGCGACCGGACGCTGATCTCCACCCAGGACTCGTCCGTGCCGTCGGGGACGGGTGGTGCCAGGTCGAACAGCACGGGCCAGTCGCCCATCCGGAGGTGGGCCGCGCCGTCTTCCGTGAGGCGGAGGAGGCCGCGCATGATCACCTGGTCGCCCTCCTGGCGGAGTTCCGCCTCGGAGGCCGGGGCGGGCCGGGTGTTCCGGCCCCAGTGGATGTCCTCGTCGACGGTCCATTCGACGAGGTGCCGGCCGTCTGCCTCCTGGGGGTCACCGCCCCAGATCACCACGGCGGACCCGATGGTGGTGAGGACCTGAACCGTCATGGGCTGCCGGGGGTCCTGCGGCAGGCTCTGCGTGTGGACGTGCACCGGCTCATCATCCACGACGGCCGTTCCGGGACCGCTCCGGCTTCGGGTGGGTGGGGGAGCGGGTGTTGTGGGTGGGGTGGGTGGGCGGTCAGAATCGGGGGGTGACGCTGACTGTGGCCGAGGCCGACAAGATCCTTGCTGACAACTTCGCTCCCTGGGTGCTCGCGCTCGGGCTCGCCGTGACCGAGACCGGCGAGCGCCACGCCGTGTTGCGGCTGCCCTGGTCCGACCAACTGGCCCGGGACGGCGGCGGGCTGTCCGGGCAGGCCATGATGGCCGCCGCCGACACCGCCACGGTGATCGCGATCTCGGCCGCCCGCGGTGCGTACGGTCCGATGACCACCGTCCAGCAGTCGACCAGCTTCCAGCGCCCCGTCGTCGGCGCCGACCTGCTCGTGCGCGTGGACGTCACCAAGCTCGGCAAGCGGATGGCCTTCGCCGACGTCACCATGACCGCCGAGGGCGCCGAGGAACCGGCCGCCCGCGCCTCCACGGTCTACGCCCTGCTCGGCTGACGGCAGGAAAAGCACGTGCCGGGTGCGGGGGCGTGCGGTTAGCGTTCCGTCACCCCGCCGCCCGCACCGGGCGGCCCCGTGACCGAGAGCGAAGAGAACCATGACCGGCCGCCGAGCGACGACGACCCTGTGGCGCCCCACCGGCCCCCGCGAGCTGGCGCTCGTCGCGGAGCTCGGCTGGCGGGCCTGGCCGCCCCGGCTGCCGGACCAGCCGATCTTCTACCCCGTGCTCAACGAGGACTACGCGGTCAGGATCGCCCGCGACTGGAACGTCCCGCACAGCGGGGCCGGGTTCGTCACCCGCTTCGAGGTGGACAGCGAGTTCCTCGCACGCTATCCCGTGCGGCAGGCCGGCGGGCAGACGATCCTGGAGCTCTGGGTGCCGGCCGAGGAGCTGGACGAGTTCAACGCCCACATCGTCGGGCGGATACGGGTCGTCCGGGAGTTCCGCTGACACCCGGTCGGGTGGCGGGTCAGGGCGACTTGAGGCCCAGGATGCCCGCCGCCGCCTCGCGCATCTCCACCTTGCGGACCTTCCCGGTGACCGTCATCGGGAAGGCGTCCACCACGTGCACGTACCGCGGGACCTCGAAGTGTGCGAGCCGCCCCCGGCAGTACGCGCGGACCGTCTCCGCCGTGAGCGGCTCGGCGCCCTCCCGCATCCGCACCCACGCCATCAGCTCCTCGCCGTACTTCTCGTCCGGCACGCCGATCACCTGGACGTCGAGCACGTCGGGGTGGCCGTGGAGGAACTCCTCGATCTCGCGCGGGTAGAGGTTCTCCCCGCCCCTGATCACCATGTCCTTGATCCGCCCGGTGATGGCGAGGTACCCGTCCTCGTCCATCACGGCCAGGTCCCCGGTGTGCATCCAGCGGGCCGCGTCCACCGCCTCGGCGGTCTTCTCCGGCTCGCCCCAGTAGCCGAGCATCACCGAGTACCCGCGGGTGCACAGCTCGCCCGGCGTGCCGCGCGGCACCGTCAGGCCGGTGTCCGGGTCGACGACCTTCACCTCCAGGTGCGGCCCCACCCGGCCCACCGTGGACACCCGGCGCTCGACCGGGTCGTCCACCCGGGTCTGCGTCGAGACCGGGGAGGTCTCCGTCATGCCGTAGCAGATGGACACCTCCGCCATTCCCATCCGCCCGATGACCTCCTTCATCACCTCGGTCGGGCAGGGCGAGCCGGCCATGATCCCGGTGCGCAGGCTGGACAGGTCGTACGAGTCGAAGCCCGGGTCCGCCAGTTCGGCGATGAACATGGTCGGCACCCCGTACAGCGAGGTGCAGGACTCGGCGGCCACCGCGGCGAGCGTGGCCGCCGGGTCGAAGGCCGGGGCCGGGATGACCATCGTGGCGCCGTGGCTGGTGCACGCCAGGTTGCCCATCACCATGCCGAAGCAGTGGTAGAAGGGCACCGGGATGCAGACCCGGTCCCGCTCGGTGTACCCCAGCAACTCGCCCACGAAGAAGCCGTTGTTGAGGATGTTGTGGTGCGACAGCGTGGCGCCCTTGGGGAAGCCGGTGGTGCCCGACGTGTACTGGATGTTGACCGGGTCGTCCGGGCTCAGCGCCGCCTGCGCGGCGGCCAGCACGGCCGGGTCCGCGCGCCGGCCCTCGGCCAGCACGCCGTCCCACCGCTCGGAGCCGAGCAGCAGCACGTGTTCGAGGGCCGGGCAGCGGGGTGACACCTCCTCGATCATCCCCGCGTAGTCGGAGGTCCTGAACCGGTCGGCCGCGGCCAGCAGCCGGACCCCGGACTGGTTGAGCACGTACTCCAGCTCGTGCGCCCGGTACGCCGGGTTGACGGTCACCAGCACCGCCCCGATCTTGGCGGTGGCGTACTGCACGAGGGTCCACTCGGCCCGGTTGGGCGCCCAGATGCCGACCCGGTCGCCCTTGGCGATGCCCAGCCCCAGCAGGCCCAGGGCCAGCGCGTCGACGTCGGCCGCCAGTTCCGCGTATGTCCACCGGCGCCCGGTGTCGCGCTCGACCAGGGCGTCCCGGTCCGGGAACGCCCGTACCGCCCGGTCGAAGTCGTCCCCGATCGTGCGGCCCAGCAGCGGGACCCGCGAGGGCCCGGACGCGTAACTCGGGGCGATCGGCACGGCGTACCTCCTGGAACGACGGGACTGCGGTGAGCGCTTCATGATCCCCGCCGGGCGCGGGCCGGGGCCAGACCCCGGACGGGTCGGATCGAGACAGCCTGCGGCGACGCCCGGCGGCGGGCGCCGCGCCCTGCGTACGGTGACGGCCACGGGTGTCTCGCGGAGGAGGGCGCGGTGCGCAGGATCGCGATCGTCGGGGCGGGCCAGGCGGGGCTGCACCTCGCGCTGGGGCTGCAACGGCACGGATACGACGTGACGCTGACGGCCGCACGGACCGCCGGCCAGGTCAGGGACGGCCACCCGCTGTCCACCCAGGCCATGTTCGGCCCGGCCCGGAGTCTGGAGCGCGCCCTCGGCCTGGACCTCTGGGCGGAACGCACGCCGCTGGTACGGGACATGACCTTCGCCCTGGCCGGCCCGGACGGCGCCCGGCTCACCGGGTTCGGGACGCGGCTCGACGACGGCCAGCAGTCGGTGGACCAGCGCGTGAAGCTGCCGGCCTGGCTGGAGCTCTTCGAGGAGCGGGGCGGCCGGACCGAGTACCGCACCGTGGACCGCGACGGGCTGGCCCGGCTGGCGGCCGGCCACGACCTGACGCTGGTGGCCGCCGGGCGGGGCGGGCTGTCCGCCCTGTTCCCGGCCGACGCCGCCCACTCGCCGTACGAGAAGCCGCAGCGCACCCTCGCCTGCGGATACCTGCACGGCGTGGGCACCCCGCCCGGGCCGGGCGCCGAACACGCCAGGATCACCGCGGTGACCGGCTGCGGCGAACTCTTCCTGCAGCCCGCCCTCACCCTGTCCGGCCCCTGCACGATCCTGCTGTGGGAGGCCGTGCCCGGCGGGCCGCTGGACGTGTTCGCCGACCGGCCCGGCCCCGCGGCCTTCCTGGAGCGGACCCTGGGCCTGCTGCGCCGGCACGTCCCCTGGGAGTACGAGTGGTGCCGCGGCGCCGAACCCACCGACGCCCGCGCCACCCTGTACGGCGCGCTCACCCCCCGGGTGCGTCACCCCGTCGCGCTGCCCGCGCCCGGCAGCCCCGTCCTCGGCATGGCCGACACCCTCGTGCTGAACGACCCGGTCACCGGCCAGGGCGCGAACAACGCCGCCCGCTGCGCCGCCACGTACCTCCGCGAGATCCTCGCGCACGGGGGACGCGCCTTCGACGAGGCGTGGATGCGGCGCACCCACGCCCTGTTCTGGGAGCACGCCCGGTACAGCGTCGCGTTCACGAACCTGATGCTCCAGGCCCCGCCCCCGCCGCACGTCCAGCGGGTGCTGGGGGCCGCCGCGGCCGTCCCGTCCGTGGCGGACCGGTTCGCGGCGGCCTACGCCGATCCGGCCGGGCTCGAGGACTGGCTCCTCGACCCGGACCGGACCGACGCGTGGCTGGCCGCGCGGGCCGCGCGGCCTTCCTGAAGTCCCGTCAGACCTCCGATGCCTCTGGCTGGTAGACGGCGAGCGCCCAGATCACGAAGATGTTGATGCCGATCATGACGATCGACCAGAGCGGCTGGTACGGCAGGAACAGGAACTGCAGCACCATGCTCAGCGAGGCCAGGCCGATGCCTATCAGGCGGCCCCAGCCGGCGCCGCTGAGCACGCCCCAGCCGGCGACGAGCGCGAGCACGCCCATGATGAGCAGGATCCAGCCCCAGCCGGTGAGGTTGATCTTGTAGATGTAGTCGCCGAAGCGGGCGTAGATGTCGTCCTCGGCGATCGCGGCGATGCCCTGGAGCACCGCCAGTGCACCGTTGATCAGGAGCAGGATGCCGGCGAAGGTCACCCCGCCGGACACCCAGGACGAGTTGGCCGGTGGGCCGCCCGGTGTGCCGTACCCGGGGGTACCTGAAGGTCGTGATGACTCTGTCATGGCCGTATGCCTCCGTTCGCACCCCGCGGTCGTGCCGCGCCGCGGGCCTGCGACCACTCTTCACCCGGACGGCGGCATCCACCACGCGAACAGAGCCATTCGGGTGAAAACGGACATCACTCAGCGTACGGCCTAGAGGGGGTGGCCGCCCTTGCCGGTCTGGTCCGCCTGGGTGGAGAACTTGTTCAGGAAGACGTCGTACCGGCCGTCGGGGCGGCGGGTCAGGGTGGCCCCGTCCTGCCAGGTGCCGTTCTCCGCCCACCACTGGCTGCCGGCCGGGTCGCCCTGGTTCTGGTGGATGTTGTGCATGCCCAGGCCGGCGCTGAACGGCTCACCGAAGACCAGGACCGGCCGGCCGACGGCGAGGATCGGCTCAAGTGCGAGGGCGGCGTCGAGGTTGGAGCCCGAGGTCCACGGCAGTGCGGGCCCGACCAGCGGTGCGAGCAGCTTCCGCAGCCAGCCGGGCAGCGTCGCCCACCAGGACGGCCGGCCCTTCAGCGCCGGGTGCCGGATGTAGTCCAGCGCCCCGGAGGCAGGGGTGCGGGCCAGCTCGTGGTAGCCCGGCGCCAGGGCGGCCACCGGGCCGAGCGCCGCCGCGTCCACGGTGAAGGCCTTCCACTGCACGCCGGTGGCCGAGTCGTGGCTGTCCACGTCGACGGCGCAGCGGTACCGCCCGTCGGGGGCGTCCACCCGCAGGTTGACGTGGAACCAGGCGCCCTCGTCGTCGGGGGTGTCCCGGAAGTGCTGGTGCAGGGTGCCGGACAGTACGCCGTAGCGCTGGAAGGGCATGGGCCCAGTGAACACCGGACCGGCCGCCCCGGCCATCGGCGTTCACCCGGAGGGGCGGAACGCCGCTGCGCAAGGGGCCTGAACGCGCAACCCGGGGGCGCGCGGGGGTGCGCGACGTCTCGACCTGATTACGAGGCGACGGGCTTCTGCGCGAGCACTGAGGTGTGCCTTACCTAAGTTGTATGGTGGCGCCGTCGGTTCCGCGGTGGGGAGGGGAACACGGTGTCCTTGGCTGACGTGCGCCTCGTGGCGAACGCGCTCGACGTCGGGCACGCGGGCTCGCCCGTGCTGGAGGACGTGACGCTGACCCTGCGGGCCGGCGAGATCACCGTCCTGCTCGGCCCCAACGGCTGCGGCAAGTCCACCCTGCTGCGCACCGTCGCCGGACTCCTCCCGCCGCTCGGCGGCGAGGTGCACGTCGACGGGGCACCGCTGGCCTCCCTGGGGCGCCGCGCACTCTCGCGGCGCCTGGCCTTCCTGCCCCAGACCTCGCAGGTGCCGGCCGGAGTCACGGTCCGCGAACTCGTCCGGCACGGCCGGTACGCCCACCGCGGCGCCCTGGCCCGGCACACCGCCGAGGACGCGGAGGCCGTCGGCTGGGCGCTGGAGGTCACCGACGCCGCGCCGCTCTCCGGACGACGGCTCGACGAGCTGTCGGGCGGCGAGCGCCAGCGGGCCTGGCTGGCCATGGTGCTGGCGCAGCGGGCCGGGGTGCTGCTGCTGGACGAGCCGACCACGTACCTCGACCTGCGGCACCAGTTCGAGGTGCTGGACGTCGTACGCCGGCTGGCCCGGGAGCACGCCATCGCCTGTGGCGTCGTCCTGCACGACCTCATGCAGGCGGCGGCCTACGCCGACCGGGTCGTGGTGGCCGCCGACGGCGCGGTCACCGCTGCCGGACCGCCCGGCGAGGTCCTCACCCCCGACGTCATCCACCGCGCGTTCGGGCTGCGCGTCGACGTCGTACGCGATCCGGCGAGCGGGTACCTCGCCTGCTTCCCGCGGCGGCCGGGAAGCCCGGCGGCGGACTGACCGCGTACGCCGGCCCGGGCGCCCACCGCACGGCCGGGGCCCCACCCGCACGGCTCGGGCCGTCCGTCGCCCCAGCCACCTGTGTCACCCCGTCAGCCCTGTCACCCCACCGCGGGCGCGCTGCGCCCGCACGGCCGGTACCGGTACACGAGGAGGACCCACCATGCACGCTTTCCTGCGCACCCTCGCCAGGGGCGCCACCGCGGCGGCCCTGGCCCTGACCCTGGCGGCCTGCGGATCCGGGACCGTCGGCGACCACGGGGAGAAGGGGACGGAGGGCGACGGGGACACCGCCGCCCGCGTCTCCGTGGCCACCGCGCGCGGCACGGTCACCCTGGACCGGCCCGCGACCAGGGTGGTGACCCTGGAGTGGACGTACGCCGAGGAGCTCGTCGCCCTCGGCGTCACCCCGGTCGGCAACGCCGACAACACCGGCTACCGCACCTGGATCACCGCCGCAGGCGCGGGCCTGCCCGGAGCCGTCGCCGACGTCGGCAGCCGGAACGAACCCAGCCTGGAGAAGATCAAAGCGCTCCGGCCCGACCTCATCGTCATCGACGACGAGCGCTCGAAGGCCGGCCTGCGGCAGCTCCGGGACATCGCGCCGGTCGTGTCGTTCACGTACACCACCAAGCCGCAGCTCGGCACCATGAAGCGGAACTTCACGGAGCTGGCGAAGGCGGTGGGCAGGGCGGACCGGGCCGCCGGGGTGGTCGCGCGGATCGACGCCGAGGCGGCCGGGCTGCGGGGCCGGCTGGACCGGGCGGGCAAGGCGGGCCTCACGTACGCCCTCGCCCAGGGGTTCACGGCCAACGGCGCCGCCTCGATCCGGATGCTGACCGACGACGCGTTCGCGCCGCAGGTCCTCGGCCTGGCCGGGATGCGCAACGGCTGGCGGGGGCAGCCGGACAGCTGGGGCATGACCACGGTCGGGGTCGAGGGGCTGACCCGGGTGGAGCGGGACGCGACCTTCCTCTACGTCGCCGCGAAGGACGACGACCCGTTCACCGGCGAACTGGCCGGAAACGCGGTGTGGCGGGGCCTGGACTTCGTGAAGAACGACCGGGCGCTGCCGCTCGACCCGGGGACCTGGCTCTTCGGCGGACCGCTGTCGGCCGTCCACCTGCTGGTCGAGACCGGCAAGGCACTGAAGGTCTGATGACACGTCACGAACCCGGCGGAGGCGGGGGCGGCGCAGAGGGGGGTGCTCCTGCCGGCACCGCCACCGGCCTCGCCTCCCGCGCGGCAGGGCACCCGGTCACCGGCCCGGCCGGTCGCAGGGCCGGCCCCCCGGCCACCCCCCGCTCGCGCGCCCTGCTCGTGGGCGGGGGCCTCGTCCTCGCCCTGTGCCTGACGGCCGTGGTCCACCTCGGCCTCGGCCCGTCCGGGACCGGGCTCGGCGACATCGCCGGCCTGCTGCTGGGCCACGGCGACCCGCGCACCGAGGACGTCCTGCTGGGCAGCCGGCTGCCGCGCACCCTCACCGGCCTCGTCGTCGGCATCGCGCTCGGCGTGTCGGGGGCGCTGGTCCAGGGGGCCACCCGCAACCCCCTCGCCGCCCCCGACACGCTCGGCGTGAACGCCGGGGCCCACCTCGCCGTGGTGGCCGTCGCGTTCACCGGCGCCGGGCTGGGTCCCGTACCGGCCGGCGGCGCCGCGTTCCTCGGCGGTCTGCTGGCCGTGGCGCTGGTGTACGTGCTCTGCGCCGGCGGCGTGCCGGCCCCGGGCCGGGTGCTGCTGGCCGGGGCGACCGTGGCGCTGGCCTGCACCGCGGCGGCCGAGTTCCTCCAGATGCTCGACGTGCAGGCCACCCGGGGGCTGTTCTTCTGGGGCAACGGCACGCTGATGCAGACCGGGCTGGCGCGGCCGCTCACGCTGGGCGCGCTGGTGGCGGCCGGTGCGCTGGCCGCGCCGCTGCTGGCCCGGCCGCTGGACCTGCTGTCCCTGGGCGACGAGACGGCCCGGTCCGTGGGCGTACGGGTGGAGCGCGTCCGGCCGCTCGCGTTCCTGCTGGCGGTGGTGCTGGCGGCGGCCGCGGTGGCGCTGGCCGGCCCGGTCGGCTTCGTGGGGCTGATCGCGCCGGTCGTCGTACGGCAGACCGGCGTCCGCGCCCACGCGCTGCTGCTCCCGCTGTCGGGGCTGGTGGCCGCCGTGCTGGTGCTGGGGGCGGACGCGGCCGCGCAGCTGGTGGTGCGGCCCTCCGCCACGCAGCCGGCGGAGATCCCGGTGGGGGTGGTGACGGCGCTGGTCGGCGGCCCGGTGTTCATGGTCCTGGCCCGGCGGGTGAGCACCGGGGACGCGGACACGGGGGCGGCGGTCACCGTGTCCGCCCGGCGGCGCGGGCCCGCGTTCGCCGTGGTGCTGGGCGGCGGACTCGCGGTGCTGGCGGCGGCGGTGCTGGTGTCGCTGCGGGTGGGCGACGTCCACGTCGGATGGGGCGAGCTGGCCGCCGCGGTGTCCGGCTCGGCCGGGGAACTCACCGAGGCGGTGGTGGCGTTCCGGCTGCCCCGTGTGCTGGTGGCCGCGCTGGCCGGGGCGTGCCTGGCGGTGGCCGGGGCGGCGGTGCAGGCGGTGGTGCGCAACCCGCTGGCGGAACCGGGGCTGCTGGGGGTGACCGGGGGTGCCTCACTCGGCGCGGTCGCGGTCATCGTCCTGGTGCCCTCGGCGCCGCTCGCCGTGCTGCCGGCGGCCGCCGGGGCGGGCGGTGTGCTGATGCTGGCGCTGGTCGTGCTGGTGGCCCGGGGGAGGGGCGGCGCGGGCGGCCTGGACCCGACCCGGGTGGTGCTGGTCGGGCTGGGTGCCGCTGCCACGGCGATGGCGCTGGTCAACATGATCGTGGTCGGCGCGCAGCTGAACCTCGGCTCCGCGCTGGCGTGGCTCGCCGGCAGCACGTACGGGCGGGACTTCACGGCACTGGGCTGGCTCGCGTTGCCCGCCCTGGCCGCGGTGGCGCTGGTGGCCGCCGCCCGGCCGGTGAACCTCCTGGCGCTGGGCGACGAACTGCCGCGCGCCCTCGGGCTGGACCTGGGCCGGGCCCGGCTGCTCGTGCTCGGTGCGGGGGCGGTGCTGGCCGCGGGCACGGCCGCGGCGGTGGGTGCGGTCGGCTTCGTCGGACTGGTGGCCCCGCACCTGGCCCGGCGGCTCGTGGGCGGTGCCGCGGCCCGCGCCGTGCCGATGGCGGCCGTGCTGGGGGCGGTGCTGGTGGTGGCCGCCGACGCCCTGGGCCGCCGCCTGCTGGCCCCGACCGAGATTCCGGCCGGCATCGTCACCGCCGTCCTGGGCGCCCCGTACCTGATCTGGCTCCTGCGCCGGACCTGACCGCCCGACCGCCCGCCCGGCAGCCCGACAGCCGGTCCTCCGTCCGCGAGGCAGGACCACCCCGGCCGGGGCCCGGCCGTACCACCCCGGCCGGGGCCGGCCGTACGGCCCCGGCGGGCGCGGAGCCTCAGACGGCCTCCCGCCCGACGGGCTCACGGGATTCCGGGCGGTCCGGCTCGGCGCCCTGCGCTGCGGCACGCAGGGCCGCCTCGACGCGCCGGTTGCCGGTCATCGTCGAGGTGACGGCGGTCATGGTGAGGAGGAGGCCGGCGGCTGCGTAGAGCGGGGTGCGCACGTCGTAGGCGGTGGCCAGCCAGCCGCCGAGGAAGGCGCCGAACGGGGCGGCGCACATGGCGAGCATGCGGGAGGTGGACGCCACCCGGCCCATCAGGTGGCCGGGGACGATCGCCTGCCGGAGGGAGGGGGCGAGCACCATCGTGGCGCCGACCCCCGCTCCGCAGACGGCGAGCGCGAGCCCGGCGGCGTACGGGTTCGGGGCGGCGGCGAGGCCCAGGACGGCGAGCCCCTCGACGGCGGCCGTGCAGGTGAGCGCGGCGCCCGTGCCGAGCCGCCGGCCGAGGAACGACGCGATGCCCGCGCCGAGCAGACCGCCGGTGGCCTCCGCAGTGAGGAGCAGGCCGAAGCCGAACGTGCCGATGCCGAGACGGTCGTGCGCGAAGAGGGCGAGGACGGTCTCCACGGTGACGAAGGCGACGTTCCCGACGGCGGGCCGCAGCGCCAGCCCGAGCAGCAGCCTGTCCCGGAACACGTACGAGGCACCGGCCCGGGCCTGCCGCGGCAGCGACTCGCGGACCTGCGGTACGGGCCGGGGCGCGGCGGGCAGCGACCGTACGAGCAGCGCCGAGAGGGCGAACGACACCGCGTCGGCGAGCAGCGGAACCGCCCGCCCGAGCGCGAGCAGGGCGCTGCCCGCGGGCGGCCCCGCGAAGCCGGAGGCGGCGGTCTGGGTGCCGCGGAGGCGGGAGTTGGCGCGCTCCAGGAGCGCGGGGTCACGGCCGAGCAGGTCCGGCAGGTAGGCCGTGGCGGCCGTGTCGAAGAAGAGCCCGCCGAGGCCGAGCAGGAAGGCGACGGCCGCGAGCAGGGGGATCGTGAGGACGTTCAGGGCGGCCGCTGCCGCCGGCACCGCGAGCAGCGCCGCACGCGCCGCGTCCGCGACCCACATCGTGCGCCGGCGGTCCCAGCGGTCGACCAGCGCACCGCCGAGCATGCCGAAGAGCAGCCACGGCAGCGTCCCTGCGGCCGTGACGACGGCGAGCGCCATCGGGTCCCGCGTCAGCGTCAGCGCGAGCAGGGGGAGTGCGGCGTGCAGCACGCCGTCGCCGAGCGAGGAGACCGTCTGCGCGGTCCAGAGCCGTCCGAACCCGGTCGGGAACTTCCTTGCGTCAGAGGTCACTTGGCGTCACCCCCGGCCTGCGCGCCCTGTGCCGGGTGGAACAGGGCGAAGACGAGTGACGTGTCCGGCAGCGCCGGGTCGGACAGCTCCCGGTACTCGTCCGCCAGCGCCTGCAGGCGGGCGCCCAGTTCCGCGAACTGCTCGTCGGTGAGCCGCAGGTGCGCCATCCGCACGTGCCGCGCACCGTCCGCCGGCGCGGCCTCCAGGTCCGCCACCGCGTGCCGCATCAGCACGTCCGGGCCGCCCTCGCCGGGATCGGGCAGCGCGATCGACCGCGCGGCCATCGCGTAGTACCGCTCGTTGACCCCCCGCACCTTCCGGGTGCGCACCACCTTCACCAGGCCGGCGCGTTCGAGGAGCCGTACGTGGTAGCTCGAACTCCCCTTGGCCAGGCCCACCCGCTCGGCGATCTGGGTGATCGTCGCGGGCTCGAAGCGGAGCACGGCCATGATCCGGTGCCGCGTGAGGTTGGAGACGGCGCGCAGCTGCTCGTCCGTGGTGACGTGGAACGTCTCGGGAAGATCGTCAGTGGGCATGAGCCCAATGGTCAACACTTCTTGACCATTGGGCAAGGGGTTATCCGTGCGCGTTTCCGGAACCTGTTCTTCAACTGCTGCGTGCGGTACGGGAACGGGCGCGTCCGGCCCGGTCCGCGGCGGGGTCCGCCGGTGCCCTGAGGGTGCGGGCGGTCAGGGCGCCGAGGAGGCAGACCAGGGCGGCGGCCAGGCAGACCGCGGCGAAGGCGGCCGAGAACGCGGCCTCGGCCGCCGGGCGCAGGGCGGGGGAGAGCAGGTCGAACCGGCCGGTCTCCAAGGCCTCCCGCGAGGCGCCCCCGCCCGCCGCCGTCGCGGCGGAACCCGGGACCTCGTCGAGGCGGGCCGAGAACAGGGCCCCGAGGACGGCGACCCCCGTGGCGGTGCCCAGGGGGTGGCAGGCGTTGGTCAGCCCGGAGGCCATGCCCGCCCGGTCGGCCGGCACCGCACCCACCGCCACGCCCAGCAGCGGCGGGAAGATGACGGCTGCTCCCACGCCCATCGCCACGAGGCCCGCGAAGGCCAGGGCCGGCCCGGCGCCGGGCCACGTGGCGGCGGCCGGGGACTCCCAGGTGCCGGGGCCCGCGACGGTCGTTCCCTCCCCGCCCACGCCCCCCGGCCACGCCGATGCCGCCAGGGCGAGGAGGCCGAGCCCCTGGGCCGTGAACCCGCAGGCCACCAGCGTCGAGGCCGGGAAGGCGCGCTGCAGGCGGGCCGCGAAGAGGCCGGCCAGCAGCAGGCTGCCCGTCAGCGGCAGCAGGCGCAGGCCCGTTTCGAGGGGCGAGTGGCCCTGCGCACCCTGGAGCCACAGCGTGACGAAGGCCAGCACGCCCAGCCCCGACAGCCGCGCCAGGAACCCCAGCACCGCGGCCCCCGCGAACGCGCGGATCCGCAGCAGGTCCAGGTCCACCAGCCCGTCCCCGCGGCGCTGGCTGGCCACCAGTCCGAGCGCCAGGACGACGCCGGCCGCCGCCGACACCGGCACCGGCCACGCCGTCCACCCCGCGTCCGGCCCGGCCGTGAGCGCGTAGTGGACGCCCAGCAGCGCCCCGACCCCCAGCAGCGCGCCGAGCGGATCGGCCCGGCGCCCCGCACCCCCCGGCGCCGCCGGCTCCGGCATCCTGGCCAGCGCCCCGGCCACCACCAGCACCCCGATCGGCACGTTGACCAGGAAGATCCACCGCCAGCCCAGCGCCTGGACCAGCACGCCGCCCACGACGGGCCCGAGCGCCCCGGCCGCGGAGGCGAGGGCGGCGTACGCGGCGATCGCCGACTGCCGGCGGGTGCCCTCGTACGCGGCGGCGATCAGGGCGAGGGTGGGCGCGAACGCCAGCGCGCCGCCCACCCCCTGGACGGCCCGCGCGGCCACCAGGGCGCCGGCGTCCGGCGCCAGCCCGCACCCGGCCGAGGCCAGTGTGAACAGGGCCATGCCGGCGGTGAAGACGGCCCGGCGGCCGGTCCGGTCCGACAGCGCCCCCGCGGACAGCAGCAGGGCGCCGAAGGCCAGGGAGTACGCGGACACCGTCCACCGGACGGTGCCGAGCCCGCTGTCCAGGTCGCGGGCGATGCCCGGCAGCGCGACGTTCACGACCGTGACGTCCAGGGTCATCATCACGCCCCCGGCACTCACGAGGGCGAGCGTCCAGCGGGGCGTACGAGAGCGGTGGGGCATCGGCGGACCTCTCCGATCCGGAGCAACAGGCCGGTCTGCCACCGGTGTTGCACCTGGTGAGCACCTGATGAACCGTCAACTGGCAGTGATCGCCCGGGCGTCCGAAAGCGCACCTTGTCCCTAAGGTAAGCCTAACCTAATCTTGGCCGGGCCTGGGCGTCCAGACGCCCCGTGCGCACCGATCCGGACAGACCGCGGAGCCGCCCGATGCCCAGTCGTCCCCGTCATCCCGTGCCCGATCTGCCCCAGGTCGCCCCCTCCGCGTGGCGGGAGGCCAACCGCCGGCTGCTCGCCAAGGCGATCGGCGAATGGTGCTTCGAGGACATGCTGAAGGCCGTCGCGACCGACGGCGGCGGCTACCGCGTCGACCTCCACAGCGGCACGACCTACGCCTTCTCCGCGACCCCCGGGGCCTTCGGCTGGCTGCGCGTCGACCCCGCCTCGATCACCCGCACCGCCACCGGCATGCTCGGCAACTCCGTCGCCCAGCCCGCCTGGGACGCACTCCGCTTCCTCATGGAGGCCGCATCGACCCTCGACAGCGACCCCTCCACCATCGCCACCTACTTCACCGAACTCTCCGCCACCCTCGCCGCCGACGCGGCCCGCCTCACCCGCCCCGGGGAGACCGCCGCCGAACTGCGCGCCCTCGGCCACACCGAGCTGGAGTGCCGGATGACCGGACACAGCCTGCTGGTCGCCAACAAGGGCCGCATCGGCTTCTCCGCCGAGGACGTACGCCGCTACGCCCCCGAGTCCGCCCGCCCCCTCCGGCTCCGCTGGGCGGCCGTCCACCGCGGCCTCGCCGAGTTCCGCGGCACCTCGGAGCTGTCCGAGGAGGCGCTGCTCGCCCGGGAACTCGACGAGGAGACCCGCAGCCGCTTCGCCGCCGTCCTGCGCGACGCCGGCCTCGACCCCCGGGCCTACGTGTGGCTGCCCGTACACCCCTGGCAGTGGGACCACGCCGTCCAGACCCTGCACGCCGCCGACGTGGCGCAGCGCCGCATCGTCCCCCTCGGCGAGGGCCCCGACCAGTACCTGCCGGGCCAGTCCGTCCGCACCATGGCCAACACCAGCCGCCCCGGCCGTCACGACGTGAAGCTCCCCCTCCGGATCCTCAACACCCTGGTCTGGCGCGGCATCCCGCCGCACTGCGCCCTCGGCGCCCCCGTCGTCACCCAGTGGCTGACCGGACTCGTCGCACGCGACGCCTTCCTCACCGGGACGTGCCGGACCGCCTTCCTCGGCGAGGTCGCGTCCGTCACCGTCCGCCACCCCTACCTGTCCGCCCTCCCCGACGCGCCGTACCAGCACCTGGAGACCCTCGGCTGCATCTGGCGCGAACCCGTCTCCGCCCACCGCGACCCCGACGAACGCGTCCGCACCTTCGCCGCCCTCCTCCACACCGACCACACCGGCACCGCCTTCGCCGCCGAACTCGCCCGCGCCTCCGGCCTCGACCCGCGCGACTGGCTGCGCCGCCTCTTCGACACCCTGCTCGTACCGCTCCTGCACGTGCTCTACCGGTACGGGATCACCTTCAACCCGCACGGCCAGAACACCCTCATCGGCTACGACCGCGACGAGGTGCCCGTCCGCCTCTACCTGAAGGACTTCGTCGACGACGTCTGCGTCTCCTTCACCGACGTGCCGGAGCGCGGCCCGGAACCCGACGGCCACGACCACGTCCTGCCCCGCAAGCACCCCTCCGTCATCAGGCAGCACGTCATGGACCAGGTCTTCGTCGGCCACTTCCGCTACCTCGCACCCCTCTGCGCCGACCAGCTCGGCGTCCCCGAGCCGGAGTTCTGGCGCCTGGTCCGCCAGACCGTCCTGGACTTCCAGCACCGCCACCCCGAACTCGCCCCGCGGTTCACCGAGTACGACCTGCTCACCCCCGAGATCCCCCGGTACGGCCTGAACCGCGACCGCATCGTCGTCACCCGCTACGGCGACCGCGCCCTGCGCCACGCGCTCCACCCGAACGGCACGCACCCCAACCCGCTCGCCGACGGCTGAGGAGTACCGCCGTGACACCCCTGACCGGGACCCGCCCCCCGGCGTCGTCCCTCCCTCCGCCCCGGCTCGCCGCCGCCCGCGACGGCCTCGCCCGGGTCACCGCCGCCCTGGCCGTCGCCGCCGGCGCCGCCTCGGCCGCCCGCCGCGCCGACGGACCCCTGCCCGCCGGCACACCGGCCGCCGTCCTCGCCGCAGCGGCCGCCGCCCTCGGCCCCGCCCGGCTGCCCGACCGGGGACTCGGCACCGACCGGGCGCTCCGGCTGCTGGCCGGCGTACTGGCGGAACACGGCATCGACCTCGCCCACCCCTGGGCCGCCGCCCACCTCCAGCCGCCCCCGCTCACCGTCGCGGTCGCCGCCGACGCCCTGGCCGGTGCCGGCAACGCCTCCCTGGACACCTACGACTCCGGCGCCTGCGCCCTCGCGGTCGAACGCTGGGTCGTCGGCGTACTCGCCGGCCTGGCCGGCCTCGGCGAGCGCGCCGACGGCGTCCTCACCCCGGGCGGCTCCCTCTCCAACCTGATGGCCCTGCTCCTGGCCCGGGACGCCACCGCGCACCGGCGCGGCCTCGACGTCCGGCGGCACGGCGTCGCGGCCCTGCCCGGGCCGGTGGTGTTCTGCTCCGAACTCGCCCACTTCTCGACCCACCGCGCCTGCGCCGCCCTCGGCCTGGGCGAGGCCGCCGTCCACCCTCTGCCCGTCGACGCCCGCCGCCGCATGAGGCCGGACGCCCTGGCCGCCGCCCTCGACGCGCTCGGCCCGGACCGTACGCCCGTCGCGGTGGTCGCCACCGCCGGGACCACCGACTTCGGCACGGTCGACCCGCTGCCGCAGATCGCCGGCATCGCCGCCGCGCGCGGCCTGTGGCTGCACGTCGACGCCGCGTACGGCTTCGGCGCGCTGTTCTCCGAGCGCCTCGCCGGCCGCCTCGCCGGACTCGAACTCGCCGACTCCGTCACCCTCGACCTGCACAAGACCGGCTGGCAGCCGGCCGCCGCCGGCGCCCTGCTGGTCGCCGACCCCGCGGCCTTCGCCGCCCTCGAACGCGAGGTCGCCTACCTCAACCCGGCCGACGACGCCGAGGCCGGGTACGACGGCCTGCTCGGCCGGAGCCTCCAGACCACCCGGCGCGCGGACGCCGTCAAGGCCGCCGCCACCTTCCTCGCCTACGGCCGCACCGGCCTCGGCCGGCTGGTCGACACCTGCCACGACCTGGCCCGCCACGCCGAACGCCGCGTCCGCGGCGAACCGGACCTCGAACTCGTCGGCCCGGCCGAGCTGACCACCGTCGTGTTCCGCCACCGCGGCACGCGGCCGGGCACCGCCGACGCCCTCAACGCCGCCCTGCGCCGGCACCTGCTGGAGAGCGGCGCCGCACTCGTCGGCCGCACCATGGCCCGTACCGGCGGTCCCGGCACGCGCCCGCGCGTCTGCCTGAAGCTCACCCTGCTCAACCCCGCCGCCACCCCCGCCGACATCGACGGCCTGCTGGACGCCGTCCTGGACGCGGGCCGCACCTGCGCACCACTCCTGGAGGAGGACGCCGCATGAGCACGGCGCAATCCGTCCCCGACCCGCTCGACGACCCCGACCCGCGGGCCGCCGCCGAACACGCCCACCTCGAAGCCCTGTTGCGGTGCTGGCTGCGCGAGACCGGCACCCCCGTCGCCCCCGGCCCGCTCCGCGTCGGGCTGCCCACCGCCGGACTCTCCCTCGTCACCGAGGTCACCCACCGCTCGCCCACCGGCTGGCACCGCTTCGCCGCCGTCCGCCTGGACGGCCCCGGCGGCCCCCTCGGTCCGACCGCCGACCCCGTCACCGCCGTCGCCCTGCTGGCCACCGAGGCCGCGCTGCGCGGCGGCGCCCGCCCCGGCGGCGTACCCCGGCCCGAGGCCGCCGACCTGGTCGAGCGGACCGCCGAGTCCGTACGGCGGACCGCCCTGTTCGTCGCCGACCGCCGCGCCCGCCCCCAGCCCCCGCCCGGCACCGACGGCTTCCTCGACGCCGAACAGGCCCTCCTCCTCGGGCACTTGAACCACCCCGCCCCCAAGAGCCGCGACGGCCTCTCCGACCGTGACGCCACCGCCTTCTCGCCCGAACTGCGCGGCTCCTTCCCCCTGCACTGGTTCTCCGCCGACGCGTCCGCCGTCTCGCACGACGCCGTCGCGAGCGCCCCCGCCCTCGACGGCCGGGACGCCCCCGGACTGCTCGCCCGCCTCGCCGGCCGGCGGCCCGGCCCCGGCCGGGTGCTCGTACCCGCCCACCCCTGGCAGGCCCGCGACCTGCTCCAGCGCCCCCGGATCCGGGCCCTGCTCGACTCCGGCGCGCTGGAGTTTTTCGGCGCGCTCGGCCCCCTCTGGTGGCCGACGTCCAGCCTGCGCACCGTGTACCGGCCGGACGCCCGCGTGATGCTCAAGCTCTCGCTGGGCCTGAGGCTCACCAACTCCCGCCGCGAGTCCACCCGTACCGAGCTGCACCGGGGCGTCGAGGTCCACCGGCTCCTCGACGCCGGGCACGCCGACGGCACCCTCAAGGCCCACCCCGGTTTCACCGTCACCCGCGACCCGGCCTGGCTCGCCGTCGACGAACCCGGCCGCCCCGGCGGGCCGGAGGTGACCGGACTCGACGTCGCCGTGCGCGAGGTGCCCGACGGCATCGCCGACCTGCGCTGCCTCGCCGGCCTGGTCGCCCCGCGCCCCGGCCTCGGCCGCAGTGCCCTCGGCGGGATCGTCGCCGCCCTCGGCACCGGGGCCGCCGAGCGCTGGACCGCCGCCTACACCGACCGCGTCCTGGTCCCGATGCTCCACCTGTACGCCGCCACCGGCATCGGTCTGGAGGCCCACCAGCAGAACACCCTGGTCCGGCTCGACCCGCGCGGCCGCGTCACCGGCGGTGCCTTCCGCGACAACCAGGGCTACTACCTGGCCGCCTCCCGCCTGCCGGACGTGCTGGACCGGCTGGGCACCGGCGCCACCACCCTGGCCGTCACCGACGACGCCCTCGTCGACGACCGCCTCTCGTACTACCTGCTGCGCAACCAGGCCCTCGCCGTCGTCGGCTGCCTCGCCGTCGACGGGCTCGCCGACGAGCGGCGGCTGCTCGGGGTCCTGGCCGGCCGGCTGCGCGCCGCCCTGCCCGCCCTCGCCGAGGCCGGCCCCGACGGCGACCGGCTCGCCCGCCGCTGGCTGACGGCCGCGACCCTGCCCTGCAAGGCCAACCTGCTCACGCGGCTGCACGGCATCGACGAGGTGCTCGCCCCGCTCGACGCCCAGTCCGTCTACCTCGACGCGCCCAACCCCCTGAGGGAGGCCGCCCCATGACCCCGCCACCCGGGAACCCCGACGCCGACGACCCCGCCGCCACCCCGGACCCGGTGTCCGCCCCGGACCTCCCGGACCCGGTGTCCGCCCCCGACCCCCCGGACCCGGTGTCCGCCCCCGACCCCCCGGACCCGGTGTCCGCCCCCGACCTTCCGGACCCGGTGTCCGCCCCCGCCACCCCGGACCCGGCACCCGCACCGGCCCCGCCCCTGCCGCGCCTGCCCGCCCCCTGGTCGGCCCGCGTCGCCCGGCCCGACGGCGCCGACCTGGACCTCGTACACCGCTGGATGGCGGCCCCGCACGTCGCCGCCTTCTGGCACCAGGCCTGGCCGCGCCCCCGCTGGCACGAGGAGATCGCCGGACACCTCGCCGGCGACGCGGTGCTGCCGCTGCTCGTCGCCCTCGACGGCCGTCCGTTCGCCTACGCCGAGGTGTACCGGGTGGCCCGCGACCGCCTCGCCGGCCACTACCCGCACCTGCCCCACGACCTGGGCGTCCACCTCGCCATCGGCGATCCGGACCGCACCGGGCGGGGCCGGGGCCGCGCCCTGCTGCGCGCCCTCGCCGAGGCGCTGCTGGCCGCCGACCCGGCCTGCACCCGCGTCGTCGCCGAACCGGACGTCACCAACGCGCCCTCCCTCAGGGCCTTCGAGGCCGCCGGCTTCCGCCCCGCCGGGAAGGTCGTCCTCCCCGACAAGACCGCCGCCCTGCTCGTCCACCCGCGGACGGACGGAGACCTCCCGTGACCGACGGCACCCCCAGTGGCACGCGCAACGGCCCCGGCCCGGGAAGCGGCACCGCACACGACGTGATCGCGATCGGCTGCGGCCCCTTCAACCTGGGACTGGCCGCCCTGGCCTCCACCGTGGACGGCCTCGACCTCGTGGTCCTGGAGGAGCGCCCCGAACTGACCTGGCACCGCGGGCTGATGTTCGGCGACGCCTCGATGCAGGTGAACTTCCTCGCCGACCTGGTCACCCTCGTCTCGCCCCGCCACCCCCTGTCGTTCCTGGAGTACCTCCACGACAACGACCGGCTCTACACCTTCACCGTCCGCGAGAACTTCTTCCCCTCCCGCCGCGAGTACGAGGACTACCTGCGCTGGGCGGCGGCCCGGCTGCCCTCCCTCCGCTTCGCGCACCGCGTCGAGCGGGTCCACTGGGACCCGGCGGACGGGCGGTTCGCCGTCCACGCGGTACGCGGCGACGGCACCCGGCCCGTGCTGCGCGCCCGGGACCTCGTACTCGGCATCGGCAGCGCACCGTACGTCCCCGACGCCCTGGCCGGCCTGCCCCCGGACCGGCTGCTGCACACCGGCGACTACCTGTACCGGACGGCCGACGTGGCCGCCGCCCGCAGGGTCACCGTCGTCGGCTCCGGCCAGTCGGGCGCCGAGGTCGCCGCCGACCTCCTCGGCCGCAACCTCGCCGGCGGACCCGCGGTGGCGTGGCTCACCCGGACCGGGTCCTTCGCGCCCCTCGACTACACCCGGCTCGTCCTGGAGATGACCACCCCGGCCTACATGCGGTACTTCCACTCCCTCCCCGAGGAGACGCGGGACCGGCTGGCCCGCGAGCAGTGGCAGTTCCACAAGGGCATCTCCACCGGCACCCTCGACGAGATCCACGAACTGCTCTACCGGCGGCAGCTGGAGCCGGGGCTCGCCGACGTGGAACTGCGCCCGGGCACCACCGTCGAGTCGGCCGCCGTCGACCCCGCGGGGCGGGCGGTGCTGCGCTGCCGGCACCGCGACACCGGACGGGCCTTCGCGCACACCACCGACCTCGTCGTCGCAGCCACCGGCTACCGCGACCGCACCCCGGCCTTCCTCGGGCCCGTCGCCGGCCTGGTCGCGCGGGACGGCAGAGGCCGCCCCCGGGTGCGCCTCGACCACTCCCTCGAACTCGCCGGGGACGTCACCGGCCGGATCTTCGTGGCCAACGCCGGCACCCACTCGCACGGCGTCTCGTCACCGAACCTCGACATCGGCGCCGTCCGCAACGCCGCGATCCTCAACGCCGTCACCGGCCGCGAGGCCTACCGCCTCCCGCGCCGCAGCGCGTTCACCAGCTTCGCGCCGCCCCGTCACCGGGAGCCGCCCGGTCACCCGGCCCCGCCGAACCCCCAGGACTCGATGTCGCGGTAGCGGATCGGCCCCGGGCCGCGCCCGAAGTCGCTGCCCACCAGGTGCAGCCGGGCGGCCGCCCACCCACGGCCGCGGAACCCGGCCAGCCCGCCGGCCGCCTCCACCACGGAGGCGTTGTCGCCCCTGCGGGCCCGCGCCAGCGTCAGGTGCGGGCGCAGCGGCCGGTCCGGGAAGTCGATCCCGCACTCCTTCACCAGCGCCCGCACGTCCGTGGCGAGCAGGTGCAGCTCGTCGAGGTCCCCCTCGATCCCGCTCCACAGCACCCGCTCGTCGAAGTGCCCGCCGCCGCTCAGCGCCAGCCGCACCGGCCCGCGGGCCGCCGCGAGCTCCGCCAGCGGGGGCTGCAGCCCCGGCACGCTGCCGGCGGGCAGCTCGCCGAGGAACGCCAGGGTGACGTGCCAGTCCTCGATGCGGTTCCAGCGCATGTCCGGGTACGCCGCGTACGCCGGCCCCAGCGCCCGGGCCAGCTCGTCCTTCGCGTCGTCGGGCGGGGCGAGGGCGATGAATATCCGTACGGTGCTCGCGTCCCGGGTCGTCTCGTTCACCCCCCTTTCGTACCGCGCCGCGCCCGCCCCGGTCACACCGGCCCCGCCCCCGGGCGGTGGGACCGGCCCCGCCCCGGGGCGGGACGGGCGCCGCCCGCGGAGGTGGACAGGCCCCGTCAGGGCGGGCGAGGCGCCGCCCGCGGTGGTGGACCGGCGCGCGGCGGGCGCAGACTTGGCACATGGCAGAGGGCCTCGGCGAGGTCAGCGGCCCGGCCCGGCTGGCCGGCCCGGAGGAAGGGATCGGGCGCGACGAGCTCGCGCTGGCGGCCCGCAACCACGGCCTGCCCCTGGAGGCGCTGCGCCACTCCGTCACGCCGCCCGGCCTGCACTACGTCCTGACCCACTACGACATCCCGTGGGCGGACGGCGAGGACTGGACCCTCACGGTCGGCGGCCGGGTGCGCCGGCCCCTGGAACTCGACGTGGCCGCCCTGCGCGCCCGCCCGTCCTTGACGCTGCGCGTGACCCTGGAGTGCGCGGGCAACGGCCGCGCCCTGCTCTCGCCCCGCCCCGTCAGCCAGCCGTGGCTGACCGAGGCCGTCGGCACCGCCGAGTGGACGGGCGTCCCGCTCCGGGAGCTCCTCGCCGAGGCCGGCGTCGGGCCGGACGCCGTGGACGTCGTCTTCACCGGCGCCGACCACGGCGTCGAGCGCGGCGTGGAGCAGGACTACGAACGGGCACTGCCGGTGCGCACCGCGCTGGGTGACGAGGACGGCGTACTCGTCGCCCACACGATGAACGGCGCCCCGCTGCCGCCCCAGCACGGGTACCCGCTGAGGCTCGTCGTGCCGGGCTGGTACGGCATGGCGCACGTGAAGTGGCTGCGCCGGATCACCGTCCTCGACGCCCCGTTCACGGGCTTCCAGCAGACCGTGGCCTACCGGCTGCGGCAGGAACCGGGCGAGGCGGGCGAACCCGTCACCCGGATCGCGCCGCGCGCCCTGCTCGTACCGCCCGGCTTCCCCGACTTCATGTCGCGGACCCGGGTGCTGCGGCCGGGGCCGGTGCTGCTGGAGGGCCGCGCCTGGTCGGGGCGCGCCCCGGTCACGTCCGTGGAGGTGAGCACGGACGACGGCGCGACGTGGCGGCCCGCGGAGCTGGAGCCGGCGCCGGCCGGTGCCCGGCACCGCTGGGCCTGGCGCCGGTGGACGTTCCCCTGGTCCGCCGGGCCGGGCCGGTACGTGCTGTGCGCCCGGGCCGCGGACGCGCGGGGCAACCGGCAGCCGGACCGGCCCCCGTGGAACCGCGGCGGCTTCGCGAACAACCAGGTCCAGCGCCAGCCGGTGCTGTGCGTGGCCGGCACCGGTCAGGACCGACCGGGCACGCAGGGACCGGACCGACCGGACCGACCGGACTGACCAGACTGACCGGACCGACTGGACCGACTGGACCGACCGGACTGGCCGGCCCGCCCGGCCCCGCCCGGCCCCGCCCGGCCCGTTCCGCCCGCCCGGGCCGGCCCGGCATGACGGAAGTCTTACGGGGCGGTGTGGGACGGCGCGGTCCGGCGCCCCGCTGCGTAGCGTGCCGGGCATGCGCGTACTTGTGACGGGAGGCGCCGGGTTCGTCGGCGCCCACGTGGTCGACGACCTGCGGAGCCGGGGGCACGAACCGGTGGTGTTCGACGTGCTGCTGCCGGCCGCCCACCCCGCGGAGCCGGTGCTCCCCGACGCGGAGTTCCTGCGCGGCGACGTACGGGACGCCGACGCGGTCCGGCGGGCCCTGCGCGGGGTGGACGCGGTGTGCCACCAGGCGGCCATGGTCGGGCTGGGCAAGGACTTCTCCGACGCGGCGGACTACGTGGCCTGCAACGACCTGGGGACGGCCGTGCTGCTGGCCGCCATGGCGGGGGCCGGGGTCCGGAGGTTCGTACAGGCCGGGTCGATGGTGGTGTACGGCGAGGGCCGGTACGCCTGCCCCGTCCACGGCGTCGTACGGCCGGGACCGCGGGCCGTGGCGGACCTCGAAGCCGGCCGCTTCGAGCCACGCTGCCCCCGCTGCGGCGCCGGGCTGGCGCCGGGGCTGGTGGCCGAGGACGCCCCGGCCGACCCGCGCAACGTCTACGCGACCACCAAGCTGGCCCAGGAACACCTGGCCGCCTCCTGGGCCCGCTCGACCGGGGGCTCGGCGGTCTCGCTCCGCTACCACAACGTGTACGGGCCGGGGATGCCGCGGGACACCCCGTACGCGGGGGTGGCCTCCTTCTTCCGGTCCGCCCTGGCCCGCGGCGAGGCGCCCCGGGTGTTCGAGGACGGGGGCCAGCGCCGGGACTTCGTCCACGTACGGGACGTGGCCTCGGCCAACACGGCCGCGCTGGCGCGGCTCGCGGACCCGGGGGAGGGGCGGCGAGCCGGGGCGGGGCGGCACGCGGCGTACAACATCGGCAGCGGCGAACCGCACACCGTCGGCGAGATGGCCGCGGTGCTGGCCCGGGCCCACGGCGGGCCCGTACCGGTGGTGACGGGGGAGTTCCGGCTCGGGGACGTCCGGCACGTCACGGCCGATTCGTCGCTCGCCCGGCGGGAGCTGGGCTGGCTGCCGCGGGTCGGCTTCGAGGAGGGCATGACGGAGTTCGCGGCCGCGGCGCAGCGGGCCGCGGCGGGGGGCCGGTAGCCCCGCCGGGCGCCGCGCGGGGGCCCGGCGGGGCGCGCCGGGGCCCTGGTCGGGCGGGGCCCCGGTCGGGCGGGCCCCGGGGGCCGCGGCCCCGTCAGGCCAGGGGCAGCGTCACCTCGAAGCGGCAGCCGCCCGGTACGTTGCGCACCTCGGCACGGCCGGAGTGGGCCTCGACGATGCCCCGTACGATCGCCAGCCCGAGCCCCGCGCCGGACGGCGGCGTACGCGCGGGGCTGCCCCGCCACCCGGTGTCGAACACCCGTGGCAGGTCCTCGTCGGGAATGCCGCCGCAGGCATCGGTGACGGACAGCACGGCCCCGTCGGCGCCCTGCCCGACCGCCACGGCGACCGTGCCGTCGGCCGGGGTGTGGCGGATGGCGTTGACCAGCAGGTTCGCCAGCACCCGGGTCATCTCCTTGCCGTCCACGTCCACCGGCACGTGGGCGATCTCCTCGCCCACCAGCCGCACCCCGCGCTCCCGGGCGAGCGGGTCGGCGCCCAGCAGCGCGTCGGCCGCCAGGTCCCGCAGCGAGATCCGGCTGGGGGTCAGCTCCAGCGCCCCGGCGTGGATGCGGGACAGCTCGAACAGGTCGCCCACCATCGTGTCGAGGCGTTCCACCTCGGTGCGGATCCGGCGGTGGTAGCGGGCGGGGTCGTCCACCACGCCGTCCTCCAGGGCCTCCGCCATGGCGCGCAGGCCGGCGAGCGGGGTGCGCAGGTCGTGCGAGATCCACGCGACCAGTTCGCGGCGGGAGGATTCCAGCGCGCGCTCCCGCTCCCGGGAGGCGGTCAGCCTGGCGCTGGTGGCGGCCAGTTCCGCGGCCAGTGCGGAGAGTTCGGCGGTGGCGGGCGCGGGCGGGGCGGCGAAGCTGCCGTCGTCCCCGAAGTCGCGTGCGGCGAGCGCCAGATCGCGGCTGCGGGCGACGACCCACCGGCCCATCAGCAGGGCCGTGGCGAGCGAGACGAGGGCCGCCATCGCGACGACCAGGGTCACCACCGTCAGGTCGTGCGGGGACAGGAACATGGCCCGGGCGACGGCGAGGGTCCCGGCGAGCATGGCCGTGACCGCCACCACGGCGACGACGGCCAGAGACACGGTGACCGACCGCCGCCGCAGCAGGCGCAGGGCCAGCGCCCCGGCGGCCCCGGCGCACACGGCACCGCCGAGCGCGAAGAGGGCGATGAGCAGGAAGTCCGTCACGGCCGGCCGCCCTGCGGCGCGGCGGCCGGTCCGGGGGCGGGGCCCGGCGGCGGGGCGGGGGCGGCGTCCGGCGTGGGCGGGGCCGTGTCCGGCGTGGGCGGGGCGGCGGCCGGCGTGGACGGGGCCGTGTCCGGTCGCGCGGAACCGGCACCGGCCTCGAAGCGGTAGCCGACGCCCCACACCGTGTGGATCAGCCGCGGTACGGCCGGGTCCTCCTCGATCTTGGCGCGCAGCCGTCGTACGTGGACCGTGACCGTGGACAGGTCCCCGAAGTCCCAGCCCCACACGTCCCGCATCAGCTCCTCGCGCGTGTGGGCCCGCCCGGGGTGCGACAGGAAGTGGGCCAGCAGGTCGAACTCCCGCAGGGTGAGCGCCAGTTCGGCGCCGTCCCGGGTCGCCCTGCGGGTCACCGGGTCGACCGTGATCCCGGCCGCCCGCAGCGGTGCGGGCACCCGCACGACGGCGGACTCCGCGCCGGGCCGGCTGCGGCGCAGCACGGACTCCACCCGCAGGACCAGCTCCCGCGGGCTGAACGGCTTGGTGACGTAGTCGTCGGCGCCCAGTTCGAGCCCCGCGATCCGGTCCTCCTCCGTGCCCCGAGCGGTCAGCATGATCACCGGGACCGGGCGGTCGGCGCGCAGCCGCCGGCACACCTCCAGCCCGTCGATGCCCGGCAGCATCAGGTCGAGGACGACCAGTTCGGGCGGGTCGGCGGCGGCCAGGGCGAGGGCGCCGGGCCCGTCGGCGGCGTGCCCGACCGTGTGGCCGGCCCTGCGGAGGTATCCGGTGACGACCTCCGCGACGGTCGGGTCGTCGTCGACGACGAGGATCCGGGCGGGCTCCGCGGGGCCCGGCCGTCCCGCGGGGGGTGCTGGCGTGCTCATGCGCCCCAGTGTCGTACGGCGGGCCCCCGGCCGTCCCCCCTGGCCGGCCCGCCCGGTCCCGCCGTCCGTGTTTCGTAAGGAGTCGATCACCCCGTTCCCGGGCCCGGCTTCCTACGGTGACAGGCGTGACCGATGACCCCCTGAACCCTCCCGTGGACGTCGTCCTGCCCTGTCTGAACGAGGCCGGGGCGCTGCCCTGGGTCCTCGCCCGCATCCCCGCCGGCTGGCGCGCCCTCGTGGTGGACAACGGCTCCACCGACGGGTCGGCGGAGATCGCCCGGTCCCTGGGCGCCACCGTCGTGCCCGAGGCCCGGCGCGGCTTCGGCGCCGCGTGCCACGCCGGACTCCTCGCCGCCGAGGCCGAGTTCGTCTGCTTCTGCGACTGCGACGCCTCCCTGGATCCCGGGCTGCTGACCGGCTTCGTACGGGCCGTCGCCGCGGGGGAGGCCGACCTGCTGCTGGGCCGCCGCCGCCCGAGGGGCCGCGGTGCCTGGCCCGCGCACGCCCGGGCGGGCAACCTGGTTCTGTCCCGGATGCTGAAGCGCCGTACCGGCCTGCGGCTGCACGACCTCGGGCCGCTGCGGGCCGCCCGGCGGGAGGCGCTGCTCGCCCTGGACCTCACCGACCGGCGCAGCGGCTACCCGCTCCAGATGGTGGTGCGGGCCGCCGACGCCGGCTGGCGGGTGCGGGAGGAGGACGTCCCGTACCTGCCGCGGACCGGCCGCTCCAAGGTCACCGGCACCTGGCGGGGCACCTGGCAGGCGGTGCGCGACATGCGCGCGGTCCTCGCCGAGCCGCCCCGGCCCGCCCCCGCGGCCCGCCCCGCCGGGGGTGTCCGGTGACCGCCCTGCTCGTGATCGCCAAGGAGCCGGTGGCCGGCCGGGTGAAGACCCGGCTGACGCCGCCGTTCACCCCCGCCGAGGCGGCCGGCCTGGCCCGGGCGGCCCTCGCGGACACCCTGGACGCCGTGGCCGCGGCGCCCGCCGACCGCCGGATCCTGGTCCTCGACGGCAGCCCCGGCGACTGGCTGCCGGCCGGCTTCGAGGTCGTGCCGCAGCGCGGCCGCGGCCTCGACGAACGGCTCGCCGCCGCCTTCGCCGACTGCGCCGGCCCGGCCCTGCTGATCGGCATGGACACCCCCCAGGTCACTCCGGAACTCCTGCGGCCCGCCCTGGACTTCGGCTCGCACGACGCCTGGTACGGCCCCGCGGCGGACGGCGGCTTCTGGGCCCTCGGGCTCGCCGCCCCCGACCCGGCCCTGCTGCTCGGCGTACCCATGTCGGTCCCCGGGACCGGCGCCGTGCAGTACGGACGCCTGCGCGCGGCGGGCCTGCGGATCGGCCGCCTCCCGGTCCTGCGGGACGTGGACACGGCACCGGACGCCCACGAGGTGTCGGCGACGGCCCCCGGAACCAGGTTCGCCACCCTGCACACCAGCCTCACCAACCCCGCGGACCGGCCCCGGTGACCGCCCCCGGCGCGACCGCCCGCCCCGCGCGGTCCGGGGCCGGCCCGGCGCCCTGGCGCGACGACCCGTACACCCGTGCCCTGCGGGCCGGGCACGGGCCGCTCTTCCTGCGCCGCGCGGACGGCTGGCTGCTGCCGCTGGAGGTGGAGCGGTGGCTCGCCGACGCGGACCCCGCCGACGAGGGCGTGCTCGCCCGGTGCCGCGGCGCGGTGCTCGACATCGGCTGCGGCCCCGGCCGCCTGGTCGCGGCCCTCGCCGGCCGCGGCCACCAGGTCCTCGGCGTGGACGTGAGCCCGGCCGCCGTGACCCGGACCGTCCGGCGCGGCGGAACCGCCCTGTGCCGCTCGGTGTTCGGCCCGCTGCCCGGCGAGGGCCGCTGGACGACCGTCCTGCTGATCGACGGCAACGTCGGCATCGGGGGAGACCCCCATGCGCTGCTGACCCGGGTGGCCGCGCTGCTCGCCCCCGGCGGACGGCTGATCGCCGAAGCCGCGCCGGTGGAGGTGGACGAACGGTGCGAGGTCCGCCTGGACGACTTCCGGGGCACCCCGGGCGTCCCGTTCCCCTGGGCCCGCGTGGGCCCGGACGCCCTCCGCCGCCACGCCGCCGCCGCGGGCTGGACGCCCACCGGCACCTGGCCGGCCGCGGGCCGGACCTTCACGGAACTGCGCCTGTAGGCGGCGGGAGCGAGCAGGCCGCACCGCCCGGCCCCGCCCTGCGGGACCCGCGGCCCGCAGAGCACGGGACCCGCGCTCCGGGCCGCGGGCAGCTCGCTCCCGCAGAAGACGCAGCCGACGCCGTCCTCGGGCACGACGTCGTGCTCCCGGCGGTCGGGGGACGGCCGGGAGCACAGTGCCGCGGGTGACGGCGGAGGGGTGGCGTTCCCGGCAGCCGGGGCACCGCCGGAGCACGGCCTCGTGGGCGAAGCCGGAGGGCCGCCCGAAGCCCCCGGCGTCCAGCGCGCGGGCGACCGCCGGCCGCTCCGGGCCCGGGAACGGCGCCGGGGGCCGGGAACGGCGCCGGGGCCGGCACCGGCATCGAGCCCGGCACCGGCACCGGGCCCGCACCGGCGCCGGGCCCGCCGGGGCGGCGGCCTGCCCGGGGCGGCGGCCTGCCCGGGGCGGCGGCCTGCCCGGGGCGGCGGCCTGCCGGGGCGGCAATTGGCGTCCGGGCAGTACCCGCGGGACTCGTTGCCGGCCTCGCCCACGGCCCAACAGCCGCCCTCCCTCGTGCGCGAAGGCGATCTCGCCGGCACTCGGGACCGCGCCTGCGCCGGCACAGGCCACACGCTCGCTCCGCCGGGGCGCCGACCGCAGCACACCGCCCACACCGGCCACGAAGGCGAGCGGTTCGGTCGGCTCCACCGATCGCCCCCGACCCAGCCACGGGCATCACCCGCCGAGCAGCTCCGACGACCGCCGTCACGCGGCCGCACCGCAGCCTTCGACTCGACCGGCCCGACCTGCTCGACCGGCCGGACGTATCGGCAACCCGTACCGGCCACCGCGCTCCGGCGCACCCATGCCGGCCACCCCATGCGGCACGCGGCCGGGGCTCGGGCCCGGCTGCTCCCAGCGGATCGTCGAGCGCCCGCCCGCACCTGGCGCCTCGTCCGCTCCGCCCGCGCCCACCCGGCTGTGCCTCGTCCTCGGAGGCGGGGGTCTTCCGGGCCGCGTCGTCCGGCGTCTCACCCGGCTGGGCGTCGTTTCGGAGGCGGGGGTCTCGCTGGCCGCGTCCCCCGGCGCCTCACCCGGCTGGGCCTCGATTTCGGAGCCGGGGGTCTTCCGCGCTGCGTCGCTCTCGCGCCCCACCCGGCTCGGTCTCGCCTCGGAGCCGGCGGTCCCCCGCCACGCATCGCCCCCGGTGCCGGCACGACGTCCCGCCGGCGCCTTCAGGCTGGCGCATCAGCCTTCCCGTCGCCGCCGGGACCGCGTGGGTGCCGTCGCCTCCGCAGCCGGGCGAGCAGCGCCGCGGCGGTCGCACACACGGCCACGGCCGCCAGCACCAGCAGCAGGTTGCGCCCGTACGGCAGTGGCAGCGCCGACGGGTTCGGCGGCGCCCCCGGCCGCAGCAGCAGCGGGAGGGTGACCAGCACCAGCGCCCCGGCCGTGACCAGCGCCGCGCGCACCACGGGACGCGCCGGCAGGGCGGCCACCAGCAGCCCGACCCCCAGCACCAGGGGCGCCACCACCCCGTCGTGCAGCACCAACGCGCCGCCCAGCCACACCAGTACGGCGTACGGATCGGGCTGGGAGGAGAGGTGCCACCCCCCGATCCCGATCAGCAGCACCCCGAGCAGGCCGACCACCCAGCGCGCGAGGGACACGGGGGAGGAGGGTCGGGCGTCCCCGGACCCGTCTTCACCCTCGGCGGCTGGCGCCTCGGCGGTGTTGCCGGGCCCGGCGACCGGCGTCTCGGCCGCCTCCCCGGCCTCGCCGACCGGCCCCTCGGCCCCGTCCCTGTTCCCGGCCTCGGCGGCCGCCATCGCGGACGCGTCTCCGGCCCCGGCGGCCGGCACCTCAGACGCGTTCCCGTCCCCGGCGGCCGCTACCTCGGCCCCGCCGGCCGGCATCCCGGACCTGTCCCGGTCCCCGCCGATCGGCGCCCCAGACGCGTTCCCGTCCCCGGCGGCCGGCATCGCGGCCTCGTTCCCGGCACCGGCCTCGGCCATCGTCATCGCGGACGCCTCCTCGGCCTCGGGGGCCAGCGCCCCAGAGGCGTCCCCATCCCCGGCGGCCGCCACCTCGGCCCCGTGCCCGTCTCCGGACACGGGGCCGTCCCCGCCGCCCGGCACCGGCGGCTGGTCGGCATCCCCGGGCCCGTCGCCCGTTCCCGGCAACGATCTGCCTCCGCCCGCGGGCACTTCCCCGGCTGGGGGCACTTTCCCAGCCGGGGGCGTTTCCTCGGCCGGGGGCACTTCCGCGGCCTTAGGCACTTCCCCGGCTTCTGGCACCGGCTCGTGCCCGGCCTCGGGCAGGTCTGCGGGTTCCGGAGCCGGCGTGCCCGAGGCGCCCGGCGCGGGCCCGGCCTCCTCCGGCCCCTCTCCGGCGCCCGGCCCACCCGTCGGCCCGGGCCCGTCTCCGGCATCCGCCCCGCCCGTCGGCCCCGGCACATCCCCGCCTCCCGCCGCACCCGTCGGCCCGGGCCCGTCTCCGGCATCCGCCCCGCCCGTCGGCCCCGGCACATCCCCGCCTCCCGCCGCACCCGTCGGCCCCGGCAGATTCCCACCACCCGGAACAGGACCGGCACCCCGCCCCGGCACGTTCTCGGCCTCCCGGCGGCCCCCGGCCTCCCCACCCTCCTCCGGCTCCGCCATCACACAACCTCCAGCCGCGTGACCCACTTCGTCTGCAGCACGCCGGGACGGTTCGGCGCGATGATGCGGGCCGGGTGTCCGTGGTCGGCCGACAGCACCTCCCCGTTGAGCCGCAGCGCGAGCAGCGTCAGAGGGTCGTCCGCGTACTCCCGGCCCATGTCCATGACCCGGTACGCGCCCGCCACCTCCAGCGACACCACCCGCAGCCCCGACCCGGGCGGCGCCCCGGCGCGGGCCAGCAGGTCCCGGATCCGTACGCCCGTCCAGTCCGCGTCCATGCTCCAGCCCTCCACGCAGGCGATCGGCAGCCGGACCCGGTGCTGCGGCAGCTCCGCGAGCTCCGCGAGCGTCAGCCCGTACGGCTCAGGGCCCCGCACCTCCAGCCGCCACCCCCGTACCGCGGCCGCCGTCACGCCCGCGGCCCTGGCCGTACGGTTCACCGGCAGCCCCTGCGGCCCGTACCCGGGATGCCGCGGAGCCAGCAGGTCCAGCGCCCCCAGCGGGGTGAAGGACTGCCCGACCGTCGTGACCGTCACGGCCCCCACCGCCGCCCCCACGCCGAGCAGCAGGGCCCGACGGTCCGGCCCGTCCCGCTCCTCGTCCGGCAGGGCGAGCGTGCCGGGGGACCGCCTGCTCCAATGGGCCCGGATCTCGGGTGCCTTGACCGCGATGTGCAGCAGCACGGAGCCGGCCACCACCCACGCCACCGCGTAGTGCACCGGCACGAACGAGAACGGCCACGGGTACCACTCGGCGATGTTCAGCAGCCCGGTCAGCACCTCGAACACGCCGGCCGCCACCAGCACCGCCACGGACAGCCGCTCCAGCGCGTGCCGCACCGAGCGCAACGGCGGCCAGACGAAGAGCCGCGGGTAGACCGCCCACAGCTTGGCGAACAGCAGCACGATCGCGGCCAGCCCGACGGCGACGTGCAGCCCCTGCGTCAGCCGGTAGCCCCAGGAGGGGCGCGACGGGAGGTGCGGGAGGAGCCAGGGCGGCGGCTGCTGGAGGAAGTGGCTGACCAGCCCGGTCAGGAAGCACACCGCCAGCGCGACGCCCAGCCACCGCCCGAGCGCGGTCGCCGTCCGCGCGTCGTGCAACCGGCCGGCGAAGGCCGGCGGCCGGAGGACGGGCAGACCACGCGAGGCCGGCACCCGGAATGCCGCACGTCCCCCGGCCGAGCCGCCACCGCCGGCCCGGCGAGCGCCGTCCCCGCGGTTGTCGGGCCGGCGCCCATCCGCCCCGCGCCGCCACGACTCGTGCGCACGGCCCCCGCGCTTCGCCGGCTCGCGCGCACCGGCCTCGTGCATCGGCGGCTCGACCCCATCCGGACCGCGCTGGTACGGGTCGCGGGCGTCGGGGCCGTGCTGGCAGGGCTCGTGGGCCTCCGCTCCGCGCTCGTGCGGCTCGGCCCCGTCGGCACCGCGCTGGTACGGGTCGCGGGCATCGCGGCCGCGGCCATCGCGGCCGCGCGCGTCGGGCTCGTGCGCAGCCGCCCCGGACTCGTACTGCTCGCCCCCATCGGGACCGTGCAGCTCGGGTCGGCGCTGTTGCTCGGGTCGGCGCCCGTCGGGCCGGCGGAAGGCCGGACGGCCGGGGCGCCATCGGCCGATCGGAGTGTCCATGCCCCCATGCAACCGCGGGGTGCCGCCCGTCAGCGGGCTCCGACACCTTACGGAACGCGAACGGCCCGCCGCGCCCACGCCCTCGGCGGCACCGCCGCTGCCAGGGTGGCCGGGTGACCCGCCCCCGTCCGTCCCACCCCGACTCCCACCATCCGCAACCACCCCTGCCCCCGACCACCTCAGACCGCACCCCAGAACCCGACGCCCCCACAGCTACCGCGCCCCCTGCCGGAGCCGGCCGCGGCCCTGAACCGGCACCCGGGGCCGAAGCCTCCGGCCCGGCCGATCCCGCGCCCGATCCCGCCCCCGCAGCCGGCAGGCCCGCCGGGTCCGCAGCCGCTCCCCAAGACCCTCTCCCGGCCACCGCGGTCCGCCCTGCCCCGGCCACCCCTGTACGGCGCGTGGACGCGGCGAGATCCCTCCCAGCCGACGAGGCCCCCACCACGCCCACCATCGGCCCGTCCCCGGCCACCACGAGGACCACGCGACCCATGGCCGCCACGGCCGCCACCGCCCTCCTCCTCGCCGCCCTGACCGCCGGACTCGTCCTCACCGTCCTCGTGGGCGCGCCCTCGCCCGACCCGTCCTTCCCCGACGCCACCGGCCTCTCCTGGCGCTACGCCGCCTGCTGGGCGCTGTTCGGCGCGGCCGTGTGGACCCTGCGCCGCGTGCCGCCCCGGCACGTCACCGCCCTCGTCCTCGCCGGCGGCATCGCCGTCGCCGTGGCCGGCCTGGTCGCCCCACCGCGGACCAGCACCGATTCGTTCCGCTACGCCTGGGACGGCCGGGTACAGGCGGCCGGCATCTCCCCGTACGACCACGCCCCGGCAGACCCCGCCCTCGCGGCGCTCCGCGACACCTGGCTCTTCCCGCCCCACGAAGCCTGCCGCGGCGCGACCGGGCCCGCGCCCACCCCGGCATCCGGCCCTCCACCCGCACCCGCTCCCGCGTCGGGTCCTCCACCCGCACCCGCTCCCGCGTCCGGTCCTCCACCCGCACCCGCTCCCGCGTCGGGTCCTTCACCCGCTCCCGCTCCCGCTCCCGCCCCCGCCCCCGGCCTCGCGCCCCTCCCGGACGGTGGCTGCACCCGCATCAACCGCCCCACCGTCCACACGATCTATCCGCCGGCCGGCGAGGCGTACTTCCTCCTCGTCCACGCCGTCTCCCCGGCCGGCGCACGCCACAAGCCGCTCCAGACCGCCGGCGCGTTCCTCACCCTCGCCACCACCCTCGTGCTCCTCCGCGTCCTGCGGCGCCGCGGCGACCCGCGCGACGCCGCCTGGTGGGCCTGGTGCCCGGCCGTAGCCGTCGAGGCGGTCAACAACGCGCACGCCGACGTGCTCGGCGTCCTCCTGTCCGTCACCGCACTGGCGCTGACGGTCCGTCACCGCAGCGCCGGAGGCGCGGTGCTGGGCCTGGCCACCGCCGTGAAACTGCTGCCCGCCGTTTTGCTCCCCGGCGCACTCTCGGGCATCAGGCGCCCCCGCGAAGCGGCCGCCACACTGCTCCCCGCGGTCATCGTGCCGGCCGCGCTCTACCTCCCGTACGTCCTGCTCTCCGACTCGTCCGTCCTGGGCTACCTCGGCGGCTACGCCCAGGAGGAGGGCTACCAGGACGCCTCCTCCGGCGGCCGCTACGCACTCCTGCGCCTCCTGCTGCCCGACTCCTGGGCCGTACCCGCCGTCCTCGCCGGCACGGCCGCGGTCAGCCTGTACGTCATCCGCCGCGGCGACCCGGCCCGCCCCTGGTCCGGCGCACTCCTCGTCACCGGCACGGTCTTCCTCCTGACCACCCCCGGCTACTCCTGGTACGCGCTGCTCCTGATCGCCCTGGTGGCCCTCGACGGCCGGTGGGAGTGGCTCGGCGTGGCCCTCGCGGGCGCGGCCGCCTACCTCGTCATCCCGCGGTACCTCGCCGCCGGCACCGTGGCCTACGGCACCGCCCTGCTCCTCGTCCTGGCCGGGCACACGCTCCGCACCCGCCGCCACCGCACCCGCCGGGCCTACTCCTCCCGGAACTTCGACACGGCGTAGGCGACGAGGCCGGCGACGAGCAGCGCCCACACCAGCCCCTCTGCACCGGCCCGCAGCCACCCCACGACCGCCAGCGGACCCGCGACGAACGCACTGGTACGCAGCGTCCGAGCGTCCCGCAGCAACGACCACCGCACCACCGCACTGCCCGGGTGCCGCATCTCGACGACGGCAGCCCGCACGACGAACACCGCGACGACGACGGCCGCAGTGAACAGAACCGGTCCCATGGCCGCTCCGATCGCCACCCGAAGAGCGAAGCCGGGGGCGGACACACCCGGCCCACCCACGGTAGACCGCCCCCGACCCCCCTGCCAGGACGAGCCCGCTCAGGCCTCCCAGTCCCACGTGTCGAAGTACGCCGGGAGGCCGGTGTGGCGGGCGGAGAGGACGGCTTCGAGGCGGGCGTGGTCGCGGGGCGGCATCAGGGGGCGCCACTCGGGCACGGTCAGGGCGCGGACCTCGTCGTGTTCGTCCGGGTCCAGCACGATCGCGGCGAGCCGCTCCCCGCTCAGGCGGCCGCCGTCGAAGACGACGCCGATCGTGGCGAGCGGCCAGTCCCCGCCCGGCAGGCCGAACACCGTGGCCAGGAGCCTCGGTGGGCCCGGGACGTGGATCCCGGTCTCCTCCCGGCACTCGCGCACGGCGGTCTCCCAGGGGCGCTCGCCGGGCTCGGCCACGCCGCCCGGCCACTGCCACGGGTGGTTCCGGGAGTACGTGGCGCGGAGCTGGACGGGGCGGTCGTCCTCGTCCGTGAAGAACACCGCCCCGAAGACCGCGGCCTTCGGCAGGGTCGCGGCGTACTCCTCGGGCGGCAGCCAGAGCCCGCCGGGCGGGGGAGGGAGGTGCGGCCGCGGCGGCCAGACCGGCGCCGGGTCGGTGGGGTCGGTGGGGTCGGTGGGGTCGGTGGGGTCGGTCGGGTCGGTTGGGTCGGTTGGGGTGGTTGGGGTGGTTGGGGTGATGGGGGTCGTGGGGCCGGTGGGGCCGGCGGGGCTGGTGGGGGTGCGTTCGGGCACGGCGGGCTCCTTCAAGGGACGGTCGGGCGGCTGGCCAGGCGGCGCACTACGGGAGGTGGTGGGCGGTGTGGAGGCGGCGCAGCGTGCGGTGGCCGCGTTCGGTGACCTCCGGGTCGGCGTGTGCGCTGCCGTACGCGATGCCGGAGACGGCGTCGAAGGCCGCCTCGCAGTCCAGGCGCAGTTCCTCCGCGGGGGTGAGCGGCCTGCCGTAGCCGTCGAGGAACGCGTCCCGCAGGTCCGGCCGCCCGGTCCAGGTGTCGCACAGCCGCGCCATGTCCCGGGTGGCGGTGCCGTACTCCGACCGCTCGAAGTCGAACAGCCGCGGCTCGCCGTCGCCGTCGAGCAGGACGTTGCGGTACTGCAGGTCCCCGTGGGTGGGTACGAGGACGGGCCGCGGCAGGTCCGCGTGCGCCCGCGCCAGGGCGAGGACCAGCTCCTCGTCCCCGTCGGCCAGGTACGGACGGGCCGCCTCCAGGTGGCGCCCGACCCTGTCGGCGGCCGTAACCGCCCCGGCGGGCCGTTCGGGGGCGCTGCGGTGGAGGGTGCGGGCGAGCCGGCCCAGGCCGTGCTGGACGCGCGCCTCGGCGGCGGGGCCGAGGACCACGCCGTGCAGCGGGCGCCCGGGCCAGCGCGGTGACGACGACGGCCCGCGCCGCGGCGTCGGCCGCGACCAGGCGGGGCGCGCCCGGCCCGAGCGCCGGCACCCACGACCGGTACGCGGCCACCTCCCGGTCGTGGAACCGCGCCCCGCGGTGCCGCTTCAGGAACCACGTGCCGCCCCCGGCTCCGGTGAGCCGCCACACCCGGCTGCCGGTGCGGACCCAGGACACCTCCGTCGCCCGCCCGATCCTGCCGACGGCCTGCTCGGCGAACTCCCGGAGACGGTGCGGAAGTTCCGCCCCGCGGTCCGGCGGTCCGGCCAGCAGCCGCGTACGGCCCGGCCCCTCCGTCGTGTGCTCGACGGGGTCGCCGGGCCGCTGGAAGTGCACGGCGCCCGGCACACCGGCGCGGTAGGCGTCCAGCCCGGCCCGGCAGTACGCCACCATCGGCGCCGGTAGGGCGTCCAGCGCGTACCAGCCCATGCCGTCACACCGGTCCGGCTCCCTGATCCCGGGCCGCCCCGACCACCGCCGCACCTCGAAGAAGACGCCGGTCCGGGACCGGGAGCCCGTCGGGGGACGGTGGTGGACGGTCACGGCCAGGGTGACGTCCTCCGGCGCGACCAGCACACCGGTCTCCTCGCGGGCCTCCCGGACCACCGCCTCCACCATGTCCTCACCCGGGTCGAGGTGCCCGGACGGCAGGTGCCACATCCCGGACGCGTAGACGGGCCCCGCCCGCCGCGACAGCAGCACCTCCGCCCCGCCGTCCTCGCCGTCCCGCCGCAGTACGAGGTGCACGTCGACCGGCACCGTGTAGCGCGCCGGCCCGCCCGTACCGGCCCCCACCGCGCCGCTCACCGCCGAGCCCCCGACCGTCCGGGCCGGTCGGGCCGGTCGGGCGCGGCCGCTTCCGGCGGAGGGTCCGGCACGTGCCGCAGGCCCCGCAGCGGCGACGGCGACAGGACCGCGAGAGGTACGACGAGCAGGCAGGCGCCGACCGCGAGCGCGGGCCGTACCCCGGCCCACGTGCCCGGGCCACCGGCCGGCAGGGCGCCCGGCGGGCGGGCGCCGGAGGTCGGGCAGTTGCTCGGGGCCTGCATCCGGGTGTGCGTCCGGGACCCGGTGACGATCTGTCTGATCGACCGCGGTGTGGTGCCCGCCGCCGCCGAGTACCCCAGCTGGGGGAGGAGTGCCGCGCCGATCGTGAACTCCCTGCCGGCCCCCGGGGCGGCCGGCGGCAGCGGCAGCCGGGTGAGCGGGTTGCCGGTGATCATCTGGCGGCGTTGGGAGTGCCGGTCCGCGAGGGCGCCGGCGTGCAGGGCCGGCAGCGCGGGCGGGAGCCGTCCCGGGAACGCCGGCCGGGCGATCTGCCCCGTGGTGGCGTCCAGTTCGAGCAGGGCCAGGACGGGGTGTGCCGCGGAGGTGAGGGAACCGCCGGCCGGGCCACCGAGCCGTTTGGCCACCGTCACCACCCCAGCTCCGTGTACAGGCGGCCCGCCCGGATGCCCTCGATCGCGGCGCGGGCGTACGGGGCGACCCTCTCGGGGAGGGACTCGGCCGGCCACCAGTCCCAGGACAGACAGCGGTCCGGCTCGCGGACCTCGGGCGTGCCGGCCCACTTCCGGGCGCGGAAGACCAGTTGCATGCGAGGCCGGCCGCCGGGAGCGTCCACGACGTGCACGACGTGCACCAGTTCCACGTCCGCCGGGTCGACGGCGATGCCGGCCTCCTCCTCCGCCTCGCGGACCACGCAGGCGACGGCGGACTCCTGCTCGCAGTGCCCGGCGAGGAAGTGGTGGGTGTTCCCCGCGTACGCCGAGCCGGGATGCCGGAGCCCGAGTAGCACCCGCCCCTCCCGCTCCAGGTACAGGTGCGCGCCCACCAGGTTCAGCCGGGCCCGGCCCCCGGAGGAGGCCCGCGCCGGTGCCGGCACGGGGGCTCCCCGGGCCTGGTGGAGGTCGATGACCTCCTTCGTCCACGGGCACATCGTCAGGTACGGGACGGTGCCGACGTCGAAGTGGCGGAACATGATGCCCTCCGGGCACGGCAGGTCGTCGGCATCCCCGTCCCAGGCCCCGAGGTAGACCCGGGCCCGGCCCCCGACCCCGTCGGGGCCCACGGTGTCCACCACCGTGAACTCCTCCAGCGGGACCGCCAGACCGGTCTCCTCCAGCAGTTCCCGCTCCACCGCCTCCCGCGAGGTTTCCGCTCCCTCTCGGTCGCCGCCGGGGATGCTCCAGGTCCCCGGATCGCAGATCCGCTTGTTGGCGTCCCGGAGGTGCAGCAGGTAGCGGCCCCGGGAGTCCACCAGCAGCGCGGCGGCACCGCGCGGGTCGTCGTCGGGTGTGGCCTGTTCGATTGCGGCGGGTTCCGCAGGGCTGAACGGCTGGGGATCCACGGGTCCTCCGGATGGGTGCGCGGTTGGTACTGGTGCTCTAGGAACGGCTCCCGTTCGGGTGCGTCACGGCCGGATCGGGGGCGAAACGGTGAACGGATGTTCCCGTCGGCCCCGTTGGTCCTGGCGGGCCTGCGCCGGCGCCGTTGAAACTCGCTCGAACAGGGACGTGTCCCCCGACCGGGGGATTGTCGTCCCCGGCCCGGCCGCCGTGCCAGAGCGCCTCCGGCCCCCCTCCGTACGCCCCGCGCCGGATGACGTACGCCCCCGCGGGGCGCCGTAAGGGTTTCGTCACCGGGACCGGCCTCCCGGACCGGGCTCCGACCCCCTTGAATGGCGGAGCAAGCCGAAGCAGAGACACATGAGGAGGGCCGTCGTGGGGCGCGCCGGGAACAAGAGGAAGCAGTGGTGGGCCGCGGCCGTCGTGGCGGGGCTGGCGGTCCTGGCGGCCGGGCTGGTGTGGTTCAAGCCCTGGGCCCTGTGGGTCGACGAGTCGGTGCACGAGGCCCTGCCCTCCGCGAAGGCGGCACCGCCCGGCACGCAGGGCACCGGGGCGGCTCCTCCCCCCTCAGGACCGGTCACCGTCGCGCAGGGCGCCTTCATCAGCCACGAGCACGCCACCACCGGCACGGTGAAGATCATCCGGCTCGCGGACGGCACCCACACGCTCCGCCTCGAAGGCCTGGACACGAGCAGCGGCCCCGACGTGCGCGTCTGGCTGAGCGACGCGCCCGTCAAGCCGGGCAAGGCCGGCTGGCGCGTCTTCGACGACGGGCAGTACGTCAACCTCGCCCCGCTGAAGGGCAACAAGGGCGACCAGAACTACCCGCTGCCCGCGAACGTCGACTGGGCGGCGTACCCCAGCGTCAGCATCTGGTGCGACCGCTTCGACGTCTCCTTCGGCGCCGCAGCCCTCGCCCGCACCTGACCCGGGACGCCCGTCCCGCTCCACGGGGCCGCGGCCCGCACACCGCCGTGACGACCGCGGCCCGCACACCGCCGTGACGACCGCGGTGACGACCGCCGTCACGCCGGCCGTCGGGCCCCCGGCCCCCGGTTCCCGGAGGAGCCCGCCAGGAGCCCGAGTTCGGCCGGCGTGAACGGAGGGCGGTCGAGCGGCGGTCGCGACGGACCCCGCAGGGCGGTCAGCAGGACGCCGGGCCTGACGAGGGACGCGGGCGGGGCCTGGAGGGCCAGTACGCCGGTGAGGGCCGTGGCCGCGCGGAAGGATCCCGTCGCCGTACGGGACAGGCGGCCGACGTACCGGTGCAGCAGGCGGTCGGCCGGGTTCGGGCGCCGGCCCACCGTGGTGGGGAAGTGCATGTCCTGCCCGACGGCGAGGGCCCAGGCGGCGTCGACGGGCCGGCCGACGGCGCGCTGCGCACGGCGCGCCCAGCCCCGGGCCGGGCCCGTGGAGAACGCGTCGCGCAGGGCGAGGGCGCCCAGCGCGGCCACCGACATCCCCTGTGCGTACACGGGGTTGAAGGTGGCGACCGAGTCCCCGAGCGCCACCAGGCCCTCGGGCCACGTGCGCAGCCGTTCGTAGTGGTTGCGCCGGTTCGCGGTGCCACGGGCGACGCTGACCCCGGTCAGGGGTTCGGCGTACGCGAGCAGCTCGGCCAGGACGGGGTGGCGCAGCGTCCGGGCGAAGCGTGCGAAGTCCTCCGTGTCCCGCGTGGGCCGTCCGCCGGGGGCGCCCATCAGGCTGACGTGCCAACGCCCGCCCTCGACCGGGAGGATGGCCCCGGCGTTGGCGGGCCCCGGCAGGCGCGGGTCGGCCTGCACCCCGACGACCGGCCAGCCGCGGGTGGGAACCGGCGCGCGGTAGAACCGGCTGGCGTAGGTCAGGCCCGAGTCGATCCGGTCCTGCACGAGGCCGTGGACCCCCACCTCGCGGAGCCACTCGGGCAACTGTGAGCCCCGTCCGGAGGCGTCGACGACCAGATCGGCGCGCACCTCCGTCTCCGCGCCGTCCGCACCGCGCACCCGGACCCCCGTCACCGTGCCGTTCCCGCCGGTCAGGCCGACGACCCGGGTCCGCGTACGGACACGGACGCGGGAGTCCGACAGGACCTGTCCCCGGATGACGGAATCGGTCAGGTCGCGGCTCGCGGTGATCACGAAATGGGTGGCGGGCTCCCAGCGGCGGTACCAGCCCTCGGGGGAGTGGATGACCATGTCGGTGGTCACCGGTATGCGGTGGGCGCCGGCGGCCGTCAGCCGGTCGATGGTCCCCGGCAGCAGGGACTCGACCGCCTCCGCCCCACCGCTCTGCAGCCAGTGGATGTGGGCGGCCTGGGGGACGCCGGTCCGCGGCTCGGCGCCGGCGGGCAGCGCATGCGCCTCGACGACCTCGACCGATCCCGCGTGCTCCACGACGGCGGCGGCCGCGAGCATGCCCGCGATGCTGCCCCCGATGACGACGACGTGCCCCGCGGCCCGGCGCGTTCCCCTGTGCATCGAGGCCTGCTCTCTGTTCGGATGCGAAACACGTACGGGCGCCTGCCTACCGGATGCCGGTCCCGCAGTCCACACCGTCCCGAGGTCCCCGTCGTCCCGAGGTCCCCGTCGTCCCGCGGTCCCCGTCGTCCCGCGGTCCGCGCCGTCCCGCGCTCCGTGACCGTCCCAGTGCCCTTGGCCCTCAGCTCGAAACGGCCTCGGACCAGCCGCGGTTGACGGTCTCTCGTGCCTTCTCCCGCTGCGCCTCCGTCGGAAACGCCGGCGTGCCCTCGACCGTCGGCAGTTTCTCCGCGGCGGCCTTGTCGAGGGTGCCGTCCTCCTGCATCGCGTCCATGAGGACGGGGCGCGCATAGGCGCCGAGGCGGAGGTTCTGGCCCTCCGGGCTGAAGACGTACTCCTGCCACAGGCGTGCCGCCGCGGGGTGCGGCGCGTCCTTGCTCACCCCGTTCGCGTAGTACTGGGCGAAGCTGCCGTCGAAGGGGATGGCGGTCCGCCAGTCGACGTCGGTGCCCTTCTCGCGGAATTCGTCGGCGTATCCGAGGTTGAGGAAGTCCCAGTCGATGCTGATCGGGGTCTGGCCCGTCGCGACCGTGGCCGGGGTGGATTCGACCGGGATGAAGTTGCCGTTCCTGCTGAGCTCGGCGAAGAAGTCGATGCCGGGCTGGATGTCGTCGAAGGAGCCGCCGTTCGCCAGGGCCGCCGCGTAGACCCCGGCGAAGGCGGAGCCGGACCTGGTGGGGTCGCCGTTGAGCGCGACCTTGCCCTTGTACTCGGGCTTGCGCAGGTCGGCGAAGGTCGCGGGGCAGGTCTTGACGCGCTTGGCGTCACAGCCGATCGAGATGTAGCCGCCGTAGTTGTTGTACCAGCGGGCCCGGTCGTCCTTCTGCTCCTCGGGGATCCCGTCGTACGGGGCGACCTCGTACGGAGCGAGCAGGCCCTGCCGTGCCGCGGCCTGCGCGAACGAGCCCCCCACGTCGATCACATCGGGGGCGCGGCCTCCGACCCGGTGCTCCTTCAGGGCGTTGATCTCGTCCTGGCTGGTGCCTTCCGGATTCTCCACCATGACCTCGATCCCGTACTTCTTCTCGAAGCCGTCGATCAGTGAGCCGTAACCGGCCCAGTCGCTCGGGAGCGCGATCGTGTTGAGCGAGCCCTCCTTCTTCGCCGCCGCGGTCAGTGCCGCCATGCCCCCGGCGTCCGCGGCGGAGGTGGCCACCGCGGGTGCCCGGGGCGCGGTGGCGGGCTCGTCCCCGCAGGCGACGAGGGGCGCCGCGAGGGCCAGGCAAGCGGCGACGGAGGCTGTCCGGAGACGAGGTGCGGGCACAAAAGCACCATAACGGGCGGTGTCGCGTACGGATCGAGGCCACCGTACGTGCGGCGGCCCCGGCAGCGACGTCCCGGACGGTGGTCCGGCAGCGCCGTCCCGGACGGTGGTGTCCGTGGCTTCCCTGCGGCTGCCGTACCGGCGCGTTCTCAGAACTCCTCGTCGTCCCACCCGGCCAGGAGCGCCTCCCCGAGATCCATCGCGGGCGGTGCCGCCCCGTCGTGGAGGGCCTGCTCGCTCCAGATGATCTTGCCGCGGGCCGTGTAGCGAGTGCCCCAGCGTTCGGCGAACTGCGCGACGAGGAACAGGCCGCGACCGCCCTCGTCGGTGGCCTCGGCCCGGCGCAGGTGCGGGGAGGTGCTGGACCCGTCCGAGACCTCGCAGATCAGGCTGCGGTCGTACAGCAGCCTCACCCGGATGGGCTCGGTGCCGTAGCGGATGGCGTTGGTGATCAGCTCGCTGAGGATGAGTTCCGTGGTGAACGCGATGTCCTCCAGGCCCCAGTCCGCCAGCCGGCGGGCGCAGGCGTTGCGCACCCGGGACACCGCCGCAGGGTCGGGCGGCACGTCCCAGTCGGCGATCCGCGCGGGGTCCAGCCGGCGGGTGCGGGCCACCAGCAGCGCGACGTCGTCGCCGGGCCGGGTGGGCAGCATCGCGTCGATCACCGCGGTGCAGGTTTCCTCCGGGGTACGGGCGGGCCCGGCCAGGGCGGCGCGCAGCGCTGCCAGGCCCGCGTCCGGATCGCGGTCGCGGCTCTCGATCAGCCCGTCGGTGAAGAGCGCCAGCAGGGAGCCTTCGGGCAGGGTGACCGTCATGGTCTCCATGGGCAGGCCCTCGCCCAGGCCCAGCGGCGGGGAGACCGGCACCTCCGGGAAGGACACGGTCCCGTCGGGGCGGACCAGAGCGGGGCCCGGATGCCCGGCGGTGGCGGCCGTCACCTGCCCCGAGACGGGATCGTAGATGGCGCACAGGCAGGTGGCTCCGGTGATCCCCTGCCACTCCTGCTCGTCGGCGTCGATGTGGGCGACCAACTCGTCCAGGTGGCTCAGGAGTTCGTCCGGGGGCAGGTCGAGGGTGGAGAAGTTGTACACGGCGGTGCGCAGGCGGCCCATGGTGGCGGCGGCGTGGAGACCGTGGCCGACGACGTCGCCGACCACCAGGACCACCCGGGTGCCGGGCAGCGGGATGACATCGAACCAGTCGCCGCCCACACCTGCCTGGGCAGCCAGATAGCGGTGCGCGACCTCGACGGAGGACTGCTCCGGTACGCCCCGGGGCAGCAGGCTGCGCTGCAGGGTGACGGCCATGGTGTGCTCGCGGGTGTAGCGGCGGGCGTTGTCGACGGCCAGTGCCGCCCGGGCGGTCAGCTCCTCGGCGAAGGACACGTCCTCCTCGTCGAACGGCGGGGAGTCCTGCCCCCGCCAGTAGCCGGCCATCCCCAGCACCACGCCCCGGGCCCGCAGGGGCACGGCGATCAAGGAGTGGATGCCGCGGTCCAGGATCTTCAGGGCGTTGGCCGGGTCCTGGGTCCGCCAAGGGTGGGTGGCGCGCAGGTCCGCCTCCAGGACCGCACGGCCGCGGCCAGACCGGCCGCCATCGGGCTGGTGGGAACGAACCGGATCAGCCTGCCGACGGGGTAGAGCGGGTGGTCGCCCTGAAGGCCGACGGCGGCGGTGCGGCGCATCTCGGTGCTCGGCTCGGTCGGCTCCTCGCCGCGCAGCACCGGGTCGAGCAGGTCGACCGTGACCACGTCGGCGAACCGTGGGACCGCCACCTCCGCCAGTTCCTCCGCGGTGCGCTCGACGTTCAGCGTCGTGCCCACCCGCACCCCCGCGTCGTAGAGCAGCTTCAGCCGCTCGCGGGCCACCTCGGCCCTGCCGGAGAGTGCCCGCAGCTCGGTGGTGTCCCGCAGCGTGACGACGGTCCCGGCCTGTCCGTAGGGGGCGGTGGGCCGGATGTTCACCGACAGCAGCCGGTCGGCTGCCATGTGCAGCTCGTCGGTCGCGGCACGGCCCGATGCGATCGGCTCGGCGATCCCCTCCTCCAGACCGAGGTCCGTGACGCGGAGGCCCTCCGCGTCCGCGGGCAGCCGCAGCAGCCGCCGCGCCTCGTCATTGGCCAGCAGCAGCCGTCCGCCGCCGCCGACGATCAGCACGCCCTCCCGCACCGCGTGCAGCACCGCGTCGTGGTGCTCGTACATCCTCGTCATCTCGGCCGGTCCCAGGCCATGGGTCCGGCGCAGCAGCCGACGGCTCACCAGAGCGGTTCCGCCCGCGGACAGGGCGAGTACCGCGCCCGCACTGCCGAGGACGACGGGCAGCTGCCGGTTCACCATGCTCTGCACGTTCTGGACCGTGACCGGGGAGGACACGATGGCGATGACGCGGCCGTCGGAATCCCTGACGGGGACCACGGAGACCACGGACTGCCCCAGGGAACCTTCGAAGGTCTCGGTGAAGGACTGGCCGGCCGCCGCCTTGGAGAAGGGGCCGACGACGTGCTTCCCGATCTGCCGCGGGTCGCTGTGGGCGAGGGTGACCCCGGAGAGCGAGTACACGTGGATGCCGTCGACCCCGGCGATCTTCCGGGCCGCCTCGGCGCTGGGCTGCAGCACGGCGGTCGGATGGGGGCTGCGCAGGGCCGCGACGATTCCCGGGGATTCCGCGAACGTTCCGGCGGCGGCGAGCGTACGGTGCCGGGCGTCCTCCATGCCGGCGCTCCGGGCCTGCACCACGAGCGCCACCACCGCGGCGGCGACGAGCAGCACCACGACGGCCAGCTGCAGGAGGAACACCTCGCCGGCCACGCTGCGCACGCTCAGCAGGGAGGACAGACGCTGCGGACGCCGCGCCCTTTCCTCGGGGGGCCGGCCGTGCTCCTGACGCTCCTGGCGGCTCCCTGAGCGCGGACGCCGAGGAGGAGAGGAAGAGCTCGCGGTCGAGCGGAGCAGCCGACGTCGGACGTGTCCAAGCAGGTCGCTCATACTCCATCTTCCAACCTCCACGGGCCGTCGGCAGCGGGGAGCGACGGTCGCCGGGTCGGCGACCCGGGGCCCCCTCCGCAGAGCGAGGGCGCGGGGCGGGCGCGTGGGGGCGCGGGCGGGATAATGGACGGCACGGCGAGTGGAAGGGGACATCTCGTGCCATCGGCTCGGCCGGGGGGCGAGGGGACCCACGGCCCGTTCTGGTCCGAGCCGGGGACGCTGCTCGAGCACGTGCCCGTGGCCGTCTTCGGCCTCGATGACGGGGACCTCGTCTGTTACTGGGGGCCCGGCGCGCGGGACCTCTTCGGACATGACGCCACCGCCGTCCTGTCGAAGCCCGGCGCCGTTCTCTTCGCCGACGGGCCCCCGGGCGCCCCCGATCCGTGCGCCCGCCTGACCGAGCGAGGCCGGACCCAGGGGTACTGGAGGGGGCGGCTGCCGGCCCGGCACCGTGACGGCAGTGTCTTCGACTGCGGCTTCCGGGCCTTCTCCGTGACCGGATCGGGCGGACCTTCGGTGGTGATGGTCCTGGCCAGCCGGAGCGACGAGCTCGACCGGGTCAAGACCAACCTCGCCTTCCTCGACGCCCTCTTCGAGACCTGCCCCATCGGTCTGGTCATGCTCGACCCGGACCTCCGGTACGTCCACCTCAACCAGGCGCTCGCCGACATGGACGGCCTGCCGATCGAGGCGCACCTCGGGCGGCGCATGGACGAAGTCATGATCATGTCCGATGGCGGTGAGTACCAGCGCATGCTCCGCGAAGTCGCCCTGGGCGGAGCGCCGGTCGTGGGAACGCTGGTGGGGATGCGCCCGCGGGGGCATCCGGACCGTGACCAGGTGCGGTCGGTGAGCTTCTTCCCCCTGAGCCAGGCGGTCGGCTCGCGCCCCGGAGTGGGCGGGCTGATGCTGGACGTGACCGACCGGGAACAGGCCATCCTGGAAGCCACCGCCAACCGTCGGCGGCTGGCCCTGCTGGACGGGGCCTCCACGCGCATCGGGACCACCCTGAACGTGAACGTCACCGCCCAGGAGCTGGTCGACGCGTCGATGCCGGACTTCTGCGACGGCGCCGTGGTCGAGGTCGTGGAGTGGATGGACGAGGCGGAGGACTTTGAACCGGCGCGGCCGCTGTTCACCCGCCGGATCGCCTCCGGGACGATCCTGCCCCCTCCGGCCACCGAGCTCGTGAGCGGCGTGGACAGGGTGCGCTATCCGCCCGGCTCCGTCATCCACGACATGCTGCGAACCGGTCGCGCCGTCTCCGCCGTGGTGGACGACGACTTCCTGGCCCGGACCGTCCTCATCGAGTCACGCGCACGTCTCTTCGCCGAGAGCGGCTTGGCCTGCGTCCTCGTCGCCCCGCTCATCGCCAGGGGTACGGTCCAGGGGATCGCCATGTTCGGCCGGTCCGTGGGCAGGCCGGCCTTCACCCGGGACGATGTCAGCCTGGCCGGTGAGCTCGCCTCCCGGGCTGCGATCTGCCTGGACAACGCCCGTCTGTACAGCCGCGTCCAGGACATCGCCCTCACACTGCAGCGGGCGTTGCTGCCCAGCGCGCTGGCGACCGGCCCGTACGTGGACGTGGCCCACCGGTACCTGCCCGGCAGCCGGGGCACCGAGGTGGGTGGCGACTGGTACGACGTGATCAACCTGCCGGACGGCCGGGTCGTGCTCGTGGCGGGCGACGTCATGGGGCACGGGGTGTCGGCCGCGGCCGCCATGGGCCGCCTGCGTATCACCACCAAGGCTCTGGCCAGGCACGACAGCGAGCCCGCCGACCTGCTCGCCGAGCTCGACGCGTGCGCCCAGGAGGCCGGCATCGAGCTGGCGACGTGCGTGTACATCGTCTACGACCCGGCGAGCGGACGCGCCCGCATCGCCAGTGCCGGCCATCCCCCGCCCCTGGTGCTCCGGCCGGACGGCACGGTGAAGATCATCGACGACGTCCTGGGGGTCCCTCTCGGCGTCGGCGGCTGTCCCTTCAGGACGATCGAGACCGAACTCCCGCGGAACGCGATTCTCGCCCTGTACACCGACGGCCTCGTCGAGACACGCGGCGGGGACCTCGAGGTCGGCCTGAAGGCATTGTGCGCCGAACTGCGCAGGGCGACGGGGACGTTGGAAGCCATGGCGGACCGCATCCTCGCGAGCCTGCTGCCCGCGCCGCCGGCCGACGACACGGTTCTCGTCCTCGCCCGCGTCCGCCGTGCCCCCTGAGGAGCACAGGAAGGTGGGCGAGCGGTCGGTGTGAGTCCTGAAACAGATCGGGAGTTTCCGTGCTTCGTACCATGTTCAATTCTGACATCTGGACGTTTCCGCAGGTCAGAGCCTCGTTGCCCTGGGGCTGGTCAGCAAATGGTCAGCATGGGTCGGGGACCACGTCCAGCTCATGCGGGCTCCAGTCCCCGGCGGGCCTCTCGGCGCCGGTGGCGGGCGGGCGTTCAGAGCCCGTGCCGGTCGAGGAGGGCCATCAGTTTCCGCTTGCGTTTCTGGTCGGCGCGCAGGGCGGCCAGGTAGGCGGCGAACTCGGCTTGGGTGCCCAGTGTCCGATGGCAGGCGCGGGCGCTGAGCAGCAGCTCGGTGAGGCGTTCGTACGTCGCGTCACCGGTTTGCCGGCGAAGTGGTTCGATCCAGCGGAGGTAGACGGCCAGGGCGTCGGCCGGCCGCCGGTCACGGATCCGGTCGGCCAGGGCGAGCCACTGCCGCTGGTCGGCGTAGCCGTCGGTGGCTGCCTGCCAGGCGGCTTGGAGGTCGTTGTCGTCGAGGAGCGCGTCGACCAGCACGGAGCCGCCGTACCAGCGGTCCCGCTCGGGCCGGGCGGTGGCCTTCAGCACCTCCAGGGCGCCTGTGCGTTCGCTGCTCTCCCACGTGCCGGCCGCGCTCGCCGCGGTACGCAGGTGCTGGTAGGCGGCGAGCGAGGGACGGGCGCGCAGCAGGCGCCGGCGGACCGCGACCACGTCGGCGGGGCGACCGGCCCGCTGATGGCGCTCGCAGACGAAGGCGACCAGATCGCTGTCGGGGCCCCACTCGGCTACGGTCTCGCGCAGGCCGCGTTCCGCCCACTCCATGGCTTCGTCCGCGCGGCCCGCCGCCTCCAGCTCTCTCGCGATCACCAGGTGGGTGCGGCCGTTCGGGTCGAGGTCCGCCGCGCGGATCTCGACCAGTGCGTCCACGGCGTCACCGTCGGTCTTCAGGAGGCGCTCCATGAGGTACTTCTCAGCCCACCCTTTGGGGTCGGCCCGCCAAGCGGCCACGACCAGCGTGCGCGCCCGGGCCAAGCCCGGATCACCGAGCACGTCCCGGTAGTCGAAGAGGTCGATGTCGGTGGCGTCGCTCACCTCGTCCAGCAGGTACCGCACCAGCCACTCTGCGGTCTCCACCGGGTCGGGTCGGGCAGCACGGCAGGCTTCGAGATGGGCTTCGGCCAATTCGGCGGTCAGGTCCCCGATCAGGCCGTCCGAGTCGTCGATCTCCCCGTACGCGCGCCCCAGAGCGCGGAGGGCCTCGCGGGCCACCTCGACCGCGTCCGGCGCCCGGCCGCTCGCCGTCAGTGCTCGCAGTGCGGTGACGGCCTCTGCCGCCTGCCTGCCGTAGGCGTGGGCGTCGGTGTATTCGACGTAGCCGTAGCGGGCGAAGGGGCGCGTGTCGAGGAGGTGCAGGACGCGCTCCCGGACCACGCCTGTGTCCTCACCGGCGGCGGCCGCGCGCAGCTCCAGGCGGCGCCGCAGGTCACGGTCGTCGGCGAGCTGCTCGCGGACCAAGGCGAGCAGTTCCTCCCTGGTACGGGACTCCAGCCAGCCGTTCAGCAGCCGGGTGCGCGTGGCGGCGGCCGACCGCTGCCCTGGTACGGAACCGGCCTGCCCCAAGACCGTCAGGCCGACCGCCACACAGTGCTTGCAGAAATTCCCCTCCCGTCCGTACGGGCAGTCGCACCAGCCGGTGAGCCCGCTGTCCTCGTCCTCGGTCAGCTCCACCTCGTAGGCGTCGGTGCCGTCGACGGTGGCGGTGATCGCCTCGTCCCCGACCTCCAGCCGCGTGACCGCGGACAGATAGCCGAGTCCCCGCTCGAAGGAGCGTGCCCCCGCCAGCCGACGTAGATCCTTCTCGGTGAATCGCAGAGCATGTGTCACGGCACCCACTCAACCGGACGCGAAGCCCCCTCCACCATGCTTCGGGGAGGAATTGGGCATCTGCCTCTCGCACACGTGGTGCGACGACAGCCTGAAGCAGCTGCCGCTCACCGCCAACGAGCGGATGGAGGTCATGAATGGGTGACGCGCCCGAGCACGGGGGGTGCGCCACCATCACCCCTCCCCGGGCACGCTCAGGGCATGACGCGCATGGCGAGTACGGAGCCATCCTGATGGATGGAGACGGGGCCGTCCCACTTCGAGTCCCATCCGAGCAGCGGCCATGTCGTCCGTTGGGCGTGGACCTCGGTGCGGTACCGCTCCAACTGACCGTTCTCAAGATGGTGGAAGAGGTCCTTCACGACTCCGGAGAACGCCTCGACCCGGGTCCTGTTGAGACGGAAGACATGATCGGTGCCGACGAAGTCGATGCCGTGGAGCTGTGCGTACGCGTCCTGGACGCTGTCGGTGGCGGCATGGATCAGGCCCGTGAAGTGTCGCTGTCCCTGCCTCTTGGCGTGCCGTCTCCGGCGAAGGCCGTCAGCCCGGCGGCGGCGGTTCGGGCGAGGACGCGCCGAAACCACGGATAGTGCTCGGGCTGCACGTGGAACCCCGGCTCGGGCGCCGGCGTGGCGTCGCCCTCATGGGGCCGTTGGATTCCCGGGTAGATGTTCTCGTCTTCGACGGGTTGATCGAGATGGTTGTCGGGGGTGTCCCGTGCGATGTTCAGCCGGCCGCCGGTTCCGCGCGCCTGCAAGGCGTGCACCGTGAGCGGGCCCTCGGTCGGAAGCTCCGTGCTGAACACCAGGACCGGCGTCTCGTTCCACGCGCCGATGTGGACTGCCTCGACATGGGCGGAGGCGGACGCCAGCTGGGTGTGCGACGTGGCTGCGTTGCTGTGGTTGCCCTTGCAGGCGATCGGGATGGCCAACAACGCCTCGCCGGGCTTCCAGACCTCGGCGACTCGGCACGGCTTGCTGTGGACGCGCGCTGCAGTTAGGGGGAAGGGGCCGGGTCCCATGTGGGGCGGGCCGGGATTTCGGACAGTCGTCGCATCAATCTGATGACGCGTTGGAAAAGTCGGCAATCTGTCAGCATGAGTCCTGAAAGACGTGGGGAAAGCTGACCGAACATGCGAACCGTTGTAGGCTCCGGGCATCGCCCTTGACCTGCGAGAAGTGGGCAGGGAGCAGACATTTCGGGAGTATTGCCATGTTTCGGACCATGTTCAAGTCCAAGATCCACCGGGCTACGGTCACGCAGGCCGACCTGCACTACGTGGGGTCCGTGACCATCGACGCCGAGCTGATGGAGGCGGCGGACCTGCTGCCCGGCGAGCTCGTGCACATCGTCGACATCGACAACGGCGCCCGGCTGGAGACGTACGTCATCGAGGGCGAGCGGGGCTCCGGGGTGATCGGGATCAACGGTGCCGCCGCGCACCTGGTGCACCCCGGCGACCTGGTCATCCTGATCAGCTACGCCCAGGTCGACGACGCCGAGGCGCGGGCGCTGCGCCCGAAGGTCGTGCACGTGGACGCCGACAACCGGATCGTGGAGCTGGGCGAGGACGCGTCGGCGCCGGTGCCGGGCACCGACCAGCGGCGCAGCCCGCACGCCGTCGGCGTGTAGCGGGACGGGAATCGCGTGGCGCGGCGGCACCCGCCGCCGCGCCTTCGTACTCAGAGGGGGATGGGGACCGGCATGGCCGTCGAGATCAAGGACTACCGGGACGCGGGGCGGCTGCGTGCCGTCGAGGACGGCCACGTCGTGGGCCGCATCGTGTACTTCGTGCTGGACGGCCCCGTGGTCGCGCTCGTCCCCGTCCACACCGTCGTCGAGCCCGGCCACGAGGGCCGCGGCATCGGGGGCGACCTGGTGCGGCGGCTCTACGAGATCGCGGCCGAGGAGGGCGTGCCGGTGGTCCCGCTCTGCCCGTACGCCGCCAAGTGGGCCTCCCGGCACCCGGAGCTGGCCCCCGTGCCCGCGCCGGAACTCGTGGCCGCCGCCGAGGCGCAGCAGGCGGCGAACCCCGTCTGATGCCGGCCCTCGCCCTGCTCCACACCTCCCCGGCCCACGTGCCGGTCTTCGACGCACTCCGCGACCGGCACCACCCTGGTCTGGAGCTGCGCCACGTGGTGGCCCCGGAGCTGCTCGACGGGGCCCGCGAGCACGGGCCCGAGGCGATGGCCGGCGAGGTGGTCCGGCTGGTCCGGCAGGCCGCGGACGGCGGCGCCGCGGCGGTGCTGTGCACCTGCTCGTCCCTCGGCGCCGTCGCCGAGGCCGTGCCGCTCGCGGTTCCCGTGCTGCGGCTTGACCGGCCGATGGCCGCCGAGGCCGTACGCCTCGGCGGCCGGGTCGTGGTCCTCGGAACCGTGGCCAGCACCCTGGAACCGACCCTGGCGCTGCTCGCGGAGGAGGCCGCGGCCCTGGGCGGCGGCCGGGCCGCCACGCCGGCCGACGGCCGGGCCGCCGTACTCCGCGACGGCCGGGCCGCCGTACCTGCCGACGCCCTGCCCGCCGCCGTGAGCCTGGAGGGCCGGCTGGTCGAGGGGGCCTGGGAACGCTGGGAGGCGGGCGACACGGACGGCTACCTGGCCGCCGTGGCCGCGGCCGCCGACGCCCTCACCGCGTCCGGCGCCGCCGACGTGATCGTGCTGGCCCAGGCCTCGATGGCGCCGGCCGTCGCCCTCGTACGCCCCGGCACGCCCGTCCTGTCGAGCCCGGCCCCGGGCCTGGCCGCAGCCGCGGCGGCCGCCGCCGGCGCGCGTTCCGCGGGCGCGGGGACGGCGTAGGACCCCTCCCGCGTGGTCCCACCGGGCCACTCCGGTGGGCAGTGCCGGGCGTCGCGAGGGACCCTTGGAGGCATGGCAACCACCCCTGACCTGACGCGTCCGCCCGACCCGGAGCCCGCTCCGGTGCCGGAGCCGACCCCCGCGCCGAACCCGCCGCCGATGCCGCCGCCCCCGACGCCGGGCCCGGTCCCGGAGCCGGATCCGATCCCGCCGCCCCCCGGACCCGCCCCGATCCCGCCGCCGGGGCCGCTCGGCTGATCCCCGGCGCATCGCCGGGAGCCGCGCCGCGCCCTGGTCCGGCGCGCTCAGGCCGGCGCGCCCGTCAGCGCCGGGTCGGAGAAGAACTCCGAGGGACGGGTCACGCCCGCGAGGACCCGGGCGAAGCCGTCCATCAGCTCCTGGCGCTGCGCGATGGCGCCGAACACCTGCTGCATCTCCGGTGTGGGCGGTTCGAGCTTCGCGAAGTCGGCCGTGAACCCGTACATCTCCCGGACCCGCCCGTCGCGCGCCTCCTGGTAGACCGCCATGGCCTCCTCGAACGGACGCTGCCCCGTCAGGGCCTCGTGCAGGGCGCGGGCGCAGAGCTCGGCGTCCTGGAACGCGTCCTGGATGCCCTGCGCCGTGATGAAGTCCTTGAGGTAGCCCGCGTCCCCGACCAGGGCCCAGCCCGGACCGTGGGGCGTGCGGAAGTGGTTGGGGACGGCGGTCCCCATGATCCGCCCCACACGGGTGGCGCCGGCGGCCCGCTCCGCCAGGCCGGGTGCCAGGGAGATGGCGGCCAGGTACTGGCCCTCCACGTCGGCCCGGTTGGCCTCGAACTCGCTCATCGGCCAGCTGCAGACGACCAGGCTCAGCCCGTCGTGGGTGGGCCAGCCCGCGAAGGCGCGGTCGCCACGCAGGTAGGCCTCGAAGTCCTCCAGCCCGAGCCCCTCCCAGTACGTGTAGTAGCCCGCCTGGAGCTTCGGGATCTCGTCGTACGTGCCCGCTCCGACGGTCCGGGCGACGAAGGAGTGCGCACCGTCGGCCCCGACCACCACCCGGGCGTGCTCCGTGACCTGCGCGCCGGCGTGCTCGCGGCCCCGGATCCCCGTCACCGTCCCGTCCCCGTCGCTCACCAGTTCCTCGACGGAGAAGCCTTCGCGCACCTCGGCGCCGGCCTCCGCCGCCGCGTCCACGAGGATCTTGTCGAGCACGGTGCGGCGCGGCGCGTACGAGCCCGCGTGGCCGAAGCCGGCCGGGGAGCCGGCGAAGGTGAGGGGGCCGAGGTCGAAGGAGTACCGGGTGATCTCCGGCAGGCCGCCGGCCGTCACCCGTTCCAGCAGCCCCCAGCGGTCCAGCGCCGCCACGCCCGGCGGGTGGATCAGATGGGTGGAGACGGTGTCACTGGGGAAGACGGCGCGGTCCGTCAGCAGGACCCGATGGCCCTGGCGGGCCAGCAGCATGGCCGTCGGAGCGCCTGCGCAGCGGGCCCCGACGACGATCGCGTCGTACGTCGTGTGCGTCATGGCAACACCTGCCGATCGCTCTCTTCCACGCTAGCCGCAGACCCTGCCTCCCGGCGCGCCAAGGCCGGCACGGGGCCCGCAGCCCGGCCTGCAGCCCGGCCCGCAGCCCGGCCCCGGCCGGCCGGGCCCGGGGGCCGTAAGGCACGCCGCCCAAGCGGGTAGGCACGCCGCCCGAGCGGGCCGCGGAGCCGCTACGTACGCCGCCCGAGCCGCCCGTCCCCAGGCCCTCGGGTCCGCTACGGGCAGCCCACGGCGAAACCCGCCCGCTCAGCCCGTCCGGGCCCGGGCCACCCCGGACCTCAGCCCGTCCGGGCCCGGGCCACCCCGGACCTCAGTCCGTCCGGACCTCCGTGCGGTCGCCGCTCCACAGCGTGTGGTAGGCCCCCTCGCGGTCCACGCGGCGGTACGTGTGCGCGCCGAAGTAGTCGCGCTGACCCTGCGTCAGGGCCGCCGGGAGGCGTTCGGCGCGCAGCGCGTCGTAGTACGCGAGCGAGGCCGAGAAGGCCGGCACCGGCACCCCCTGCGCCACCGCCGTGGCGATCACCGCCCGCCAGTCGTCCTGCGCCGCCGCGGTCTCCGCCGCGAACCCCTCGTCCGCCAGCAGGCTCGGCAGCTCGGGCCGCGTCGCGTACGCCGCCCTGATCCGGTCCAGGAAGGCGGCCCGGATGATGCAGCCGCCCCGCCACAGCGCCGCCACGGCACCCAGGTCCACGCCCCAGCCGTACTCCCCGCTGCCGGCCCGGATCTGGTCGAAGCCCTGCGTGTACGAGACCACCTTCGACGCGTACAGGGCCTGCTCCACTCGCGCCGCGAACGCCTCCGCCGCCTCGCCCGCGAGCGGCACCGGCACCGGCCCGGCCAGCCCCCGCGAGGCGGACCGCAGCGCCGTGTGTCCCGAGACCGCCCGCGCGAACACCGCCTCGGCGATGCCGGACACCGGCACCCCGAGGTCCAGTGCGATCTGCACGGTCCACCGGCCGGTGCCCTTCTGCTCGGCGCGGTCCGCCACCACGTCCACGAACGGGCGGCCCGTCGCCGCGTCCACGTGCGCCAGCACCTCGGCCGTGATCTCGATCAGGTACGAGTCCAGGCGGCCGCGGTTCCACGCGCGGAAGGTCTCCGCGATCCGCTCCGGCGAGAACCCGGCCACCTCGCGCAGCAGGTGGTACGCCTCCGCGATCAGCTGCATGTCCGCGTACTCGATGCCGTTGTGCACCATCTTCACGAAGTGCCCGGCGCCGTCCGGCCCGACGTGCGAGGTGCACGGGGTCCCGTCGGCGGCCTTCGCCGAGATCCGCTCCAGCAGCGGGCCCAGCGCCTCGTACGACTCCTTCGACCCGCCCGGCATGATGCTCGGCCCGAGCAGGGCGCCCTCCTCGCCGCCGGAGATGCCGACGCCCGCGAAGTGGATGCCCAGCTCCCGCAGTTCGCGCTCCCGGCGCCGGGTGTCCTCGAAGTGCGCGTTTCCGCCGTCGACCACGATGTCGCCCGGCTCCAGGAGCGGCGCGAACTCGCGGATCACCGCGTCCGTCGGCTCACCCGCCTTCACCATGACGACCAGCCGGCGCGGGCGCTCCAGCGCCGCGACGAACTCCGCCGCGCTCTCCGCGGCCACGAAGGCGCCCTCGTGGCCGAACTCCTCGACCAGCGCCCGGGTCTTGGCGGCGGTGCGGTTGTGCACGGCCACCGTGAAGCCGTTGCGGGCGAGGTTGCGGGCCAGGTTGGAGCCCATCACGGCCAGGCCGGTGACCCCGATGTGGGCGTTGCCCTGCTGAGGCGTACTGTCCATCGTTCTGCGCTCCTGAGTGCTCCGGTGTGCGGGAGGGCCGACGCTACCCGCCCGACCTCGCGACCGGCGTCCCCCCGGCTCGCTGGAATGTCAACTTCCTCTTGAGTGCGAGCCGTTGCGCCCTCCGAGCCCCCTTGTCACGCTCCGGAGACCGACGTTAGGTTGTGCGATTCCTGATGTCTTCAAGGGGGCACTCATGGCCGTACGCGGCCGGCACCGCCGGTACCAGCCGAGCAGCATCAACCGCGCCTCGCTGACGGTCACGGCGGGCGGTGCGGGCATCGTCCTGCCGCTCATCGGCGCGGGCGACGCCCACGCGGCGAGCGTCGACACCTGGAACAAGGTCGCCGCCTGCGAGTCCAGCGGCAACTGGCACATCAACACCGGCAACGGCTACTACGGCGGGCTCCAGTTCAGCCAGAGCACCTGGCGCGCCTTCGGCGGCACCGTGCACGCCCCCCGCGCCGACCTCGCCACCAAGGCCCAGCAGATCGCGGTCGCCGAGAAGGTCCTCGACGGCCAGGGCCCCGGCGCCTGGCCGGTCTGCGGCCGCCAGGCGCAGCTCGCCCGGGGCGGCCCCGCGCCCGACGCCGCGCCGCGCGTGCAGACCCGTACGGTCAAGGCCGTACCGAAGCAGCAGGGTGCCGCCGGCACCCCGGCCAAGGCCGCCGTCCCGCGCGCCCAGGCCGGCAAGGGCTCCCCGTACACCGTGGCCCCCGGCGACTCGCTCTCCGCCATCGCCCAGGACCACCGGGTACGCGGCGGCTGGCACGCCCTCTACCAGGCCAACCGGCAGGTCGTCGGCGACGACCCGAACCTCATCCACCCCGGCCAGCGCCTCTCGCTGCGCGTCGGCACCCCGCGCGCCGTGCCCGCGCCCTCACCGGAGAAGCCCCCGCGCACGGCGAAGCCCGTCCCCGCCAAGCCCGAGGCGAAGACCCCCGCGAAGAAGGCCCCGGAGAAGAAGCCCGTCGCCCGGCAGGCCGGCACCAGGAAGCAGGGCGGCTTCACCGCCCCGGTCAGCGGTGCCGTCGGCACCCCGTACAACGCCTCCGGCTCGCACTGGTCCAGCGGCCACCACACCGGCGTCGACTTCCTCGTCTCCACGGGCACCTCGGTCCGGGCCGTCGGCTCCGGGCAGGTGGTCTCCGCGGGCTGGGCGGGCGCGTACGGCTACGAGATCGTCATCCGGCACGCGGACGGCAGGTACTCGCAGTACGCGCACCTGTCGGCGCTGAACGTCCGGGCGGGGCAGAGTGTCAACACCGGCCAGCGCATAGGAAGGTCCGGTTCCACCGGCAACGTCACCGGACCGCACCTGCACTTCGAGGTGCGCACCGGCCCCGGCTACGGCTCAGACATCGACCCGCTCGCGTACCTGCGCAACCGCGGCGTCTCCATCTGACGCCACCGCCGCGGCCACGCGGGCCGTCGACGCCGACGCCGACGCCGACGCCGACGCAGCGACGCGCGCTGCCGAGGCCACCGACGCTGCCGGCGCCGCCGAGACCGACGACGGAGCGGACTCCCGCCGGGCGCCCGAGGACACCACCACGCGCCCGGCGGGAGCCGCCGACGGCATGCCGTCTCCCGCCCGGCCCGATGAGATCGACTCGGACTCCGCCACCTCGGCGGCGTGCCGCTCCGTCATCAGCAGCACCACACCGGCCGCCGTGAGCATCGCGAACACCACCGCCCCGGCCGCCCCCGCAGGGCCGCCGCGGAACGATTCGCCGAACAGGGTCAGCCCCACCACGGCCGCCACCACGGGATTGACCACCGTGACCGTGGCCAGCGGCGCGGTCAGCCCGGCGCCCCGGTACGAGGCCTGGGACAGCAGCAGCCCGGACGTCGCCAGCCCCGCGATCACCAGCATCTCCCCGTACTGGGCCACCGGTGCCGCGGCGGTCCACCCGGTGGCCACCGACTTGGTGAACACCGAGGCGATGCCGAAGGCCGTGCCCGCGGCCGCCGCCAGCAGCACGCTGCGCTGGGCGGGCCGCCGCACCAGGTGCGAGGCGGCCCACAGCACCGCCACCGCGCCCGCCGTCACCGGCACCAGCAGCCCCCGCTCACCGGCGTCCAGCGGATCCGAGTTCACGGCCCGCCCGGTCAGCGCGAGCAGCCCCGCGAGCCCCGCCGTGGCCATCAGCGCCCCGCGCCAGGCGGTCCGCCCGGCGCGGCGGTGGACGAAGAGCGCGGCCAGCGGCAGGGCGAAGACGATCGTCAGCGCGCCCAGCGGCTGGACCAGGGAGAGCGGGCCGTACGCGAGGGCCGCGACGTGCAGCAGGGCGCCGAGTCCGTTCAGGCCCACCGCCGTCCACCACGCGGGCCGCCGCAGCGGCGCATAGGGGCGGTCCGGGGTGCTCACGGCCACCCGCTCCTGGACTATCGCGCCCCCCGCGTACGCGAGGGCCGATATCAGACAGAGGAGCACCGACAGCGCCAGCGCGCTCATCGGGACCCCGGCAACGTCAGGTCCATGTCTTCCAGAATGCCCCCGTCCACTCGACTATTCCTCGAACCTGAGCAGGTCATCGCCCTACCGCGGCTGGAGTACGGCGTACTGCGGGCGGCGCACGCCCCCCGGAACCACGCGCTCCGGCGGACGCGTTGTGACCGGGAGGTCGCGCACCGTGAGCGGGTTTGGAGGCCGGGCGGGGGGCTCCGTAAAGTTCTCCTTTCGGTACGGGACGCGCGCGCGACGCGTGCGCGGGCCACGGACGGCATCACGGACGACGCACGCGCGGCAGCGCACGGGCGACGGCCGGCCACGGGCGACGACCCGACCAGCGGACCACGAGCAACGAGGAACGGCAGCGGCCATGACGGTGACTGAAGACATCCAGGAGTACGGCCCGGGCATCGACCCCGAGCGCCTGGCCGTCTGCCTGAGCGTGCTCGAGGAGCTCGACAAGCTGGAGGTCGACCACCCCGACGCGATCACCGTGCGCCGCGCCACCGCGGGCATCTACCGCACGGTCAAGCAGCGCCGCCGCTCCGAGCGCCGCGCCGCCAAGACCGCTAACGACAAGGCCGTCACCGAGGCCACCGCCACCGGCTCCGCGCAGCGCATCGACGACGAGACCGAGGGCATCCTGCCCTCCTCGGTCACCGAGGCCGGGCGGATCGCCGGCATACTCCAGCGCCCGCGCTCCTGCTACGTCTGCAAGACCCGGTACGTCGAGGTCGACTACTTCTACCACCAGCTCTGCGCGGACTGCGCCGCGCTGAACCGGGCCAAGCGCGAGGCCGGCGCCGACCTCAACGGCAAGCGCGCCCTGCTCACCGGCGGCCGCGCCAAGATCGGCATGTACATCGCGCTGCGGCTGCTCCGCGACGGCGCGCACACCACGATCACCACCCGCTTCCCGAAGGACGCCATCCGCCGCTTCAAGGCGATGGAGGACTCGGCGGACTGGATGCACCGCCTGGAGGTCGTCGGCATCGACCTGCGCGACCCGGCCCAGGCCGTGGCGCTCGCCGACCAGCTGACCGAGGCCGGCCGGCTCGACATCCTGATCAACAACGCCACGCAGACCGTGCGCCGCCTGCCCAGCGCGTACGCCGCGCTGGTCGAGGGGGAGAGCGCCCCGCTGCCCGCCGGCGAGCTGCCCGCCCACCACGTCATCGGCGCCTTCGGCTCCGGCGCGGTCGACGGGCTGGCGGCCCTGCCGCTCGGCACGAGCGGGCTGGACGCCCAGAAGGTCGCCGACCTGGCGCTCGTCGCAGGCAACGCCAGCATCGAGCGGCACCTCGACGGCACCGCCATCGACGCGGGCGGCCTGCTGCCGGACGTCGTCGAGAGCAACACGTGGGTGCAGACCATCGACCAGATCTCCCCGGTCGAGCTGCTGGAGACCCAGCTCTGCAACTACACGTCGCCGTTCATCCTGATCAGCAAGCTGCGGCCGGTCATGGCCGCGGCCGCCCGGCAGTCGGCCAGCGGCCGCGCGTACGTCGTCAACGTCTCGGCGATGGAAGGCGTCTTCAGCCGCGGCTACAAGGGCGCGGGCCACCCGAACACCAACGCGGCCAAGGCCGCGATGAACATGGTGACGCGGACCAGCGCCCAGGAGATGTTCCAGGCCGACCGGATCCTCATGACCTCGGTCGACACGGGCTGGATCACCGACGAGCGCCCGCACTACGACAAGCTGCGCCTGGCGGAGGAGGGCTTCCACGCCCCCCTCGACCTCGTCGACGGCGCCGCCCGCGTGTACGACCCGGTCGTCCGCGGCGAGGCCGGCGAGGACCTGTACGGCGTCTTCCTGAAGGACTACTCGCCGGCCAACTGGTAGGAGACCGGGCCGCCGGAAGTCCCCGCCGGGCCCCCGGCCGTCCGCACGGGCCCCCCGGTCGTCGGCGCCGTGCCACCGGCCGTCCCCGCCGGGCGCACCCGCCCCCGCGACGCGGGGCCCGGCGCCCCCGCCCTCCCGGCGTACGCCCGGTCCGCGACCAGCTCCAGGACCGGGCGCCAGTCCTCCATCACCCCCGCGTCGAGCCCGGGGGTCTTCCCCGCGTCGTCGGCCTGGCGGAGGAGCACCGCCGCCCCCGCGTCCGGACCGGCCGCGAACGCCGCCGCCTCCTCGCGGCCCATCACCCCGCCCTGCGCGGCGAGGGTCAGCGCGCTCTGCGCCGACAGCGGCCGCCCCGGCTCGACCGCCGCCAGGTACCGCTTCGCCGGTACGTGCAGCCGCACCAGCCGCGCCACCCGCTCGCCCAGCAGCCCCCGCACCGCGTCCGCCGCGGTGTCCGCGTGACCCGCGTCGTCACCCGGACGGAGCAGATGGCCGAGGTCGTGCACGAGCCCCGCCACCTGAAGTTCCTTGTCCGCAGGGTGGGAACGGCGCAACAGATGTGCGGTCTGCAGGGCGTGATCGTGCAGATCCACCGGATCCCCGCTGCGGTCGGGCGTGTCCCACGCCCCGCGGCAGGCGTGCAGCAGCTCCATGAGTTCCGTGACACTGCTCACACGGGGCACGTCCGCCCCGCCGGTCTCCTCCGCCACCACGATTGCCTCCGCTCCCGCCGAGCCTTCCCCGTCCGACGGGGCGAGCAGACCACGGTCCGGTGAACACGACCGGGGACGCGGTGCTGAACGGGCGTAGTCGGGAAGGAGACAGGCCGGAATTCATCCCCCTATCGAGCGGGACCCCGCTCATATGTGTAACCTTAGGCGCACGGAAAGCCCCACCAAGGCCACCACCGTGTGAACACGAGACGGCGCCACCGCGACCGAACTGCCCTTTCCACTGCCCCGACGGACGATTCGGACCGGCCGGAGGCGACCGAGCGCGGGAGCCCGACGGGTTGCGCGACACGAAGGAGTGCGCGGTGACACCAGAGTTGACGCAGCATGATCAAGGCCTGAAGGAACGAGCCGCCGAGCGGCCCGGCCGCCGCCGTTCCGACGAGCTGGGCAGCCTGGAGGTGTGGGCCCGGTCGGCGCCCATCCGGCTGGCCGGCTACGAGGACGACCTCGCGGAGCCGCACATCCTGCCCGGCATCGACTGACAGCCGGCCCCGACGCGCCCCCGTGCCCCCTTCGGCACGGGGGCCCGCCATGAGCCGAGCTTCGCGGACCACGGCGGCCCCGCCGGAATCCTCGCCTCCGTCCGCTCCCGGTGAACGCCCGTCCGCCGTGGGCGATCGGACGTTCCGTCCGTGCCGCCCGCCGGGCACGCTGGCGGCATGAAACTGCTGATGCTGGGCGGGACCGAGTTCGTGGGCCGCGCCGTCACCGAGGACGCCCTCGCCCGTGGCTGGGAGGTCACGGTCTTCCACCGCGGCCACCACGCGCCGCCCCCCGGCGCCGCCGCGCTGCACGGCGACCGCACCACCCCGGAGGGCCTGGCCGCGCTGGCCGCGGGGGAGTGGGACGTGGTGGTGGACACCTGGTCCGGCGCCCCCGCCGCGGTGCGCGACAGCGCCCGCCTGCTCGCGCCGCGCGCCGGCCGCTACGTGTACGTGTCCAGCCGTTCCGTCTACGCCCACCCCGCGGCGCCGGACCTGGCCGAGGACGGTCCGGTCGTCGACTCCTCGCCGGACCTCACCGAAGCCCCGTACGCCGAGGCCAAGCGCGGGGGCGAACTCGCCGCCGAGGCCGCCTTCGGCGCCGCCCGCACCCTGTTCGTCCGCGCGGGCCTGGTCATCGGCCCGTACGAGAACATCGGCCGCCTCCCCTGGTGGCTGACCCGCACCGCACGCGGCGGCCCGGTCCTCGCCCCCGGCCCGCACGACCAGGCGGTCCAGTACGTCGACGTGCGCGACCTCGCCCGCTGGACCCTGGACGCCGCCGAGGCCGGCCTCTCAGGCCCGTACGACCTGGTCTCCCCGCCCGGCCACGCCACCCTGGGCGACCTGCTCGACGCCTGCGTCACCGCCACCGGCGGCACCGCCGCACTGCACTGGACCGACCCGGCGGTCCTGCTCGACGCCGGCATCGAACCCTGGACCGAACTCCCCGTCTGGCTCCCCGAAGGCCCCGACCACCAGGCCGTGCACGGCGCCGACGTCACCCGCGCCCTGGCCGCGGGCCTGCGCTGCCGCCCGGTCGCCGAGACGGTGGCCGACACCTGGGCCTGGCTCACCTCCCTGAACGGCCCGGCCCCCCACCGCCCCGACCGCCCCCCGGTCGGCCTGTCCCCCCACAAGGAATCAGCCCTCCTCCGCTCCCTCGGCGTTCCGGGCGCCTAGGCAGTTTCCTTTCGGCGGTGACCGGCGTACCGCCTCCTCGCCGGCGTCTGGTCCCGGTCGGCTGCCGTGCGATAGGTTCGGCCGGCCCCGCCCCCTTCAGGCCCCACATGGAGACACGCCTCACAATGAGCGACATCGTCAACGGACTTGGCCGGACCAGCGCCTACGGAGCGCTCGGCCTGGTGCTGCTGGTCCTCGGCATCGTGCTGGTGGACGTGCTGACCCCGGGCAAGCTGCCCAAGCAGATCTGGGAGGAGCGCAACCGCAACGCCGCCCTCATGCTCAGCTCCGCGCTCCTCGGCATCGGCGGCATCGTCTTCACCTCGATCTGGACCACGTACGACGACTTCGGCAAGGGCCTCGCGTCGACCGCCGCCTTCGGAGTGCTCGGCCTGGTCCTCATGGCGGTCGCGTTCCTCGTGCTCGACCTGGTCACCCCCGGCAAGCTCGGCGCCATAGTCGTCGACCCGGAGCCGCACCCCGCCGTGTGGGTCACCGCCTCCTGCAACCTCGCCGTGGCCGCCATCGTCTCGGCGTCCATCGCCTGACGCGCACCCGAAACCACACGAAGGCGCCGCTCCCGCAGGGGGCGGCGCCCTTGCGTGGTACCGGCCGCGGGGCCGGGCGGGCACGCCCTTGCAGACGTCACCCGTCCGGTCGACACGCCGAACCGGGCGGGGGACGATGGAGCCACTACGGCCCGCCCGCGCGCGGCAGGACTCCGCGCCCCGAGGCCGCCGGCCGTTCCGTACGGCCCGCGCCGGCCGGAGCCGGGAGACCTCCCGTACGGACCGCGCGTGCGCCCGGCCGGGCCCGAGGGCCCGGAAGCGACCCGGTCGCGCCGGACCCGACGAGGGAACGAGGAGAAGCATCATGCACCGACCCGCGCGCACCATCGCCGCGGCCGCCGTGATCGCGCTGGGCGCCTCGGCGCTCGCGGCGGCACCGGCGGTGTCCGCCCAGCCGCCCGCCGCCGCACCGGCGGCCACCTGCACCGTCTCGGACCCGAACCAGGTGGAGCGGGTCACGATCGAGGGCAAGGGATTCGCGCAGGGGGAGGCACAGCTGTCCTCGCCGGGCTCCGCCACCACCGACTTCAACGTGCCGGACGGCGGCTCCTTCCGCATCGCCAACAAGGCCGACGGCCGCTACGCCGTGACGCAGGGCGGCACCACCACCGTGTGCACCGGAGGCCCGGAACCCACCGTCGGGCCCGGCACCACCTACAAGGCCGGGGTCACGGCAGGCTGGGACGCCGTCCGCGAGGACTGCGCGGCCAAGCCGCCGGCGTCCGCGAACGAGGCCTTCAGGAACGGCTGGAACGACGGAGCCTCCGCGGCACGCGAACTCTTCTGCTCCTGACCCCTTCAACTCCCGGGCAGGTTCCGGCTGCGGGCTCACCGCCCGGATCCGGGGCCGGCCTAGTCGTACTCGTCCGGCGCGTCGTACGCGTCGTACGCGTCGTACGCCTCGTACGCGTCGTACTCGTCACCCCGGTCCCGGGCGGTGGCCAGGCGGGTCGGGGGGAGGAAGTCGCGGAGGAGGCGGCGGTGCCACCAGGCGCGGGTGGCGCGGAGTTCTGGCCAGGTGGTGAAGCGGTAGCGGTAGAGGCGGGCGCGGACGTAGACCGGCGGCGCGTCGGGGAAGGGGTTGTGCCGCAGCAGCCGGAGGGTGTCCCGGTCGTTCTCCAGCAGCCGGGTCACGAACGGCCCGAACCAGTCGCGCGCGTAGCCCGGGTTCAGCGCGGCGAACCACATCAGCCAGTCCAGCCGCAGGTGGTACGGGGCGAACTGGCGCGGCATCCGCTTCACGTCGCCGGGCTTCCCCTTGAACTCGTACGGCAGCCACTCGCTCCCGCGCGTCGGCACCGGGTCGGCGGTGCCCTCGACGACCACCTCGTCGCGGATCCGGCCGACGGTGCCGAAGGCCCCGTACGCGTTCACCAGGTGCAGGGAGTCGAAGGAGCGGTTCATCACCTGGCGCCGGGAGAGCAGGTTGCGGGCCGGGTGGTAGCTGAGCACCAGGACCAGTGCCGTCAGCGCGCACACCAGGACGGTGTACCAGACCGGGGTCGCCCCGAAGTCCGCCGCGGTCCGCTCCGGAGCGCCGAAGAGGGTGAAGTCCACCGCGGACAGGGCGAGGACGATGGTGATCCAGTTCAGCCAGGCGAAGTTCCCCGAGAACACCAGCCACAGCTGGGTCACCACCATCACGGCCGCCGCGACCGTCGCCACCGGCTGCGGGGTGAACAGCAGCACCGGCACCAGCAGTTGTGTCACGTGGTTGGCCCCGCACTCCACCCGGTGCAGCGGCCGGGGCAGCCGGTGGAAGAACCAGCTCAGCGGCCCCGGCATCGGCTGGGTCTCGTGGTGGTAATAGAGGCAGGTCAGCCGGCGCCAGCACGGGTCGCCCCGCATCTTGATCAGCCCCGCGCCGAACTCCACCCGGAACAGCACCCAGCGCACCAGCCAGAGCACCAGCACCGGCGGGCCCACCGAGGAGTTGCCGAGGAACACGGCCAGGAACCCGGCCTCCAGCAGCAGGGACTCCCAGCCGAACGCGTACCAGGTCTGCCCGACGTTGACGATCGACAGGTACAGGGCCCACAGCACGAGCCACATGGCCATCGCCGCACCCAGCGGCACCGCGTCGGCCGCGCCGAACGCCACTGCGGCGGCCAGCAGCACGCCGGTCCACGCGCAGCACGCGAAGAGCCGGTCGGAGTAGCGCAGTTGGAAGACGCTGGGGGCGCGGGAGAAGGGCACCAGGTGCACGTAGCGCGGGACGGGCAGCATCCCCTTCTCGCCGATCAGCGCGCGGAACTGGAGCGCGGCGGCGAGGAAGGCGACGGCGTACAGCCCGGCGAGACCCCGCTGGAAGACCAGCCGGCTCAGCCAGTAGCCGGGCTCGGTGAACCAGTCCATCGCCTCCAGTATCCGCCCGGGAGCCGCCCCGGCGCCTCGGGCCGCCCCGGAGCCTCAGGCCGCCCCGGAGCCTCAGGCCGCCGCGAGCCGCCGCAGCCGGCGGCCGCACAGGCGGGCGAAGCGCAGCTGCAGGAACGGCACGACCGGCCCGGCCAGGCGGGTGTACCAGGTGGCGGGCCGGCTGAACGCCGTCACCGTGAACCACACCGCCCCGTCCTCGGCCAGCTCCACCAGGAACGACTCCTCGCCCTGCTCGGGGTGGCCGTGCCGGGTGCCGTACGCGAAGCCGGTGAGGTCCCGCTCGTACGCGGCCCAGACCACCTCGCAGGGCACGGACAGCTCCAGCCGGCCGATGCCGAGCCCGTTGTCGAGCCGTACGCCGGGCTCCGCGCGCTCCCGGTCGGCCCGCACCCGCAGGCCGACGGCCCGGTGCATCGCGAAGGTGGTGACGGCCCGGCCGACGGCCTCGAAGGCCTCCCGGCCGGTGCCGACCCGGGTGCGGTGGCGCAGGTGGTTGTAGCCGGCGGGCAGCGGGCCGCGCAGGGTGGCGCCCGCCTCGGGGTAGCTCAGGGCGCCGGGGTCGAGCAGCGGGTTCATGCCGGTGTCTCCTTCAGTCGGTGCCAGGCCAGCACCGAGCACAGTGCGAAGCCGAGGGCGTTGCCGAGGCCGTGGGTGGCCGCGGTCCAGGTCAGGCTGAGGTGGGGGAGTCCGGTGGCCTCGCCCAGGGCCCAGCTGAGCGCGAGCAGCATGGTGGCCGGCAGGACCACCGCGGAGGTGGTGAGCAGGGCGCGGGTCAGGCGGTCGGCGGTGCGGCCGCGGATGTCCTGCCAGGTGAGCAGCGAGACGGTCCACATGCCCGCGGTCAGCACGAGTGCGCCGGCCAGTTCCAGCCAGTCGTCGACGAAGTACCCGGCGAGGACGAGCAGTGTCCCGGCCGGAACGCTGTACGCCGCGAAGCGCGCCCGCGGCCCGGCCCCGGCCGCCCGGCAGACCAGCCCCGCCACCAGCGCCGCGGTGAAGCCGGCGAAGTGGAAGTGGGGCACGGTCAGCGCCAGGATGTCGAGGTCGAAGCCGAAGAGGTGCCGGCCGGCGCGCTCGGCGACCAGTGCGGTCGCGGCCACCGAGGGCGAGACCAGCGCGGTGAGCAGGGCGACCTCCTCCGCCGGGAGGCGGAGCCGGAGCCGGAGCCGGAGCCGGAGCCGGTCGCGCCCCGCCGGGGCCGGCCGCCCTGCCGGTTCCCCCCGCGCCGCCCGCACCAGCCGGGCTCCGGCAAGGGCCGCGAGGGCCAGGGCGGCCAGCGCGTACACGGCGGCCAGGGCCGTGGCCGCGGCGCCCCTCGGCAGCCACAGGGAGACCGCCCCCGGCAGCGCGGCCACCGGCCACCAGCGCGCCGCGACCGTGAGGACCCCCGTCCCCCGCGGTCCGGCGGAGCCGGCCAGCCGGAGGCCTGCCGGAACGACGGCCAGCATGCCGAGCGCCACCACCGGATCGACCAGCAGCTTCAATGCGGACACGACCCACCCCCCTTGAACGTGTTCAACTCGCATGTGCAGCCTACGCATCTTCTTGAACATGTTCAAGAAGGGCCCCGCTGCGCGACGCCCTCCGCCATTGGTGCACGCAGCGTCACCCCCCGGCCCCGCTCCGCTTGCAACCCGGTGTGCGGCCCCGCAGACAATGAGGGCATTCCAGGCCGAAGAGGAGATTCCGTGCGAGCAACGGTCCGCAGCTACCCCCTCGCCGCCTGCGTGGCCGCCCTCGGCCTCCTCACCGCGGCCTGCTCCGACGGCGCCGGCGCCCGCGCCGCCACCGGGGGCCAGGAGGTCCACCTCCAGCCCGTGGCCGCGGCCGGCCCCGACCCGTTCACCGCGTCCACGGCGACCTCCTCCGTCGCCCTCCCCTCCGGCACCGGCGGCACCTCGGGCACGGCCGACGTCGAGCCGACCGACAGCGGCGGCGCCCCCACCCTGCGCACCATCAACGGCGCCGTCCCCGGTCTCTACGGCGGCACCCACAAACTGGGCAGCTGCGACGTCGAACAGCAGGTCGCCTTCCTCGCCGCCGAACAGGCCAGGGCCCGCGCCTTCTCCCGGGCCGCGGGCGTCGCCCAGGCCGAACTCCCCGACTTCCTGCGCGGGCTCACCCCGGTCGTCCTGAGGGCCGACACCCGGGTCACCAACCACGGCTTCCGCAACGGCCGGGCGACCAGCTTCCAGTCCGTGCTCCAGGCCGGCACCGCCGTCCTCGTCGACGAGCACGGCCTGCCCCGCGTGCGCTGCGCCTGCGGCAACCCGCTGATGCCGCCCGCCGCCGTCGAGGGCAAACAGCTGCACCGGGGCGCTCCCTGGCCCGGCTACCAGCCCCATCAGGTGGTCGTGATCAAGCCGACCACGCAGGCGGTCACCAACCTGGTGATCGTCAACATCACCGACAACACCTGGATCGAACGCACCACCGGCGACGACGGCGCCCAGGACCGCCGCCCCGCGGTCCCGCCGGCCCACGACCCGACCGGCCCGATCCCCTCCGACGCACCCGCCGGCACGGACACCGGCTCCGGCGACCCCTGCGCCACCCCGAGCAGCACCCCGACCCCGCCCCTGAGCGCCACCCCGAGAGCGGACGACGGCACCGCCCCGGAGCCCCCCGCCGCACGGCCCACCGACTGTCCGCCGCTCACCCCGCCGCCCGCGGAGGTGTCGCCCGACACCACCACCCCCGACACCACCACCCCCGACACCACCACCCCGGACCGCAGCGGCCCCGCCGAGCCGCTGCCCACCCTCCCGGACACCGGGACCGGCACCACGCCCGGCGAACTCCCCGGCGACGTCCCGTCCGACCTGCCGCTGGAGACCCCGCCCGGGGACCCGCTCACCGGAGAGGTCCCGGTGCAGCCGGACGGCTCGACCGGAGACCCGTACGGCCCCTACGACCCCTACGGCGTGGACCCGTACGCCCCCTACAGCCCCGACCCGTACGCCCCCTACGACCCGTACGGCGGCACCGGCGACACCCAGGCTCCCGATCCCGACGCCTACCTGGAGAACGCCTGAGCCGAGCACACCGCGCGGCGGCCTCCTGTCGAGGAATCGGCCGAAGAGTGTCATGGTGGATCGGTGCCGACCACCGTATCGCTGCCGGACGACTGGCCCGCACACCCGGACCAGAGCCTGGCGCTCAACCGGATGGGCAGCTTCGACTGGGACCTGGTCACCGGGCTCATGCACATGGACCCGGCCGCACACGAGGTCTTCGACGTCCTGCCGGCCGAATACGACGGGCACCCCGAATCCCTCGCCCCCCGGGTGCCGCCCGCCGAGGCGGTCCGGCTCGACGCGCTGGTCTCCAGCGCCCTCAAGTCCGGCTCCGACAGCTACGGCGCCTACTTCCGCATCCGCTGCCGCGACGGCCGGCACCGCTGGACCCACACCCAGGGCCGGGTGATGCGGGACGCCGACGGCCGCCCGTACCGCATCATCGGCATCGTCCGCGACGCCACCGAGGAGCTGAGCCACTCCGCCGAGCGCCTCGGGCTCGACGAGGAGCGCCGCCGGCAGACCTCGGTCGTCGAGGGCACCACGGCGGCCCTCGCGCACGCCCGCACCGTCCAGGACGTCATCGACGCGCTCAGCGACAGCCAGGGCCTGGAGCGCCTCGGCACCATGGGCATGGTGATGGGCCTGGTCGAGTCCGGCAGCCGGATCCACCTGGTCGCAGAGGGACCCGAGGGCAGCTTCGTGCCCGGCACCCGCTACACCCGGATCGACGAGGGCTACCCGATGAGCGAGGTGGTCCGCTCGCTCCAGCCGCGGTTCATCGAGTCGGCCGAGGAGTTCGCCGAGGGCTACCCGATCCTCTGGGACAAGATCGCGTACATGGAGATCTCGGCCGCCGCCTACCTGCCGCTGATCGCCCAGGCCCGGCCGATAGGCGCGATCGGCCTGCTCTACCAGGACAAGGACGGCTTCACCCAGGACGAGCGGAACCTGCTGGTCGCACTCGGCAGCAGCATCGCCCAGAGCCTCCAGCGGGCCATGCTGCTGGAACAGGAGCACGAACTGGCCGAAGGCCTCCAGCAGGCGATGCTGCCGCGCCGCATCCCCACCGTCCCGGGGGCCCAGATCGCAGTCCGCTACCGGTCCGCGCGCATGGGCCGCGACATCGGCGGCGACTGGTACGACGTCATCCCCCTGCCCGGCGGCCGGGTCGGCGCGGTCATCGGCGACGTCCAGGGCCACGACACCCACGCCGCCGCCGTGATGGGCCAGCTCAGGATCGTGCTGCGCGCCTACGCCTCCGAGGGCCACGCGCCCGCCACCGTGATGGCCCGCGCCTCCGGCTTCCTCCACGAGCTCGACACCGACCGCTTCGCCACCTGCACCTACGCCGAGGCCGACCTGACCACCGGCGTGGTCCAGCTGGTCCGCGCCGGGCACATCGACCCGCTGCTGAGTTCCCGCGACGGCGGCGTGCGGCGGGTGCCGGTCGAGGGCGGCATGCCGCTCGGCCTCTCCGCCGAGTTCGGCCGCCTGGAGTACCCCGTCACCACCGTCGAACTCGACCCGGGCGAGACCCTGCTGATGTGTACCGACGGCCTGGTCGAGCAGCCGGGCGCCGACCTCGACGACGGCATCCAGGCGCTCACCTCCCAGATCCAGCGGGGCCCCGCCGAACTCCAGAGCCTCGCCGACCGGCTCTGCGAGATCGTCGACGAGCGGGGCGGCGACGACGACATGGCGCTGCTGCTGCTCCGCCGCCGCGTCGAGGAGACCCCGCGCGGGGGCGGCCGCCTCCAGCAGCACGTGGCCCAGAACGACCCCGAGGCCCTGATCTCCGCCCGCCACATGATCGGCGCCGCGGTGCGGGCGTGGGGTGCGGGGGAGCGGACCGACGAGATCGAGCTGGTCGCCGACGAGCTGATCGTCAACGCCCTGATGCACACCGAGGGGCCGGCGATCGTCACCCTCCGGGTCCTCACCGGCCCGGAACGCCGCCTCCGCGTCGAGGTCGAGGACCGCTCCAGCGCCCTGCCGCGCCGGCGCGAGGCCGGCGAATCCGGCGTCTCGGGCCGCGGGCTGATGCTGGTGGACCGCCTCGTGGACGTCTGGGGCGTGGAGTCCCGCGGCAGCGGCAAGTGCGTGTGGTGCGAGTTCGTCATGGACTGACGGGCCCCGCCCCCCGGCCCCGCCCCGCCGGCCTCGCCGCTGCCGGCCGGTGCTGCGCTGCCACTGGCCCGCCGGCCCGCCGGCCCGCCGCCCCCTCGCCCCGCGGCCGGGCGGCTCCCCGGCGCGCCGCGCGCGGCTCCGTGCGGCAGGCTGGGTTACATGCCGGAACTGCCGGAGGTCGAGGCCCTGAGGGACTTCCTCGACGAGCACCTCGCCGGCCGGGTCGTCGAGCGCGTCTGGCCCGCCGCCGTCAGCGTGCTCAAGACGTACGACCCGCCGCTGACCGCCCTGCACGGACGGACCGCCGGGCCCACCGCCCGGCACGGCAAGTTCCTCGCGCTCTCCTTCGGCGACCTGCACCTGGTCACCCACCTCGCCCGGGCCGGCTGGCTGCGCTGGCAGGACACCCTGCCCGCCACCCCGCCCCGACCGGGCAAGGGACCCCTCGCGCTGCGCCTCGCCCTGGAGGGCGGCGGCGGCTTCGACCTCACCGAGGCCGGCACCCAGAAGCGCCTCGCCGTGTACGTGGTCCACGACCCGGCCGAGGTGCCCGGCATCGCCCGCCTCGGCCCCGACCCGCTCGCCGAGGGCTTCGACCGGGACGCGTTCGCCGCGCTCCTCACGGGCGAACGCCGCCAGATCAAGGGCGTCCTGCGCGACCAGAGCGTCATCGCCGGCATCGGAAACGCGTACAGCGACGAGATCCTGCACGCCGCCCGCACCTCCCCCTTCAAACTCGCCGCGAAGCTCGGCGAGGACGAGGTGACCCGCCTCTACGAGGCCGTGGAGAGCACCCTCGCCGAGGCCGTCGAACGCTCCCGGGGCGTCGCCGCCGGACGGCTCAAGGCGGAGAAGAAGAGCGGACTGCGCGTGCACGGCCGCGCGGGGGAGGCCTGCCCGGTGTGCGGGGACACCATCCGCGAGGTCTCCTTCGCCGACTCCGCACTCCAGTACTGCCCCACCTGCCAGACCGGCGGGAAGCCGCTGGCCGACAGACGCCTCTCCCGCCTGCTGAAATAGGCCGTTTACACTGCGCGGCATGCTGCGCGCGCTGGCCGTCGACGACGAGAAACCCGCCCTTGAGGAACTGCTGTACCTGCTGCGGGCCGACCCGCGCGTGCGCAGTGCCGAGGGCGCCAACGACGCGACCGGGGCCCTCCGGCGGATCGGCCGCGCCCTGGAGGCCGGGCCCGACAGCCCCGACGCCATCGACGTGGTCTTCCTCGACATCCACATGGCCGGGCTCACCGGCCTGGACGTGGCCCGCCTGCTGTCCGGCTTCGCCCGCCCCCCGCACCTGGTGTTCGTCACGGCCCACGAGGGCTTCGCCGTCCAGGCCTTCGACCTCAAGGCGGTGGACTACGTGCTCAAGCCGGTACGCCGCGAACGCCTCGCGGAAGCGGTACGGCGGGTCTGCGACCAGCACGTCCAGCACGCCCGGCAGGCCCCGGGCCCCGGCACCGCCGCCGAGCCGGCCGGTCCGCCGGCCCCCGGGGCCGCCAGGATCCCCGCCCAGCCGCCGGCCGACGGGCAGATAGCCGTCGAACTCGGGGGCGTCACCCGCTTCGTGCCGGTCGACGACATCGCGTACGCGGAGGCGCAGGGCGACTACGCCCGCCTGCACACCGCCGCCGGCAGCCATCTCGTCCGCATCCCGCTGTCCACCCTGGAGGAGCGCTGGGCCGCCCGCGGCTTCGTGCGCATCCACCGCCGCCACCTGGTCGCCCTGGCCCGCATCGACGAACTGCGGGTGGACGCCGGGGCCACCACCGTCCGCGTCGGAGCCGCGGAACTGGCCGTCAGCCGCCGCCACGCCCGCGAACTGCGGGACCTCCTGCTGCGCCGGGCGCGGGGCTGACCGGTGGCCGCCGACAGCCCGGACCGGCCCCCGGTCCCGTGCGGGGACCACCCCGCCCCGCACGCGCCGCACGCCGGAGCCCCCGCGCCGCACCCCGGAGCCCCCGCCCCGCGCGGCGAGGCGCCCGTACCGGACGCCGGAGCCCCCGCCCCGCGCGGCGAAGCCCCCGTACCGCGCCGCGAGACCGTCACCGGCGTGCCCCTGCCCGCCCGCCGCCGGGCCCCCGTGCCCACCCCGGCCCGCTCCGAGATCACCGAACAGACCTCCCTCGGCGCCACCTACGTACGGGCCCTGATGCGCAGCCAGCTCCGCACCGCGCTCGCGGCCCTGGCCGCCCTCGTCCTCCTCGTCGGCGGCCTCCCGCTGCTGTTCGCCCTCCCGCACACCTCCAGCGGCACCGCGCCCGCCCCGCTGGTCTGGGCCGTGCTCGGGGTCGCCGTGCACCCGGTGATGTGGCTGACCGCCCGCTGGTACGTACGCCGCGCCGAGCGAAACGAACGCGACTTCACCACCCTGGTCACCGACCCGGCCGACCGGAACGAGGGCCGCCCGTGAACCAGGCCCACGCCGTCGCCGCCGTCACCGCCGTGGTCCTCGGCACCCTCCTCATCGGCGGCCTCGGGCTACGCATCTCCCGGACCACCTCCGACTTCTACGTCGCCTCGCGCACCGTCGGCCCCCGCCTCAACGCCGCCGCCATCAGCGGCGAGTACCTCTCCGCCGCCTCCTTCCTCGGCATCGCCGGCCTGGTCCTGCTCCAGGGGCCGGAGATGCTCTGGTACCCCGTCGGATACACCGCCGGCTACCTCGTGCTGCTGGTGCTGGTCGCCGCCCCGCTCCGCCGCTCCGGCGCCTACACCCTGGCCGACTTCGCCGAGGCGCGCCTCGAGTCCGCCGCCGTCCGCCGGCTGGCCGGCCTGTTCGTCGTGGGCATCGGCTGGCTCTACCTGCTCCCGCAGCTCCAGGGCGCCGGCCTGACCCTGCACATCCTGACCGGCGCCCCCGACTGGGTCGGCGCACTCGTCGTCGGCGTGGTGGTCACCGGAGCGGTCGCGGCCGGCGGCATGCGCAGCATCACCTTCGTCCAGGCCTTCCAGTACTGGCTGAAGCTGACCGCCCTGCTGGTGCCCGCCTTCTTCCTGCTGGCCGCGTGGGCGGGGGACGGCGCCCCACGAGCCCGGTTCGCCGAACCGCCCCACTTCCGCGAGCAGTCGGCCGTACGCGTGGCCGACACGGTACGGCTGGACCTCGCCGCGCCGCTCACGGTGACCGTCACCGGCCGCGTCGACGGCCGGGACCACCGCGGCCGGCCCGTGGACCTGGCCGCCGGCCCCCACCGCGTCGAGGCCGGCACCGTCCTGGAATTCCCCGAGGGGGCGCGCGTCCCCGAGCGTGCGGCCCCCTCGGGGACCACCGGCACGCAGTGGTCGCAGCCGCTCTCGGGCAGCCGCGAGGAGCACCCGCTCTACGCCACCTACGGGCTGATCCTCGCGACCTTCCTCGGCACCATGGGCCTGCCGCACGTGGCGGTCCGCTTCTACACCAGCCCCCACGGCACCGCCGCCCGCCGCACCACCCTCGTGGTGCTCGGCCTGATCGGCACCTTCTACCTGCTGCCGCCCGTCTACGGCGCGCTCGGCCGCATCTACGCCCCCGAACTCGCCCTGTCCGGCAGCGCCGACGCCGCCCTGCTGGTGCTGCCCGAGCGGATGGTCGGCGGCGTGGCCGGGGACCTGCTGGGCGCCCTCCTCGCCGGCGGTGCCTTCGCCGCCTTCCTGTCCACCGCGTCCGGCCTGACCATGGCGGTGGCCGGCGTGCTCACGAAGGACGCGCTGCCCCGCCGGCTCCGGTTCCGGCGCCGGGCCGCCGCGGGCCTGCGGCCCCCCGGATCCGGGGTGCGGGCCTTCCGGCTCGGGACGGTCGTGGCCATGGCGGTGCCGCTGCTGGTCAGCCGGTTCGTGGTGAACGTGCCGGTCGCCGACGCGGTGGGGCTGGCCTTCGCCGTGTCGGCCTCCTCCTTCTGCCCGCTGCTGGTGCTGGGCATCTGGTGGCGTGGGCTGACCGCGCCCGGTGCCGCCAGCGGGCTGTTGGTCGGCGGCGGGGCGGCGCTGACGGCCGTGCTGGCGACCCGGGCCGGGGTGCCCGGCGGGGGCTGGGCGCACACGCTGCTGGCCTGGCCGGCCGTCTGGTCGGTGCCGCTGGGCTTCCTGACGATGGTGGCCGTCTCCCTGGCCACCCGGGACCGGGTGCCGGCCGGGGCGGCGGCCACCCTGACCCGGCTGCACCTCCCGGAGGGGCTGCGATGACGGGCGAGGTGCTGGCCGGGCTGGTCCTCGGGGGCCTCGCCCTGCTCGCCGCGGGGGCGGTACTCGGCCGCTGGTGGGCGGTGCGCGGCGACCGCCGCGGCTCGCTGGACCTGGGCACCCCGGTCGAGCGGGCCACCTTCCACACCCTGCACACCGCCTCGCTGGCCGCGCCCCCGCTGCGCGGCGGGCTCACCGAGGACACCGCGCGGAAGGCGGTGCGGCGCCTGCGGCCGCTGCTCGGCACCGAGGCGCTCTGCCTGACCGACCGGGACGCGGTGCTGGCCTGGGACGGGCCGGGCGCCGGGCACCACGTCGACGTGGTGATGGGCAAGGTCGCCGCGCCGCTCGACTCCGGGCGCAGCATCGCCGTCGAGACCGGCTGCGCCGATCCCGGCTGCCCGCTGCGCTGGGCGGTGATCGCCCCGCTCACCGGCGAGGAGGGCGTGCTCGGGGCGCTGGTGGCCTACGGTTCGCGCGAGTCGGCGGTGCTGGTGCGGGCCGCGACCGAGGTGGCCCGCTGGGTGTCCGTACAGCTGGAACTGGCCGAGCTGGACCTGTCCAGGACCCGGCTGATCGAGGCGGAGATACGGGCCCTGCGCGCCCAGATCTCCCCGCACTTCATCTTCAACTCCCTGGCCGCCATCGCCTCGTTCGTCCGCACCGACCCGGAGCGTGCCCGTGAACTGCTGCTGGAGTTCGCCGACTTCACCCGCTACTCCTTCCGCCGGCACGGCGACTTCACCCAGCTCGCCGACGAACTGCGCTCCATCGAGCAGTACCTGGCGCTGGCCGGTGCCCGGTTCGGTGACCGGCTGACCGTCACGCTCCAGGTGGCGCCCGAAGTCCTGCCGGTGGCACTGCCGTTCCTGTGCCTCCAGCCGCTCGTCGAGAACGCCGTCAAGCACGGCCTCGGCACCTCGGTGGCCGAGTGCCGGATCACGATCGCGGCGCGGGACGCGGGCGACGAGGCGGTGGTGACCGTCGAGGACAACGGGGTGGGTATGGACCCGGCGGCGTTGCGGGCGCTGCTCGCGGGCGAGGGGCCCGCCCCGTCCGGGATCGGGCTGCGCAACGTGGACGAGCGGCTGCGGCAGGTGTACGGCGACGCGTACGGGCTGGTGATCGAGACCGGGGTGGGCGCGGGCATGAAGGTGACCGTCCGGGTGCCGAAGTACCGGGCGGGGGTGCACCCCGGCGCGGGGGCGGCCGTACCGCCCGGGTGAGCGCGGGGGCGGCCGGTACCGCCGGCCGGGCTCGGGGCGGCCGGTACCGCCCGGCAGGGGTGCGCGGCGGGTCAGAACAGGTGCATCGCCAGGTGGCCCAGCGGCAGTCCGAGCTGCCAGGCGGGGGTCCAGACCCGGACGCTCTCGTCCAGGCCGGCGCCCTCGCGGCGGGCCGGGTCCAGGTTGGTGGCGTACAGCTCGGTGCGGTCGAGCCAGCGCCAGGCGGCCCGGGCCAGTTCCAGGTCGGCGTCGTCGCCGCCGCGGTCCCGTGCCTCCTCGCCGAGCTGGAGGAACCGGGTCTGCACCCAGTCGCGCCAGGGGTGCCCGTACGCGGTGAGCGAGAGCCACTCGTCGAGCTGGGAGACCACGCGGATGCCGGACAGCTCGCCGGCCGCGTCGGAGAGGTAGATGGTGAGGGCGAGGGTGTCGCGGCCGGCCCGGAACTCCAGGGTGCTGACGGGGATCAGCCGTCCCGTGCGCAGGAGTTCGTCCGCGATGTACTCGGCGTAGAGCCATGCCAGGGGCACCGCGATCCCACCGTCACTGGTGCCGTTACCACCCTCGGGGCGCACCGTTCCACCTTCTCCCGCGTGTCGAGCCTGCCGCCGTCTGCCCCGAGCCTTCACGCAGCGGCGGGACGGGCGGGGGACGTTTACTCAACTTGAACGGTCTGATGGCAAATTCGATGCGCCCTGGGCACAGTCTGCTCATGACTCCGGCCGGATTCTGGACGGACGGCGCGGCGCCCGGTGCTCAGGCGCCGAGCCCGTACCCCGGCAGGCCCTTCCGCAGGGCCCGCAGGGCGTAGTACGTACGGGACTTGACGGTACCCGCGGGAATGCCGAGCACCTGTGCGGCCTCCGAGACGGAACGGTCGCGGAAGTAGACCTGGACCAGCACCTCGCGGTGTTCGGGGCCCAGCGTGCGGACCGCGCGGCGCACGTCGATGGCGGTCAGGGAGGTCTCGTACCGGTCCTCGGGGGCGGGCCGCTGCTCCAGTGCCTCGGCCTCCACCTCCTGGGGGCGGGACAGGCGGGCGCGGCGGGCGTCGATGGCCAGCCGGCGGCCGACGGTGAACAGCCAGGGCCGCATCGAGGCGTGCTCGCTCTGCCAGGCCTCGGGGTGCTGCCAGGCCCGTACCAGGGTCTCCTGGACCAGGTCCTCGGCGCGCTGGGCGTCGCCGTGGGTCAGGCCCAGCAGGAACCCGAACAGGGCCCGGCCGTGCTCGCGCTGGAGTTCGGCCAGCTCGTCGGCGCCAGTGCGCCGGAGGGTGACGGTGTGGCTCACCGGAGGGCTCCTTCCCGGGCGGCCGAGTGGGCCGGATGGACCCACCCTGACCTGCGGGTGGGGCCGCGGGAACCGCCGGGCGGCGGCGGCGCGCCCAAGGGCGCCGGGAGGGCCGCCGGGCGGGCGGCCGGTGCGACGAACGGTCCGAACGGTGCGGTGAACGGTCGCGCGGTTCGGCCGTTCCGGTGACCGGAACGGCGCCGTTCCTTGACTTCGCGCCGCGGGTTCTGTGGATTCGAGATTCAGAACATCCGATAGTCCTACAAATGGGAGTCTGGTCCTATGGGGTCGACGGGTTCGGGTTCGGGTTCGGGTGTGGGTTCGGGTTCGACAGGTTCGGGTTCGAAGGACACCACCCCCGGGGGGACACGCGGACGCACGCCGGGACGCACGCGCCCGCCCGCGCGGCGGGCGGCCGCCGCCCTCGCCGTCGTCCTCGTGACCGCCGGCACGGCCGGCTGTTCCGCGGGACAGGGCGGGGCGCAGGCCCGACTCGCCGGCCGGCAGTCGCCCTCCGCGGGCGGCAGCACGGCGGGCTCCCCGGCGGCCCGCGGCTTCACCCTGGTGGCCAGCGGCGACGTCCTGCCGCACGATTCGGTCATCCGGCGCGCCCAGGCCGACGCGGGCGGCGAGGGCTACGACTTCAGGCCGATGTTCTCCCTGGTCAAGCCGCTGGTGGCGAAGGCCGACCTGGCGCTGTGCCACATGGAGACCGTGTACGGGCCCGACGGCGGCCCCTTCACCGGCTACCCCGCCTTCAAGTCGCCGCCGCAGGTGGCGGCGGGGCTCAAGGACGCCGGCTACGACGGCTGCTCCACCGCGTCGAACCACACCCTGGACGACGGCGCCGACGGCGTGCGCCGCACCCTGGAGGCCTTCGACCGGGCGGGCCTGGGGCACGCCGGCTCGGCCCGCACCGCCGAGGAGGCCCGCAGGGTCACGACGTACCGGGCGGGCAGCGCGAAGGTCGCGCACCTGGCGTACACCTTCGACACCAACGGCTACCCGATGCCCGACGGGCAGCCCTGGGCCGTGAACCTGACGGAGGAGAAGAAGATCGTCGCCGACGCGCGGGCGGCCCGGAAGACGGGCGCGGACGTGGTCCTGGTCAGCCTGCACTGGGGCACCGAGTGGCAGACCGAACCGGACGCGAAGCAGCTGGCCCTGGGCCGGGCCCTGACCGCGTCGAAGACCGGCACCCGGCCGGACGTGGACCTGATCCTCGGCACCCACGCCCACGTCCCGCAGGCCTACGAGAAGGTCAACGGGACCTGGATCGTCTACGGCATGGGCGACCAGGTCGCCGGCACGATGATCAACTACTCCGACCAGGTCGACCCCCGGGGCAACTACGGCTCCCTCGGCCGCTTCACCTTCGCGCCCCCGGCGGCGGCGGGGGAGCGGTGGCGGGTCACCAGGGCGGAGTTCGTCCCGCAGCTGATGGACCTCGACGCGGGCAAGGTGGTGAACCTGCCCGAGGCGCTGGCGAAGGACCCCGGCCGGGACGACTACGAGACGGCCCGGGACGCGATCCGTGAGGCGGTGCTGAGCCGCGGCGCGGCGAAGGACGGCCTGGTCATGGGCCGCTGACCGGCCCGGGCCGGAGGGAACCCCACGTCAGAACCCCCACGGGCTGAGCTCGACGACGCCCGCGAACAGGTGCTCCCACACCTCGGAGGCGGGCGACTCGCCGTCCACCGCGAGCGGTTCGAGGGCGGCGGCCTCGCGCAGGAAGTCCCGCCTGCCGTCCTCGCCCGGGTACGCGTCCCAGCAGGCGCCCATGAAGCGGTACACCGCCTCCAGCAGCCGCACGAAGGTCTCGGTGTCCCGGGCGAAGGGGAACGGCCCCTCCCCGTTGCGGACCATCGACACCGCGCCGGTCACGGGATGGACCAGCACCCGGCCGCTGTCGGCGTACGCCAGCTCGAAGGTGCCCAGGTGCAGCAGGCCGTTCCCCTCGGGCTCCAGCCCGTGCGCCTTCCCGCCGGCCCAGGCCAGCGTGAAGGTGACGACGCCGGAGGCGAACCAGGTCGGCAGCCCGGCCGTGACGGCCAGCTGCCGCGTGGGCCCGTGGGTCAGCGCGGCGGGCAGCTGTCCGGGGGTGAGCAGCACCATCCCGTCCGCGTCGAACGCCTCCTCCAGGCGGGCGGCGGACAGGGCGGCCTCGCCCGGCGCGGGCCCGGCGAACCACGGCCCGCCCCCGCCCCAGGACACCGCCGCGGAGCCGGCCGCCCCCGTACCCGCCGCGGCGTTGCGCTCCAGGACCACGACGCCGCGCGGCTCCTGGAACAGCACCCGGCCGCCGCCCAGGGGTACGGGCGCCTCCCACGTGCCGGGCCGGTGCAGGCCGTCGTCGTCGCCGTCCGGCCCGAACAGGACGTCCCCCTCGACCCCGGCGTCACAGGGCCGCTCGGAGAACTCGCCGGCGGCGGGCGCGGGAACGCGTTCGCCCGTCGCCGGATCGAGCCAGCGCTCCGGCGTCCACTGCGACCAGAGCCTCAGCACGAGCCGGCCGTCCGAGGCCTCGTGCACCTCGACGCCGGCGTCACCGCTCAGGTTCGGTGCGGCCCGGTACGCGCCGACCGGGCGCCACCAGGCCCAGACGGTCCGCCACGGCATGGCCGGCTCGGCCTCGGCGACCAGGCCGGCGTACGCGTCGTGGCCCAGCACCTTCGCGCCGAAGTGCAGCCAGGAGGCGAACTCCGCCCGGGACACCGCGGCCCCGTCGAGGACCGTGACGGCCTGGGCGCAGGCCTCGCGTCCCGCCCCGCCGCCCGCAGCGGGCAGGTCCCGGAGGGCCCCGGGGCCGGCGGCGAGCAGGACGGCGGGGGAGGCGAACAGCGTGTCGGGATCATCGCGGGTCATGCGGACATGCTGCCAGGGCCCGCCGACAGCACCGCCCGCGCGGTGCGGGCCGGGCCTCCGAGGGCCCCCGGGGCCCGGTTCCTCCGCCGCGCGCCAACCCGCGCCCCTGCCTACAGTGCGAATCATGAGTGTCACGGTGGAGCAGACGCAGGGCACCAGGAACCGCTTCCTGAACCGGGTGCCGGACGCCTTCGGAGCCTTCTTCGGCACCATCGGACTGCTCTGCGTGCTGCTGGCCCTCTCCCCGGTGCTCCGGCGCGTCCTGCGGCCCGTCGTGGACTTCCTCGACGCCGTCCTGGTCCCGGTCAGCGCCAACCTGGCCTACGCCGTCTTCCTCTTCCTGCTCGCCGCCGCACTCGGCAGCCGCAAGAAGGTGGCCTGGTGGGTCGTCGTCGGCTACCTGACCCTGCTGGTCCTCAGCGACGCCGCCTTCCTCGCCGAGGGCTGGTACTGGTACTCGGTCCCGTCGATCATCGCCGCCGTGGCCGCCCTCGTCCTGCTGGTCACCGCCCGCAGCGAGTTCTACGCCGCCTCGCGCCACGGCGCGGTGTGGCGGGCCCTGCTCGTCCTGGGCCTCGGCCTCCTGCTGGCCGTCTTCCTCGGCTGGGCGCTGGTCGCCATCTGGCCGGGGACGCTGCCCCGCTCGCAGTGGCTGGACTGGGCCGCCAAGCAGGTCTTCGGCGGCCTCTTCTCCGCCCGCCAGTTCGACGGCCGGCCGCCCCGGCCCGTGTACTTCTTCTGCGGCCTGTTCGGCGCCCTGGCCCTGCTCAACGCCGCCGCCACGCTCTTCCGCTCCCAGCGCCTGGAGGCCGCGCTGCACGGGGACGAGGAGCCGCGCATCCGGGCGCTGCTGGGCGCGTACGGCCGCAACGACTCGCTCGGCTACTTCGCCACCAGGCGCGACAAGGCCGTGGTCTTCGCCCCCAACGGCAAGGCGGCCGTCACCTACCGCGTCGAGGCCGGCGTCTGCCTGGCCTCCGGCGACCCGGTCGGCGACCCCGGCGCCTGGACCGCCGCGGTCAACGAGTGGCTGGCCGTCGCCCGCCGCCACGGCTGGCAGCCGGCCGTGATGGGCGCCTCCGAGGAGGGCGCCACCGCGTACGCCCGCTCCGGCCTCGGCGCCCTGCAGCTCGGCGACGAGGCGATCCTGCACGTCGCCCACTTCGACCTCGACGGCCGGGACATGCGCGTCACCCGGCAGGCCGTCAACCGGGTCCGGCGCGCCGGGTGCACCACCGTGATCCGCCGCCACTCCGCCCTCACCGAGGAGGAGATGCGCCGGATCGTCGACCGGGCCGATCGCTGGCGCGACACCGAGACCGAACGCGGCTTCTCCATGGCCCTCGACCGCCTCGGCGACCCGCAGGACGGCGACTGCCTGCTCGTGGAGGCCTTCGACGGCGAGGGCGGCCTGATCGCCCTGCTCTCCTTCGTCCCCTGGGGCAAGGACGGCATCTCCCTGGACCTGATGCGCCGGGACCGCAAGGCCCCCAACGGCGTCATGGAGTTCATGGTCGCCGAGCTGTGCGCGCACGCCCCGAAGCTCGGGGTGCGCCGCGTCTCCCTGAACTTCGCCGTCTTCCGCTCCGTCTTCGAGGAGGGCGGCCGGATCGGCGCGGGACCGGTGCTGCGCCTGTGGCGCAGGCTGCTGCTGTTCTTCTCCCGCTGGTGGCAGCTGGAGGCGCTGTACCGGTCCAACGTGAAGTACCAGCCGGAGTGGTACCCGCGGTTCCTCTGCTACGGGGACGCCGGCTCCCTCGCGCGCATCAGCCTCGCCTCCGGCATCGCCGAGGGCTTCGTCTCCGTACCCAGCCTGCACAGGCTCCGGGGCCGGGGGCGGCCCGGCGCCGGCGCCGCCGCGGCCCCCGCCACCACCGCGGGCCTGCCGCCCATCGACGCACTCGGCCTGGCGGAGGAGGGCGCGGCGGACGCCGGCACCGGTTCCGCCCTGCCCGAGCAGGTCCGGGTCCGCCACCTCAAGCTCGCCCGCCTCCAGGCCGCCGGCGTCGACCCGTACCCGGTCGGCATCCCCGAGCGCACCCACACCCTCGCGGAGCTCCGCCGCGCCCACCCCGGCCCGGCGCCGGACGCGCGGACGGGCGAGGAGGTCACCGTCGCCGGGCGCGTGATGGTCGTACGCGACCTCGGCGGCGTCGTCTTCGCCGGCCTGCGCGACTGGTCGGGGGACCTCCAGCTGATGTTCACGCGCGACGGGTCCGGCGCCGACGTACTGGCGGAGTTCACCCGCACGGTCGACTTCGGCGACCACGTCGTCGCCACCGGCGAGGTGGGCGCCAGCCACAGCGGCGAGCTGTCCGTCGTGGTCCGCTCCTGGCAGCTCACCGGCAAGTGCCTGCGCCCGCTGCCCGACAAGCGCAAGGGCCTGGCCGACCCCGAGGCCCGGGTGCGCCGCCGCTACCTCGACCTGGTCGCCAGCCCCGAGGCCCGCGACGTGGTCAGGGCCCGGTCCGCCGCCGTCCAGGCCCTGCGCCAGGGCCTGCTCGACCGCGGCTACCTGGAGGTCGAGACCCCGATGCTCCAGCAGATCCACGGCGGCGCCAACGCCCGCCCCTTCACCACCCACATCAACGCCTACGACCTCGACCTCTACCTGCGCATCGCCCCCGAGCTGTACCTCAAGCGGCTCTGCGTGGGCGGCATGGAGAAGGTCTTCGAGATGGGCCGCACCTTCCGCAACGAGGGCGTCTCCTACAAGCACAACCCCGAGTTCACGATGCTGGAGGCCTACCAGGCCTTCGCGGACTACGACGTGATGCTGGACCTCACCCGCGAGCTGATCCAGGGCGCGGCCCTGGCCGCCCACGGCACGCCGACCGCCCGCAAGGCGGGGCCCGACGGCAGGCTCGTCGAACACGACATCTCCGGGCTGTGGCCGGTGAAGACCGTGTACGGGGCGATCAGCGAGGCCCTCGGCGAGGAGGTCGACGCGGACACCGCGGAACCGGCGCTGCGCCGGCTGTGCGACACCGCCGGCGTCCCGCACACGCCCGAGGACACCCGGGGCGACGTGGTGCTGGAGATGTACGAGCGGCTGGTGGAGGAGAAGACGAAACTCCCCACCTTCTACAAGGACTTCCCGACCGACGTCTCGCCGCTGACCCGCCAGCACCGCAAGGACCCGCGCCTCGCCGAGCGCTGGGACCTCGTCGCCTTCGGCACGGAACTGGGCACCGCCTACTCCGAGCTGACCGACCCGGTGGAGCAGCGGCGGCGGCTGACCGCGCAGTCGCTGCTGGCCGCGGGCGGCGACCCGGAGGCCATGGAGCTGGACGAGGACTTCCTGGACGCCCTGGAGTACGCCATGCCGCCCACCGGCGGCCTGGGCATCGGCGTGGACCGCCTCGTCATGTTCCTCACGGGACGCACGATCCGGGAGACGCTGCCCTTCCCCCTGGTGCGCCGGGGCTGACCGGCGCCCGGAGAGGCGCCGCTCGTACGCCCGGACCTGCTGCTCGTACGCCTGGACGTACGGAACCGGCCAGCCGGGCGCACGGCAATCGGCCAGTGCGCCAAGAGGGTGCTTTCACCCCCTTGACCAGTGTTGATGAACGCCCCACGCTGTCTGGCGTGCGAGCAATTGATAATGAAATCGGATGAAGTGCTTCCGGGGCGGCGGGGCCTGCTGCGCACCGCCGTGTTCCTCGGAACCGCCGTCGCCGCCGGACTGCTGACGGGCGGCCGGGCCGGCTCCCCGGGCGGCACCCAGGGCCCCGCCGGCGCAGCCGGTGCCCCGGCCGCCCCCGTGCGGATCCCGGGCGCCGCCCCGCCGAATCCCGGGCCCCCGCAGGCCGTACGGCCCCAGGTGCCGTCCACGTACCGGCTCAGCCCGATGACGGCCGAGCTGCCGCCGCGCCACCGGCCCGCGAAACCGCCGGTACGCGTCCGCCCGCTGCTCGACGTGCCCGCACTCGGCCGGAACATGGTCCTCACCTTCGACGACGGGCCCGACCCCCGGTACACGCCCGGCATCCTCGACACCCTGCGCCGCCACGACACGCGCGCGGTGTTCTTCGTCTGCGGGGAGATGGCCGTCGAACACCCGGACCTGCTGCGCCGGATGACCGACGAGGGACACGTCATCGGCAACCACACCTGGACCCACCCGCTGATCCCGAAGCTCAGCCGGCCCCGGCTGACCTGGGAGATCGGCCACACCAGCGAGATCGTCGAGAAGACCGTCGGGGAGGCCCCCGTGTGGTTCCGCGCGCCGTACGGGGCCTGGAACCGGGCGGCCTTCGAGATCGGCGCCGACCTCGGCATGGAGCCGCTCGCCTGGACCGTGGACACCCTCGACTGGAAGGAACCCGGCACCGCCACGATCATCGGCCGGGTGCTGCGCGGCGCGGCCCCCGGCGTCGTCGTCCTCTCGCACGACGCGGGCGGCAACCGCGCCCAGAGCGTGGCGGCGCTGCGCACCTACCTGCCCCGCCTGCTCGACCGCGGCTTCGAGATGACGCTGCCGCAGCTCCCGCCGCGCCGCTGAACCCGGCCGGGGGTGCCGCACGCCCGGTACCCCCGGCCGGCCCTTCAACTCCGTCCCGGCCGGAGGCCGTCGGCATGGGGTAGGTTGCCCGGCATGACCGAACACGGCACCGGCGTCTGGCCGCCCGCCCCGCTGAAGACCGAGCGGCTCGTGCTCCGCGAGTCCGCGGCCCGGGACCGCGCGGCGTTCATCGAACTGTTCGCCTCGCCCGAGGTCGGCGCCCACACCGGCGGCGCCCGGCCCCGCGAAGAACTGGAACGCGCGGTGCCGGAGGTGCCCGGGCAGCGCCTCGGACTCTTCGTCGCCGAACTCGACGGGGCGATGGCCGGCCTGGTCACCCTCGACCGGCGGGACCCGGAGCGCCCCGGCCGCGTGCGTCCGGAGGGCGGCGAGGCCGAACTCGGCTACCTGTTCCTGCCGCGGGCGTGGGGACGCGGCTACGCCGCGGAGGCGTGCGAGGCGGCGCTCGACTGGTTCGCCGGCGCCTTTCCCGGCGAGCCCGTGGTGCTGACCACCCAGACCGCCAACGACCGCGCGATGCGCCTCGCGTCGAGGCTGGGCTTCACCGAGGTGGAGCGGTTCGAGGAGTACGGGGCCGAGCAGTGGTTCGGCGTACGGGAGGCCGCCGGCACCCCGTCGGGCCCCCGCGCGTGAGCGACGGGCCCGCCCCGGCCCCCCGGTACCTCGGCGGGTACCGGGAGCTCGACCACGGGAACCCCGGCGGCCCCTCGCTGCGGGACGCCGTGCGCGACCGGCCGGGGCCCGACGAGGCCGGGCTCGTCCGGTACCTGCGCGCGGGCGCCGTACTGGCCGCCGCCACCTCGGACGTGTACGACGTCCTCGCCCCCGGGCACGAGCGCATCGACGGGCTGCGGGTCCTCACGGACGGCGCCTGGTGCTGGTACTCCGATCTCGCGCACTACGTGGAGCGTTACCACGTCGCGCTGGACGAGGAGTTCGTCCGGCGCGCCCGGGAGCACGGCTGGACCCCTCCCGTCCCGACGGAGGACGACCTGAGGCGCCTGGAGGAGGGCCCGCCGGAGGACGCCGACGAGGACGCGTAGGGGGCCCTGTCCGGGGGTGGCCCGCCGCGGCTCAGCGGGTGTCCACCATGCGCGCGAAGACGACCACGTTGCCGTCGTAGCCCCGGGCCTTCGAGTAGCCGCCGCCGCAGGTGATCACCCGGAGCTCGGGGTGGCCGGTGTCCCCGTAGACGCGGGCGCCGGGGAAGTCGTGCTTCGAGAACACCTCCACGCCGTACACCTCGAAGACGGCGGTCCGCCCGTCGTACCGGCTGACCTCGATCTGGCTGCCCTTGCGGACCGAGCCGAGGCCGTAGAAGACCGCGGGGCCCTGGGCGTTGTCGACGTGGCCCACGATCACCGCCGACCCGCGCTGCCCGGGCGCGATGCCGTTGAGGTACCAGCCGGCCAGGTTCGGGTCCTGCGGGGGCGGGGCGTCGATCCAGCCCTCGGCGTCGAGGCCGACCGACATGACGGGCGCGTCGACGTTGATCGACGGGATGCGGATCCGTTCCACCGTCGAGTGCTCCAGCGCCTCCAGGTCGGCCGGCGGCACGGGCGCGGCGGTGGCCGCGCTGTCGGAGGAGGCGCTCACGGCGGCGGCCGCGGCGGGCTGCGGCGGGCCCGGCTCCACGTTCGCCCCGTTCCTGATCATGGCGAGGCCGGTGAGCATGACCAGCGCCAGGACGCCCCAGGGGGACCGCTTCCTCGGCTGCCCGGTCTCGTCCTCGGTCATGGCTCTCCCTTCCCGACGCGGGATCCGGATTCCCGCGTTCTCTTCCCCCTCCTTCCCGCACGCTAAGTCGGGTCGGACGGGAAGGCGAGGAGGAAGGTGCGAACGGGTGGCCCCCGTCCGGAAGGGGTGCGTCCATCCGAGTAATTGTCAGACAAGCATCTGATGGGTCGTGACCTGGGGATCCGTCAGATCCGGGCGCCCGCGGCCCGGCGTGTCGCCTCCGTCGGGCGGACCAGGGCGAAATGCGGCGGATGGTGCGTCCGGTGATGGTTCGTCATGGGAGGCGTTCTCGTCGATCAGCCCGGGCCACCGGTCCGGGGCGCTTCCCGCTGGAGGTTCCACCATGCGTGCTTCACGCGCTGTGACGGCGGCCGCCGCGGCCTTCGCCGTCCTCGGACTCGCGACACCCATCGCAGCCGCGGGCGGTGCTCCCGGCGGCGGGCCCACGAACATCACGGTCAACCCCTTCTCCGTGCACCAGGGCTCGACCATGCAGGTCAGCGCCTCGGGCTGCCACCAGGGCGGCACGGTCTTCTCGCCCGGCAACTTTCCCGAGACCGCCCTCTCGCCGGGGGCGATCGGCTTCGCCACGGTACGGATCTTCAACCACGCCGTGCCCGGCCGGCACACGCTCTCCGTCCGCTGCAACGGCAGCAGCCTCGTCGGCACCCACCAGTTCCAGGTCCTCGACGGCCGCGGCGCCCAGGGCGGCCTCGGCGGCTCCTTCGGCCCGACCGCCACCGAGACGGCCATCGGCGCCGGCCTCGTGGGCACGGCGGCCCTGGGCGCGGGCATCCACCTGATGCGCCGTCGCCGCGCGACCCGCGGTCGCGTCTGACCGGCCGAACCTCCCCGGTCGGATCGCGGAACCGCCCGTCGCCCCCGAGTCCAGGCCTGGACTCGGGGGCGACGGGCGTACGGAGCTCCCGCGCGGGGGCCGTCGGCGGGGGCGTCAGTGGCGGCGGGCGCCCGAGCGGCGGCGCACCACGTACGCCGTACCCGCCGCGGCCACCACGAACAGCCCGGCACCCGCGGCGATCTCGCCCGGGGACATGCCCGAAACGCTGCCGCCGAGGCCGCCGCGCACGCCCCGGGAGACCGCGGTGGACAGGGTGGTGGGCCGGACGGTGCCGCCGGCGATGGTCAGATCGGCCGAGCCGTTCTCGTTGTTGCAGGTGAACGTCACCGAGTACACCGCGCCCGGGCGGGCGTCGCGGTCGACGGTGACGACCACGCTCTGGCCGCGCGGAATGCTCACCGCGTCGAAGACCCCGGACGAGGCGGTCGCGAAGGCCGCGTCGCAGCCGCTCACCGACAGCGTGGTGCGGCCGCCCGGCGCGACGGTCGAGGGGGTGATGGCGAAGCCGAACGAGGTGATCGGCTGGGCTTCCGCGGCGGTGGCGGCAGGGGCCCCGAGCGCGAGGGCGGCTCCGGTGGCGGCCGTGGCGAGCAGTGCGGCGGAAGCGGTGCGTATCGCACGCATGTCAGTCCTCCGGGTCCCGAGGAGCATCTGCGGAACCGTTTCCACATGTGGGGGGATGTGCGCCTCGATGTCCGCCACGCTAGGTGCGGCCCCGGTGACCCGCGATCAGAATCGGGCGAATGGGGCATGTCTGGCGGCCGTTCGGGGGACGCCGGCGGCGTGGCACCCGCACCGGCCGGGTGCCGCCGCCCCCCGTGATCAGCCGTCCAGGTGCGGGAACTGCCGGAGGAAGGGCTCGGCCGTCGCCGAGATGCCCCGGCTGAAGGGCGCGTCGAAGTCCCAGATGAGGAAGAGCAGGAAGGCGATCAGCGCGCTGAACAGGCCGGCCAGCAGCATCTCGCGGAAGGACTTGCGGATCTGCAGCGTGAAGATCAGGCCCACGGTCACCACGGCGCCGGCGATCAGGCCGAACCACACCACGCCCGGCATGGTGGCCTCGGCGCTGTCGGCCCGGCCGCTGCGCGCGTCGTCGGCCGCCCCGACCTGGTCCACCAGCGGCTGGTAGGCCTGCCCCTCGTGGTCGGTCTTCGGCTCGTAGTCGGTCACGTCGCGCCGCACCTTCGCCAGCAGCTCCGTCCCCCGGTCGGTGACCGAGCCCTGCTCGGCCATGTGCCGCCACTCGGTGGTGACGACGTACCGGACGTACGCGTCCACGTCGGCCCGGATGCGGGCGCGGACCGCCGGCGGGTACACCTCGGCGCGGACGCTCACCTCGTGCAGGGCCTGCGCCTCCTGCCGCACGTACTCCTGGGCCGCGCCGCGGGCCTCCCAGACCCCGGCGATGGCCAGGCCCAGCACGATCGCGTAGATCACGCCGATCATCATCGTCATGTACTCGATGACGTCCGGCGTCTCGCTGGGGTCGTCGTCCTCGCCGATGCGGCGGTGGTTGAAGAAGGCGATGGACAGGACCACGGCGCAGGTCGCGGCCATCGCGATGCTCAGGACGAGCCATTCCGACACGGAGGAACTCCCGGTGGGTCAGGGGGCGGGCGGGGCGGGCGCGGCGGTGCGGGCGGGCGCGCGTCAGCGCGGGCGCAGGGCCGCGATGGCCAGGACCGCCGGCGCGGTGGCGAGCAGGGTGAACGTGAGGACGGAGATGTGGTGCTCGCGGGGCTTGCGGGCCGGGGCCCGGTAGGCCGGGCGGGCCACGGGGCGCGGCGCGAGGGCCGGCCGCGGGGGAGGGGGCGCCGGGGTCGTACGCCGGACGGGCGGCGGGGGTGCGGGCGGCGCCGGGGCGGCCCGGTGCACCGGCGGCGGCGTGACCGGACGGGGCGCCGGCCGGACCGGGGGCGTGGGCTTGGGCGTCGGCTTCGGGGTGGGCCGCGGCGTCGGCTTCGGCGTCGGCCTGGGAGTCGGCTTGGGTGCCGGTGGAGTCGGCTTCGGAGTGGGCTCGGGAGTCGGTGTGGGCGTGGGCTCGGGGTCGCAGTCGTGCCCGCGGCCCCGCCCGGGGTGCCCGTGGCCCCTGCCGTGGCCCTTCCCGTGCCCGCAGCCGCAGTGGTGGCCCTTGCCGTGGCCCTTCCCGTGTCCGCGGCCGTGGCCCCTGCCGTGCCCCTTCCCGCCCCCGCGGCCGTGACCGGAGCCGTCGCCTCCGGCGACGGCCACCACCTCCGGGGAACCCCCGGGACCGATGCTCACGGAGGCGCAGCTATCGGCCACCGCGGGTGCGGATCCGAGGGTCAGCCACAGCAGGACGGCGGCGGCCCATAACCGCCTGGCGGGTGGTCTTCTCACCCGGGGAGCATGGGCGGCGGGCGGTCACGGCACGCGGGGAGCCCTTCCGATTCCCCTGAACGGGCGGACTTTCCACCGTATGGGTTTGAGCCAAAGATCGATGACATCCGATCGCAAGCCCCTCTTTCCCAAAAGGGATTTGTCGGTTTCGGTCATTCCGTGTGGCCCGTCCGGCACGTGCCTTTGGTGTGTGACGAAGAACGGATCGCCAATTTCCGCTTTGACTCGCTCCCTTGAGGGATGATCAGTAGATTCGGCTCGGACAGCAGACCGACTACGCCTTGGAGACCTCGATGGACCGCCCGGACTGGGCCCCGCCCGGCATCGACATATCGGTGCCGAGCGTGTCCCGCATCTACGATTACTACCTGGGCGGATCGCACAATTTCGAGGTCGACAGGCAGACCGCCCGGCGGGCCATGGAATTCATGCCGGGCCTCCCCAAGATCATGCAGGCGAACCGCGCATTCATGCGCCGCGCCGTCCGCCACGCCGTCGCCGAGGGCATCACCCAGTTCCTCGACATCGGATCCGGCATCCCCACCTTCGGCAACGTCCACGAGGTCGCCCAGGGAGCCAGCCCCGACGCCCGCGTGGTCTACGTCGACCACGACCCGGTCGCCGTCGCCCACAGCCAGGCCGTCCTCGCCGGCGACACCCGCACCGACATCGTCGCCGCCGACCTCCGCAAGCCCCACGAGATCCTGGCGAGCCCCCAGACCACCGCCCTCCTGGACTTCGACCGGCCCGTCGCCCTGCTCCTCGTGGCCGTCCTGCACTTCCTGGAGAACGCCGACGAGCCCTACGCGGCCGTCGCCCACCTGCGCGACGCCCTGGCCCCCGGCAGCCTCCTGATCCTCACCCACGCCTCCCACGAGGGCATCCCCGCCTCCCCGGACGCCGCCGACGGCGCGGTGCGGGTCTACCGCGACGCCCGCAACCCCCTCGTGATGCGCACCCGCGAGGAGGTCGCCGGCTTCTTCGACGGCTTCGCGCTGGAGGACCCCGGGCTGGTCGCCATGCCGAACTGGCGCCCGGACAGCCCCGACGTCCAGGAGGATCCGTACGCCTTCTCGGGCCTCGCCGGCGTGGGACGCAAGGCGTGAGACTTCCCGCCCAGACGGAGGGATCCTCGGCGCTCCCGGACGACCCCGAGGACCGGATAGGCCGCTTCGCGACCATCTGGAGCCGGGCCATCTTCCCCGTCACCGCGACCTCCCTGACCCGGCCGGAACTGGAGGAACGTCTCCTCCCCCTGGCCCGGGGCCTCACCGAGGCCCTGCACGCCCGGCCCTTCGACGCCGCCCCCGCCCAGGGCGTCGGCGCCGAACTCGTCGCCATCCACTGCACCGACCCCGAGGCGCTCTCGGGCACGCTCGGCGTGGTCGACGCCTACCTCGTGCTCTACTGCGCGTCCGCCGGCAGCGAACCGGCCGAGGAGTACCGGGCCCGCTGCTCCCGCCTCCAGCACGCCCTGGCCGCCGGCTTCGCTCGCGCCCTGCGCGAGCGCACCCTCCGCGAGCAGGAGGCCATCGCCCGCTCCGCGCTGACCGCCCGCACCGACGCCAAGGTCGCCCTGCACCTCAGCGAGCAGCGCTTCCGCGCCGTCTTCGAGGGCGCCGCCGTCGGCATCGGCATCGCCGACCTCGACGGCAACGTCCTGGAGGTCAACGAGGCGCTGCTGCGCATGTTCGGCGGCATGGAGGGCCACGTCCGCGGCCGCAACGTCATGGAGTGGGGCCACCCCGAGGACGCGCCGAACGTCTGGAAGATGTACGGCGAGCTGGTGCGGGGCGAACGCGAGCACTACCGCGTCGAGAAGCCCTACTACCGGCACGACGGCACCGTGCTGTGGACCAACCTCACCGTCTCCCTCCTGCGTGACGCCGACGGCCGCCCCCAGTACCAGCTGGCCCTGATGGAGGACACCACCGAACGGCGGCTGCTCAACCTGCGGCTGCGCTACGAGGCCACCCACGACGCCCTGACCGGCCTGCCCAACCGCACCCTGTTCTTCGAACGCCTGGAGAAGGCCCTGGCCGCCAAGGAAGGCAGCCGCTTCGGCCTGTGCTACCTCGACCTCGACGGCTTCAAGGCCGTCAACGACAGCCTCGGACACTCCGCGGGCGACCGCCTCCTGGTCGAGGTGGCCGACCGCCTCGAGGCGTGTGCCACGGCGTCCAGCGAGATGGTGGCCCGGCTCGGCGGCGACGAGTTCGTCGCCCTGACCACCGGCCCCGACACCGAGCAGGAGGTCACCGAGCTCGCCGTCCGCATCCTCACGGCCCTCTCCGCGCCCATCCGGCTCGACGGCCGCGAACTGACCGTGCGGGGCAGCATCGGCATCGTCGAAGGACCGGCGGGCGAGCGCACCCCCGCCGAGGTGCTGCGCAGCGCCGACATCACCATGTACCGGGCCAAGGGCGCGGGCGGCAACCGCTTCGAGTTCGCCGACGCCGAGGCCGACGCCCGGGCCATCACCCGGCACGGGCTGACCACGGCCCTGCCCGCCGCCCTGGAGCGCGGCGAGTTCTTCATCGAGTACCAGCCGCTGGTCCACCTCCACGACGGCAGCGTGCACGGGGCCGAGGCGCTGGTGCGCTGGTCCCACCCGCAGTACGGGGTCCTGGGCCCGGACCGGTTCATCCCGCTCGCCGAACGCACCGGCCTGATCGTGCCCCTGGGCCGCTGGGTGCTGGAGGAGTCCGTGCGCCAGGCCCGGACCTGGCAGCGTGAGCACGGCGGCCGGGCCGCCGGCGGCCCGCTCCGCATCAACGTGAACCTCTCGCCCACCCAGCTGCACCACCCCGGCCTGGTCGCCGACACCCTCCAGGTCCTGGAGAGCTCGGGCCTGGAGCCGGGCGCCCTGTGCCTGGAGGTCACCGAGTCCGCCCTGATCGGCGCCGACGACGAACTGCTCGAACCCCTGCGCCGGCTCGCGGACCTGGGCGTCGACATCGCGCTCGACGACTTCGGCACCGGCTACTCGAACCTGGCCAACCTGCGCCGGCTCCCCGTCAGCGTGCTGAAGCTGGACCGCTCCTTCACCCAGGGGATGCAGCAGCAGCCCGCGGACCCGGTCGACGTGAAGATCGTCGAGGGGATCGTCGCGCTCGCGCACAGCCTGGAGCTCGCCGTGACCGTCGAGGGCGTCGAGACCGGGGCGCAGGCCCGGCAGCTCCGCGAACTCGGCTGCGACACCGCCCAGGGCTGGTACTACGCCCGCCCCGGCGCCCCGGACCGCATCCACGCCCTGTCCCTCTCGGACGCGTTCGCGACCTGACCCGGCCGGCCCGCCGCGGCGGGCCCGCACCGCCGCGGTGGCCCGGCCGCCACAGCCCGCCCGGCCGGCTGTGGCGGCCCCCGTCACGGCGACGGTCGGAGGGCGCCGAGCCACCGCAGGACCGGCTCCGGGTCCCGACCCTGGGCGACCACGGCCACGTGGTGGTCCGGGCGTACGAGCACCAGGGCGTCGCCCGTCACGCCGAAGGCCTCGCGGACGGCCGCCTCCGCCGCGGCGCCGAGGGCGGCGCCGACGGCGAGCGGCCGCACCGCACCGCCGTGTGCGGCGGCCACGGCCGCCAGGGCGGGCCCCGTGCCGGGGCCTGTGCCGAGCAGGGTGAACCCGCCGCCGACGAGGGCCTCGGACAGCCAGGTCCCGCCGGGCAGCGGTATGTCGGGCGCCGGATCGCCCGGCACCGACCGTCCCGTGCCCGTGCCCGTCCCCTGGGCGAGTGGGCTCCAGCGGTAGCCCGCCGGCACCTCGTCGGTCAGGGCCGCCTCGGTGCCGGTGCCCGGCGTGCGGACGGCCGCCATGACGTGCTCCATCCGCTCGTCGGTGATCTTCAGGGTCCAGGCGGCGACGGGCCCCCGCTCCTGTTCGTAGCTGTCCAGCAGCACCTGACCGCACCGGCCCCCGACGGCCAGCGCCAGCTTCCAGCCGAGGTTGAACGCGTCCTGGATCCCGGTGTTCATCCCGAGGCCCCCGGCGATGGGATGGACGTGCGCGGCGTCGCCGGCGAGGAAGACCCGGCCCACCCGGAACCGGCGCGCCATCCGGACGTTGACCCGCCACGACGACAGCCAGCTCGCCCCGCGGAGCCGTATCCCGGGGACCCGGGCGTGCCGGTCGAACTGCCGCTGGAAGGCCTCCAGCGAGGGCGGCAGCGCCTCCCCGTCCGGCCCGGGCTCCGGGGTCGTCTGTATCTGGAAGGAGGCGGTGCCCGGGACGGGCCACATGAGCACCGCCCCGTCCGCGGTGAACCACTGGTGCCAGACGTCCCGGCTCAGCCCCGGCGCCTCCACGTCCCCGCAGATCATGGCCTCGGCCCCGGCCGAGTGGCCCTCGAAGGGCACCCCGAGTTCGCGGCGCACCGTGCTGTGCCCGCCGTCGCAGCCCACCGCGTACCCCGCCCGGAGCTCACGCCCGTCGGCCAGCACCGCCCGCACGCCGTCCTCGTCCTGACCGAGCCCGGCCAGCCGCGCGCCGAACTCCACCGCGGTGCCGAGCCCTTCGAGCCGGCGGCGCAGCACCTCCTCGATCCGCCACTGGGCCGCGAACACCGCGCCGTCGAAGCGGGCCCCCGGCCGGTGCCCGGGGCGGGTCCCCGGCGCGAAGGGATCAGTGTCCTCCACCGGCACGCCGTCGAAGTACTTGCGGAACACCTGGTGCGCGGCGCCGCGGGCGAGCACCTCCCGGTCCACGCCCAGGTCGGCCAGGATCTCCAGGCTCCTCGGGTGCAGGGTCTTGCCGCGCGATTCGGCGTGCGGCGCGTCCCGGCCGTCGATCACGCGCACGTCCATCCCGCGCCTGGCCAGGTCGCAGGCCAGGGTCAGTCCCGTGGGCCCCGCGCCCACGACGAGTACGTCGGTCATCTCGCTTCCCCCCTCGCATCGTTCGGTGTCTCCAGGAAAGCGCCTCCGCCGTGAAAATGCAACCGGGTAACGAAAATTACCGGGTAATGGAATCTCTGCTAGGCTTGCGCGCATGGAGAACCCGCAGCAGAACGCGCACCGCACCGCCCCCGAACCCGGCCTGCGCGAGACCAAGAAGCAGCGCACCCGCGACCACCTCGCCGCCACCGCCCTGGAGCTCTTCCTGGAGCGAGGCTTCGACGACGTGTCCGTCGCCGAGGTGGCCGCCGCCGCCGAGGTCTCCAAGCCCACCCTGTTCCGCTACTTCCCGACCAAGGAGGACCTCCTCCTCGACCGCTTCGCGGACCACCAGGACGAGGCCGCCCGCATCGTGCGCGACCGACCCGCCGGCACCACCCCGGTCCGCGCCCTCCACGAGCAGTTCCTCACCGCGCTCGCCGACCGCGACCCCATCACCGGCCTCTGCGACCACCCGGGCGTCCTCGCCTTCCAGCGGCTGCTCTACTCCTCGCCCGGACTCGCCGCCCGCCTCACCCACTACACCGAGCGCGAGGTCGAACTCCTCGCCGAGGCCCTGGCGCCGGAGTACGACACCCCCCTCGCCGCCCGCCTGGCCGCCCTCCACCTCGTGACCGTCCGCCACGAACTCGGCCACGAGAACTTCCGCCGCCTCGACGCCGGCAGCACCGCCGACGAGGCCCACGCCCGGGCCGCCGCCGACGCCGACCGCGCGTTCACCATGCTCGCCACCGGCCTCGACACCCCCGCCGAGCCCTGACCTCGACACCCCCGCCGAGGCCTGACCCCGGCGCCCCGGCCCAGGCCTGACCCCGGCACCCCCGCCGAGCCCTGCCCCGCCCCGCCTCAGGCCCCCCGCTGCCGGCCCGCCAGCAGCACCCGCCGCAGCTCCCGGGCGGCCCGGGGCGGCGCGACGTCCGTACGGTGCGCCAGCGCGATGGTCCGGCGCAGCGGCGAGCCGGCCAGCCGCGTGGTCCGCAGCCCCGGACCCGCCCGGTCCGCCACCATCGCCGGCACCACCGCCAGCCCGAGCCCCGCCCGCACGAAGCCCAGCACCGCGTCCATCTCGCCGCCCTCCACCGTGAACGACGGCTCGAACCCCTCCGCCCGGCACGCCGCCACCGTCAGCTCCCGCAGGTCGTAGCCGTGCCGGAACATCACCATCGGCTCCGCCCGCAGGTCCGCCACCGTCAGCTCACCCCCGCCGCCCGGCGGCGGCGCCGACTCCGCCGACACCACCACCAGGTCCTCCGTCAGCAGCTCCACCGTCCGCAACGACGGAGCCGACGGCGGCAGCGGCAGCGCGATCAGCGCCAAGTCCAGCGCACCGCGCGCCAGCTCCCGCACCAGGTCGTGCGAACCGCCCTCCTCGATCAGCAGCTCGATCCCCGGGTGCGCGTCGTGAAAGGACCGCAGCACGTCCGGCAGCAGCCCCGTGCACAGACTCGGCGTCGCCCCCAGCCGGATCCGCCCCCGCCGCAGCTGCGCCAGCTCCTGCACCTCCACCCGGGCCGTCTCCGCGTCCGCCAGGATCCGCCGCGCCAGCGGCAGCAGCGCCTCACCCGCGTCCGTCAGCGTGATGTTCCCCCGCGCCCGGCTGAACAGCTCCGCCCCCAGCTCGTGTTCGAGCGCCTTGATCTGCTGCGAGAGCGACGGCTGCGCCACGTGCACCCGCTCGGCGGCCCGCGTGAAGTGCCGGGTCTCCGCCACGGCCACGAAATACACCAACTGCTGGAACTGCATAAAGACCAGATTAGCCCGCGATAGCCAGCACCTATCAAGATGACCGTCATCATGTCTTGGACCTTTCAGAGGCCCCTCCCTAGCGTGGTGTGCCATGGCTCTGGCAACGCGAACGGACCGACGACCGTCCCTCCCGCGCACCCTCTGGAACTCCACCCTCGGCAAGAAGACCGTCATGGCGGTCTCCGGGCTGGTCATGCTGGCCTACCTGGTCGTCCACATGCTGGGCAACCTCAAGATCTTCTTCGGTGCGGAGGACTTCAACGCCTACGCGGACTGGCTCCGCCACATGGGCGAGCCCTTCCTGCACAGCCACTGGGGACTCTGGGCCGCCCGCGTCGTGCTCCTCGCCGCCGTCGTCGCCCACGCCGTCTCCGCGTACCAGCTCAGCCGGCGCGACATCAAGGCCCGCCCGGTCAAGTACGCCCACACCCGCCGCCGCGCGAGCTACGCCACCCGCACCATGCGCTGGGGCGGCATCATCCTCGGCCTGTTCATCGTCTGGCACCTGCTCGACCTCACCACGCTCACCGTCAACGAGCGCGCCTGGGCCGGCCACCCCTACGAGAACGTGCTGGCCACCTTCTCCACCTGGTACGGCAACGTCATCTACATCACCGCCATGCTGGCCCTCGGCCTGCACGTCCGGCACGGCTTCTGGAGCGCCGCCCAGACCCTCGGCGCCGGCAACGCCACCCGCGACCGCTCCCTCAAGGCCACCGCAAACCTCCTCGCCCTCGTGCTGACCGCGGGCTTCATCTCCGTCCCCGTCGCCGTCATGACCGGAGTGGTGAACTGACCATGTCCTACGCCGACTACACCACCGGCGCCCCCGTCGCCGACACCAAGGCCCCCGCCGGCCCCATCGCCGAACGCTGGGACCGCCGCCGCTTCGAGGCCAAGCTCGTCAACCCCGCCAACCGCCGCAAGCACCGCATCATCGTCGTCGGCACCGGCCTCGCCGGCGGCGCCGCCGGCGCCACCCTCGCCGAACAGGGCTACCACGTCGTCCAGTTCTGCTTCCAGGACTCCCCGCGCCGCGCCCACTCCATAGCCGCCCAGGGCGGCATCAACGCCGCCAAGAACTACCGCAACGACGGCGACTCGATCCACCGCCTCTTCTACGACACCGTCAAGGGCGGCGACTTCCGCGCCCGCGAGTCCAACGTCCACCGCCTCGCCCAGATCTCCGTCGAGATCATCGACCAGTGCGTGGCCCAGGGCGTCCCCTTCGCCCGCGAGTACGGCGGCCTCCTCGACACCCGCTCCTTCGGCGGCGTCCAGGTCTCCCGCACCTTCTACGCCCGCGGACAGACCGGCCAGCAGCTCCTCCTCGGCGCCTACCAGGCCCTCTCCCGCCAGATCGCCGCCGGCAACGTCGAGATGCACGCCCGCACCGAGATGCTCGACCTCGTCACCGTCGACGGCACCGCCCGCGGCATCGTCGCCCGCGACCTCGTCACCGGCGAGATCTCCACCCACTTCGCCGACGCCGTCGTCCTCGCCACCGGCGGCTACGGCAACGTCTTCTACCTCTCCACCAACGCCATGAACTCCAACGCGACCGCCATCTGGCGGGCGCACCGCCGCGGAGCCCACTTCGGCAACCCCTGCTTCACCCAGATCCACCCCACGTGCATCCCGCGCACCGGCGACCACCAGTCCAAGCTCACCCTGATGAGCGAGTCGCTCCGCAACGACGGCCGCATCTGGGTCCCCAAGGCCCAGGGCGACACCCGCCCCCCGGCCGACATCCCCGAGGACGAGCGCGACTACTACCTGGAGCGGATCTACCCCTCCTTCGGCAACCTCGTCCCCCGTGACATCGCCTCCCGCGCCGCGAAGAACGTCTGCGACGAGGGCCGCGGCGTCGGCCCCGGCGGCCAGGGAGTCTACCTCGACTTCGCCGACGCCATCCGCCGCATGGGCAGGGACAAGGTCGCCGAGAAGTACGGCAACCTCTTCGACATGTACGAGCGGATCACCGCCGAGAACCCGTACGACGTGCCGATGCGCATCTACCCCGCCGTGCACTACACGATGGGCGGACTCTGGGTCGACTACGACCTCCAGACCACCGTCCCCGGCCTCTTCGCCATCGGCGAGGCCAACTTCTCCGACCACGGAGCGAACCGCCTCGGCGCCTCCGCCCTCATGCAGGGCCTCGCCGACGGCTACTTCGTCCTCCCCGCCACCATCAACGACTACCTCGCCCGCCACCCCCGCACGGACGCCGTCGGTGCCGACCACCCCGAGGCCGTCGCCGCCGTACGCGAGACCGAGGACCGCCTCGCCCGCCTGCTGGCCGTCGACGGCGACCGCACCCCCGACTCCTTCCACCGCGAGATCGGCGAACTCATGTGGGAGTACTGCGGAATGGCCCGCACCGATGCCGGTCTGCGCAAGGCACTCGCCCGCATCCCCGAGATCCGCGCCGAGTTCTGGCGCCGCATCAAGGTCCCCGGCACAGGCCAGGAGTTCAACCAGTCCCTGGAGAAGGCCAACCGCGTCGTCGACTACCTCGAACTCGCCGAGCTCATGTGCCTCGACGCCCTGCACCGCGCTGAATCCTGCGGCGGCCACTTCCGTGAGGAGTCCCAGACCCCCGACGGCGAGGCCGAACGCCGGGACGACGCCTACTCCTACGCCGCCGCGTGGGAGTTCACCGCCACCGGCGAGGCCCCCGTCCTGCACCGGGAAGACCTCGTCTTCGAGTACGTCCACCCCACCCAGCGGAGCTACGCATGAGGCTCAACCTGCGCGTCTGGCGCCAGAAGAACGCCGACGCCCCCGGCGCCATGGTCACGTACCGGGTCGAGAACGTCTCCCGGGACATGTCGTTCCTGGAGATGCTCGACACCCTCAACGAGGACCTGATCCTGCGCGGCGAGGAGCCCGTCGCCTTCGACCACGACTGCCGCGAAGGCATCTGCGGCGCCTGCAGCCTCGTCATCAACGGCGACGCCCACGGACCCGAACGCACCACCACCTGCCAGCTCCACATGCGGTCCTTCGACGACGGCGACACCATCGACGTCGAACCCTGGCGCGCCGCCGCCTTCCCCGTCGTCAAGGACCTCGTCGTCGACCGCGGCGCCTTCGACCGGATCATCCAGGCCGGCGGCTACATCACCGCCCCCACCGGATCCGCCCCCGAGGCCCACGCCACCGCCGTCCCCAAGGCCGACGCCGACTCCGCCTTCGAGCACGCCGAGTGCATCGGCTGCGGCGCCTGCGTCGCCGCCTGCCCGAACGGCTCCGCGATGCTCTTCGCCTCCGCCAAGGTCAACCACCTCAACGTCCTGCCCCAGGGCTCGCCCGAACGCGAGACCCGCGTCCTCGACATGGTGGCCCGCATGGACGAGGAGGGCTTCGGCGGCTGCACCCTCACCGGCGAATGCGCCACCGCCTGCCCCAAGGGCATCCCCCTGCCCTCCATCGCCGCCATGAACAAGGAGTGGCTGCGCGCCACCCGCAAGGTCAAGCGCTAGGAGCGGTAGGGGAGTTGCCGCAGCCGGTACGGGGGTTGCCGCAGTCGGTACGGGGGTTACGCGTCCCCCGCCAGCAGGTGCTGCGGCAGCTCCCGGAACGACCACCGGCCGGACCGGCGCGTGAAGACCCACACCAGGTCGTACCGGTCCGGCCACTCCGCCGGCACACCCGGCACCCGGTCCGCGCCCAACGCCCGCACCAGCGCGGGAACACCGGCCCGCTCCCAGCACACCAGCGCGGGCACGCCCGAGGCCACCGCAGCCGCCGCGACCCGCGCCTCCTCACCCAGCCCCAGGTCCGCCCGGACCTTCACGCCCAGCGACTCCGCGAGCGCCCCGACCGTCTCCCGGCTCCGGTGCGAACCGGCGTGCCGGCCCGTGTCGGCCACCGCGAACACCAGCCCGGGACGGGGGAGCGGAGCCTTCGGGGACGGCGCGAACAGCAGCGGCAGCGCCTCGGCCCGCCGCCGGCCCCGCCCCGCCAGCGAACCCGGATCGTCCTCACCGTCGGCGTCCTGCCCCGGCGCCCCCGCGTACGGCTGCTCCGCGTGCCGGACCACCATGACCAGCGCGTCCCGGCCGGGCGGCGGGCCCGGAGCGGGCGGCGGCGGCTCGCTCCCGGCACATCCGGCGGCCGCGGCGGGTCCCGCGAGAACGAGGGCGGCCAGCATGCTGCGGCGCGGCACACCGGCGGATCCGTGGGGCATGCGCCCCACTGTCGCCCATCACCCCCGAGCCGCCGGCGCGCGGCACGGCGTACCAGGCCCCGGTCAGCCGATCGGCCGACCGGGGCCTGGCCGGGCCCCTGGGCCCAGGCCGTGCCCTCCGGGGGCCGTGTCTCCCGGGCCGGCCGTGCCATCCGGGCCGGGCCGCGCCCGCCGGGTCAGGCCGTGCCGAGCCGCCGGGCCAGGTACGGCGCCGTACGGCTGCCCGGGGCCGAGGCCACCTCCGCCGGGGGACCGGCCGCCACCACCCGGCCGCCCGCGTCGCCGCCCCCGGGTCCGAGGTCGATCACCCAGTCCGCGCCCGCCACCACATCCATGTCGTGCTCGACCACCACCACCGAATGCCCGGCGTCCACCAGCCCGTGCAGCCGCCCCAGCAGCACCTCCACATCGGCCGGGTGCAGGCCCGTGGTCGGTTCGTCCAGCAGGTAGAGGGTGTGGCCGCGGCGGACCCGCTGCAGCTCCGAGGCCAGCTTGATCCGCTGCGCCTCGCCGCCCGACAGCTCGGTGGCCGGCTGGCCCAGCCGCAGGTAGCCCAGACCGATCTCGTCCAGCGCCCGCAGGCTGCGCGCCGCCGCGGGCACCCCCGCGAAGAACTCCACCGCCGACTCGACCGTCAGCCCCAGCACGTCGGCGATCGTCAGCCCCTCGTGCCGCACTTCCAGGGTCTCCGGGTTGTACCGGGCCCCCGCACAGTCCGGGCACGGCGCGTACGTGCTCGGCAGGAACAGCAGCTCCACCGAGACGAACCCCTCGCCCTGGCAGGTCTCGCACCGCCCGCCCGCCACGTTGAACGAGAACCGCCCGGCCGAGTAGCCGCGGGCCCGGGCCTCCGGAGTGGCCGTGAAGATCTTCCGCACCGTGTCGAACAGACCCGTGTACGTCGCCAGGTTGGACCGCGGCGTACGGCCGATCGGCTTCTGGTCCACCTCGACCAGCCGCCGCACCGGGCCCGCCGCCCCCTCGCGCTCCAGCCGCTCCGCGACCTCCTCCGCCAGCGCCCGGCCCACCAGCGTGGACTTGCCGGAGCCGGACACGCCGGTGACGGCCGTGAACACCCCGAGCGGGAACTCGGCGTCCAGACCGCGCAGGTTGTTCCGCGTCACCTGTGACAGTGCAATGTGACCGGTCGCACGGCGCACCGCCCGCACCGCGCCGCCCGCGTCCCCGCCCGCGTCCCCGCCCGCCTCCGCGGCCCGCGCCCCGCCCCGCTCCCCGAACAGGAACCGCCGCGTGGCCGACTCCGCCACCCCGGCCAGCCCCTCCGGCGGCCCGCAGTGCAGCACCTCGCCCCCGTGCTCACCGGCCCGCGGCCCGACGTCCACCAGCCAGTCCGCGTGCCGCACCACGTCCAGGTGGTGCTCCACCACGAACACCGTGTTCCCCGCGGCCTTCAGCCGGTCCAGCACCCCGAGCAGCGCCTCCGTGTCCGCCGGGTGCAGCCCCGCCGACGGCTCGTCCAGCACGTACACCACCCCGAAGAGCCCCGACCGCAGCTGGGTCGCCAGCCGCAGCCGCTGCAGCTCACCCGCCGACAGCGTCGGCGCCGTACGGTCCAACGACAGGTAGCCCAGCCCCAGTTCGGTGACCGTCCCGATGCGCGCCAGCAGATCGCCCGCCAGCACGCGCGCCGTCTCACCCCCGCCGTCCGCGGCCCCGGCCAGCACCCCCGCCAGCTCCGTCAGCGGCAGCCCCGCCAGCTCCGCGATGGTCCGCCCCGCGAACGTCACCGCCAGCGCCTCCGCCCGCAGCCGGCTCCCGCCGCACCCCGGACACGCCACGCTCGTCAGGAACCGCTCCGCCCGAGCCCGCAGCGTCGCGCTCTTGCTGTCCGAGAACGTCCGCATCACATACCGGTGCGCGCTCATGTACGTGCCCTGGTACGGGCGTTGGATCCGCTCGGCCTCGCGCACCGGGTGCACCGTGACCACCGGCTGCTCCTCCGTGAACAGGATCCACTCCCGCTCCGCCGCGGGCAGCTCCCGCCACGGCCGGTCCACGTCGTACCCCAGCGCGTCCAGCACGTCCCGCAGGTTCTTCCCCTGCCAGGCCCCGGGCCAGGCCGCGATCGCCCCCTCCCGGATCGAAAGGGCCGGATCGGGCACCAGCAGCTCCTCGTGGGTCCGGTGGATCCGCCCCAGCCCCTGGCACTCCGGGCACGCGCCGGCCGCCGTGTTCGGCGAGAACGCGTCCGAGTCCAGCCGCTCCGCCCCCGCCGGGTAGTCGCCGGCCCGCGAGTACAGCATCCGCAGCGAGTTGGAGAGCATCGTCACCGTGCCCACCGAGGACCGGGCCCCGGCCGTGGACCGCCGCTGCTCCAGCGACACCGCCGGCGGCAGCCCCGTGATCTCCCCGACCTTCGGCGCACCGACCTGGTGGATCAGCCGCCGCGCGTACGGCGCCACCGACTCGAAGTACCGGCGCTGCGCCTCCGCGTAGATCGTGCCGAACGCCAGCGAGGACTTCCCGGACCCCGACACCCCCGTGAACACCGTCAGCGCGTCCCGCGGGATGTCCACATCCACCCCGCGCAGGTTGTGCTCCCGCGCGCCCCGCACCCGCACGAAGGGATCGGCGGCGGGCACCCCCGCGACGGCGGGGCGACCGTCGGCGCCGGCGGGGGAGGGGACCGGGCCCGCGCCGGCGGGGGAGGGGACGGGGCCCGCGCCGGCGGAGGAGCGGACGGGGACGGGCTGCTGGGCTTCCGGGCTGTGCATTTGTCCGATTCTAGGCGCCGCCCCACCCGCGATACTTGACCCTTACACCGTGTGGGGCCGTGCAGGAGGAGCATCATGTTCACCATCGGAGACTTCGCCCGCCACGGCCGCGTGTCCGTCCGCATGCTGCGGCACTACGACGCCATCGGTCTGCTCCCGCCCGCCCGCGTGGACACCTTCACCGGCTACCGCTCCTACGAGGCGGCCCAGCTCACCCGGCTCAACCGCATCATCGCGCTCAAGGACCTGGGCTTCACCCTCGAACAGGTGCGGCAGATCCTCGACGAGAAGGTCGGAGCCGACGAACTGCGCGGCATGCTCCGGCTGCGCAGGGCCGAGCTCGAGGAGGCCCAGGCGGCCGCCGCGGCCCGGCTGGCCCAGGTGGAGGCGAGGCTCCGGACGATCGAGAGCGAGGGACGCATGGACGCCCACGACGTGGTGGTCAAACGCATCGAGGCGGTACGGGTGGCGGAGCTGAGCGCCACCGCGGAGAACTTCGGCCCGGACCGGATCGGGCCCGTCGTCGGCCCGCTCTTCGACGAGCTGTGCCGCCGCCTGGAACGCGCGGGCGTCACGCCCGCCGGCCCCGCCGTCGCCTACTACGACGACGCCCCGGAGGGCGGCGAGGCGGTACGCGTCCACGCCGCGCTGCCGGTCGGCCCCTCCGTACGCGCCGGGGACTTCGACCTCGTCGACCTCCCGGCCGTGGAACGCGCCGCCACCCTCGTCCACCGCGGTTCCATGGACGAGGTGCTGCCCACCGCCCAGGCGCTGGCGGCATGGATCGACACCCAGGACCACCGTTCCGCGGGGTACGCGCGCGAGCTTTACCTGGAATGCCCCGACGACCCGCGCCAGTGGGTGACCGAACTCCAGGAGCCCCTCGTCTGATCCCGGCCGATGTCCCTCAACCCGCCGGTCCCGCAGGCGGGTCGAGGTCTGTCAGGGTGCCGTCGGCGGTACGCGGCACCAGGCCCGCCAGGTCCGCCAGCCGGGCGAACGAGTCCAGCAGGCCGGCCCGGTCGTACGTGCTGGTCGTCACCAGCACCTCGTCCGCGCCGGTCTCCGCCACCACCGCGGCCAGCTCCCGGGCCACCCGCTCCGGGGTGCCGTGCACGTGCCCCGCGAGCCCGGACTCGTACAGCTCCCGTTCCCTGGCCGGCATCTCCAGGGCCTCGATCCGCTCGGCGGGGGCGAGGGGCGGGAAGCTGCCCCGCGTCCGCGCGTGGGCCATCGACCACGCCTCCGGGACCAGCAGCCGCCGCGCCTCCCGGTCGCTGCCGGCGACCGCGACCGTACCCGAGACCACGACGTACGGGCGCTCCGCCCAGGCGGAGGGCCGGAAGCCGCGCCGGTACTCCTCCACGGCCACCAGCAGCCGGTCCCGCCGCCGCAGGTCGCCCACCACCAGCGGCAGCCCGGCCCGCGCGGCGATCCCCGCGCCCTCCCCGGTCGCCAGCAGGAACGGCGGCACGCGCAGCCCCTCCGCGGGACGCGCGTGCACCTGGGGGTGAGCGCGCTGGGTGCCGTCCAGCCACCCGAGCAGCTGCCCGAGCTGCGCCTCGAAGGCGTCGGCGTCCTTCACGTCCCGGCCCAGCGCCCGCCGGATGCCGTCGGTGAACCCCACGGAACGGCCCAGCCCCATGTCGATCCGGCCCGGGAACAGCGACTCCAGCACGCCGAACTGCTCCGCCACCACCAGGGGCTCGTGGTTGGGCAGCATCACCCCGCCCGTGCCCACCCGGATGGCCGAGGTGGCGCCCGCGACGGCGGCGGCCAGCACGGTCGGCGCGGAACCGGCGACGCCGGGCACGCTGTGGTGCTCGGAGACCCAGAAGCGGTGGTAGCCCAGTTCCTCGGCGTACCGGGCCAGCGCGACGGTGTCGCGCAGCGCCTCGGGGCCGTCGTGGCCCTCGCGGACGCGGGAGCGGTCGAGGACCGAGAAGCGGGTCGCGGCCAGGGCCGGGTTCGCAGTCACGGAGTGTTCAACGCGGCGGCGGGCCGGTGATTCCCGGGCCCGTCCACGGCCGCGCTTCAGGCTCCGCTCCCGCCTCCGTTCCCGCCTCCGCTCCCGGGCCCTGTCGGCGGTCCTGTCTAGGGTGGCGTACATGACAGAATCCCACCGGCGGCCGCTGGCCGTCTTCGACCTCGACGGAACGCTCGCCGACACCGCGCACCGCCAGCACTTCCTGGAACGCAAGCCCCGGGACTGGTCCGGGTTCTTCGGCGCGGCACCCCAGGACCCGCCGCTGGAGCGGGGCGTGCGGATGGCCGTCGAGGCGGCCGAGGACTGCGAGGTGGTCTACCTGACCGGCAGGCCGGAGCGCTGCCGCCGGGACACCCTCGCCTGGCTGGCCGCGCAGGAACTGCCCGAGGGGCGGGTGTGGATGCGGGGCAACCAGGACCGCCGCCCGGCGCGGGTCACCAAGCTGGAGACGCTGGAGCGGATCGGGCGGGGGCGGGAGGTGCGGATGCTGGTCGACGACGACGACCTGGTCTGCGACGCGGCCCGGCGGGCCGGCTTCCCGGTGGTGCGCGCCGACTGGGCGGCGGCCTCGGCGGAGCTGAAGGACGCGCAAGAGCGCGAGGGGCGCACCTGAGCGCCGGTCGCGGTCCGGCCGTACCGGACCGCGACCTGCCGAACGTGGCGGCGGCCTGACGGACGTACGGGACCGGGCCGCGGCCCGGTGTGCCGCGCCCTGCCGTACGGACCGGACCGCGCCCGGCCCCGGCGTCAGTCCTCGCCGTCGAGGCGGAAGCCCACCTTCAGCCCCACCTGGTAGTGCGCGATCTGTCCGTCCTCGATGTGCCCGCGGACCTGGGTGACCTCGAACCAGTCCAGGTTGCGCAGCGTCTGGCCGGCCCGCGCGATGCCGTTGCGGATCGCCTGGTCCACTCCCTCGTGGGAGGTGCCGACGATCTCGGTCACGCGGTAGGTGTGATTGGACATGTGACACTCCCGGTGGGGTGAGCTGGTGCCTCACTCCACGGTGCCCCACGCGCCGTCGTCCCGCGAGGCGTCGGCCCCGCCGGCCCGGCGTGGCGGCGCCGTGGCTCGGCCGTCCGGGTGACGAGGGCCCGTACCCGGCGGCCGTACCCCGAGGCCGTACCCGGACATCCGCTGGACGGCGTGAGTGTCGTAAATCAGGTCCGGACCTTACCTCACCCTCCGCCGCTCGCCGCCGTCGCTGCGGTGAGAATTCCCAATTGGCATGCTCTGTCCGCGAGTCGAATGGCGATGCGTGAGGCTTTGGTGAAGAAAACCTGGCCGGAGACCCTTGACCCGTTCAATTGGTCCATGCCAATTTCGAGCCATCTCCGATCGACCCGAAGGTGGCATTCGTGAAGATGCGCTTCCCCCTCGCCGCGTGCACCGCCGTCCTGGCCGCCACGGCCCTGACGGCCTGCGGCGTCCTCCCCGGCGAGGGAGCCGGCCGGCAGCAGGTCACCGTCTGGCTGATGAAGGGCAGCGCCTCCGAGGACTTCCTGAAGCGCTTCACCACCGCCTTCGAGGCCGAGCACGAGGACATCGACCTGGAGATCGAGATCCAGGAGTGGACCGGCATCGGCGAGAAGGTCCACAAGGTCCTGCGCGGCGAGGACACCGCGGACGTCATCGAGGTCGGCAACACCCAGGTCGCCCAGTACGCCCAGACCGACGGCCTCACCGAACTCACCCTGGAGGGCCTGCGCGACTGGGGCAGCAAGGACTGGCTCAAGGGCCTCGCCGAGCCCGGCAGCATCGACGGGGCGCAGTTCGGCGTGCCGTGGTACGCCGCCAACCGTGTCGTCCTCTACAACAAGGACCTCTTCGCCGCCGCCGGCATCACGAAGGAACCCACCACCCGCCGCGACTGGATCCGCGCCACCGAACGCCTGGACCAGGGCGACCGGCAGGGCATCTACCTCGCCGGCCAGAACTGGTACGTCCTCGCCGGCTTCATCTGGGACGAGGGCGGGGAGCTCGCCGTCGAGGGCGACGGCCAGTGGAACGGCGCCCTGGGCACCCCCGAGGCGCAGCGCGGCATGGCCTTCTACAAGGAGCTCCAGGCCCTCGGGGACGGGCCCGAGGACGCCGACGAGGAAACCCCGCCCCAGGCGGAGGTGTTCGCCCGCGGCAAGGTCGCCCAGATCATCGCCCCGCCCGGCAGCGCCGCCCTGATCGAGGAGCTCAACCCCGCGCTGCGCGGCAAGCTCGGCTACTTCCCGATACCCGGCAAGACCGCCGCGAAGCCCGGCGCGGTCTTCACCGGCGGCTCCGACCTGATCATCCCGAAGTCCACCGAGCGGCGCCGCGCCGCCGTCGAGGTCGTCTCCGCCCTCATCGGGGAGAAGTGGCAGACCGACCTGGCGCGCACCATGAGCTACGTGCCGAACAAGACCACCCTCGCCCACGTCATCGACGACAACGAGGGCACCTCGGCGATGGCCAGGGGGGCCGCGCAGGGGCGCGCCACGCCCACCTCGCCCCGCTGGGCGGACGTGGAGGCCAAGAACCCGATCAAGCCCTACATGACCGCCGTCCTCACCGGCGAGGACCCGCGCAGGGCAGCCGCCGCGGCCGACGCCACCATCACCCGGGTGCTCAGCTCCGACCGCTGACCCCGCCGAGCCCCTCTCGACCCGGCCCGGGTCTCTTCGACCGCGTCTTCGGCGCGCAGACAGTCGCGCGTCTGGGCGAGGCATGCGCCGACCGCCTGCCATCAATCGGCAGATGCTGCCGCCGCTGTTGCGGACGTTGGGCTTCAGGTGCAATAGCAGCGCCTACCGGCCGGTGATGGACGCGCTCGCGCTGCTGGAGACGTACGCCGAGGTCGACGGCAAGCCTCGTTTCCACGACGCCGCCGACGAGGTGCCGATGCCGGCTGTCGGCGGCGCTGGCGGACGGCTCGGCGGGCGGGGTAAAGGTCACCACCCGCAAGGGCGACCCGTGGATCACCGTGCCGAGGCTGGAGCCTCTGGAGGAGCCGACCGGCCTTCAGGCCCTCAAGGACGAGGCCGTGCGCCGATGGGGCGTGCTCGACCTCCTGGATGTACTGAAGGAGCCGACTTTCTCACCAGCTTCACCGACGATCCCGGAGCCTACGTGTCAGTCACGGTGTGGGCGTGCCGGTGGACGACGTGCCAGGAGTGATCTTCTCTGCGGTACACCTGGGTGGCCCGCAGCGTGTACGTGCGGGGCTCGCCGTCCACCTGTCCTGCTTCCCACTACCCATCGGTTTCCTCTCCAGGGGAATACGAGGCCAAGAGGCGGATGCCGCTCTTCTTGCCGCCAATCCCGGCGCGCTTGAAGTGGCTGGCGTGTCGTTTTCAGCGTGTCGTGGACCTGGGTGCTTCGACGTCCTTCAGCCTGGAGGTTCCGGGGTGTGTGAAGGAGGCCGGGGATGATCGCGAGGGTGGCGGTGTGGGAGCCGATGCCGACGGACGACCGGGACTGGGTGCTGGACGCAGCCGCGGCCGTGCCCGGTGTCCACGGTGCGTACCACCTCATTGATCCGGCCACCGGCAACGGCCTCTCCATCGCCTTCTTCGAGGACGAAGCCGCAGCGCAGGCCGCGGGAGCCGCGATTGCGAAACGCGCCGAGGAGATCGGCTGGAACAGCGCCCCGCATCCGGCGCCGGCTTCGCACACGATGTACCAGGTCGTCCGGCACGCGTAGGGGGACCGGCGAGCGGGGCAGGGTGGTCTTGCCGCGGTCGGCTGGGAAGCAGAGCCAAGTGTGGGTACGACGCCCGTATTTCTCGACGCTCGCGGCTGTGGGGGCGGGAGCGTCGGCGACGGGGCGGTGGAGAGCGAGGCGCCCGCGCCGTCCAGGAGGACGGCGATCAGCAAGCGGCCATTTTTTTGGCCCTCTTCCACTACCGCTCCGACATTCGCCACGGGGCACCCCACTGAAAGTCGGGACTTGACACCTCTGCTTCATGCGCCCCACCGGACTTGCCCGTCACGGCCGCCGAGCAGTTGATGGGCTGGTGGCTGTCTGGGCTCTTGTGTGACGTGCTTGATCGGCGCAAGGTTGAAGGAGGGGAAGTGGACGGAGGTGCAGTATGCCTCGTACAACTCTCGTGGCTTCCGTGATCATCCTGTTTCTCACTCCCTTGGGTTTGGCCTCTGCGCAGTCGGCAGACGCCCCTGCCAGGCCGGCTTCGGTCGTCCAGCAACCCCTTGTCGAGCGCGGCTCGTGCCCTGAGGGCACCGCTGTATCAGCGCTGCTCGCACCGGACAAGTGTGCGGGGATCGTTTGTCCGGGCGGTCAGCTCTGCAAGAACGGCCGGTGTGTTGAGAACCCCTGCGCAGGCATCGTCTGCCCAGGTGGTCAGACCTGTAAGAACGGAAAGTGCAAGTAGCGGCTGCACTCGGTCTGCGGTCTGAAGGCCGCCCCGCCGGCCGGGCGGGCGGAGGTCACCGAGAAGGAGGTCGACACCGGCCGCGCGCAGGCCAGCCGAGGACGGTCCGTGGCCCAGTTCGCTGCCGAGGCCCAGGGCTTGCCAAGGGTTGTCCGTAAACGCTCTTTGAGTCGCCTCGGACAGGTCCGCCGCAGGTGCGGCTGGCCGGCCTGTCTGGCGAGGGTGAGGTTGTGCCTGCGGGCGATGCCGAGCACGGGTCCTGATTGCTGCTTAGCACCTGGGGTGAGAGATGGGAGTCCGGGGCCGCCCCAGCGCAAGCCCAGCCCGGCCCCGCCCCGCTGCCGCGTGCCGGCCGCCCCGCCCTCGGTGCCGGGCGCCCGGTCGCCGGCGCCCGCCCGCGCCCCGCCGCGAACCACCCATTCAGCATCCGCACATCCACGGTCCCCTGCACCGTCATGTCGAATCCAGCCGGTCACGGAAGAAGTAAGGAGCCAGGCCGACCCACCCCGGCCAGGCCACCGTGCCCGGACCAGGAGCCGCCATGACCATCGCCCCGCTGTCCCCCGTCCCCGCCCGCACCGCCGTCCCCACGCCGTCCCCGATCCCCGCCCAGGGCGCCCCCGCCGGCCCCGGGGCCGACGAGGCCCGCTACACCGTCCGCCTCGCCCGCGACGAGAACGAGGTCCGCGCCGCCCAGCGGCTGCGCCACGACGTGTTCGCCGGAGAGATGGGCGCCCGTCTCGACGGCCCCGAGCCCGGCATCGACTCCGACGCCTTCGACGCCTACTGCGACCACCTCCTCGTCCTGGAGGAGACCACCGGCACCGTCGTCGGCACCTACCGGCTGCTGCCGCCCGAGCGGGCCGCCGTCGCGGGCCGCCTCTACTCGGAGGGCGAGTTCGACCTCTCCGCCCTCGCGCCCATCCGCCCCGACCTGGTCGAGGTCGGCCGCTCCTGCGTCCACCCCGACCACCGCAACGGCGCCGTGATCGCCCTCATCTGGGCCGGCCTCGCCCGCTACATGGACCGGAGCGGCCACAACTGGCTGGCCGGCTGCTGCTCCGTGCCGCTCGCCGACGGCGGCGCGCTGGCGGCCGTCACACGTGACACTGCAATGTCACGCAACCTCGCCCCCGAGGAGTACCGCGTCACCCCCCACCACCCCTGGAACGCCGACGGCATCGTCCGCCCCGGGCGCGCCGAACTCCCCCCGCTGCTCCGCGGCTACCTCCGCCTCGGCGCGTGGGTCTGCGGCGAGCCGGCCCACGACGTCGAGTTCGGTGTGGCCGACCTGTACGTGCTGCTCTCCCTGCGCCGCACCAACCCCCGCTACCTCCGGCACTTCCTCTCCCTGGCCCCCTCGGCATGAGCGCCTGGCTGCCCACCGCCCCCTGCACCCCGGCCGGGTGCGCGGACCAGCCGTTCCACCGGCCCGTCCCCGCGCTCCGCGCCGCCCTCCGGCTGGCCGCCGGGCTCGCCGTGGTCCTCCTCGGCATACCCGGCGGCCTGCTGATACGGCCCCTCGCCCGCGCCCTCCGCGAGGCGGCCGTCCGCCGCTGGGCCACCGCCGTGGTCCGGGCCTTCGGCATCCGGGTACGCGTGTACGGCCACCCGGGCCCCCCGGGCGGGCGCCTCGTCGTCCCCAACCACATCTCGTGGCTCGACGTCCCCCTCGTCGCCACCGCCCTCCCCGGCCGGATGCTCGCCAAGAGCGAGGTGCGCGGCTACCCCGTCCTCGGCGCCCTCGCGGCCCGTGCCGGCACCCTCTTCATCGAACGCGACCGGCTGCGCGCCCTGCCCGCCACCGTCGACCGGATCACCACCGCACTGCTCGACGGGACCCGCATCACCGTCTTCCCCGAGGGCAGCACCTGGTGCGGCCGCGCCGGCGGCCGCTTCCGGCCCGCGGCCTTCCAGGCCGCGCTGGACGCCCGGGTGCCCGTACAGCCCGTCCGCATCGACTACCGGCTGCCCGACGGCAGCACCGCCACCGCCCCCGCCTTCGTCGGCGACGACCCCCTCGGCACCTCGCTCTGGCGGGTCGTCCGCGCCCGCGGCGTCACGGCCGAGATCCGCCTGCTGCCCCGGATCCCGGCCGGACGCCACGCCGACCGGCGCTCCCTCGCCCGCGCCGCTCAGGCCGCCGTCGCCAGCGACAGCGCGAACCTGCCCGCCGCGTCCGTCCACCACTCCGTCAGTTCCAGCCCCGCGGCCGCGAGTTCGGCCCGCACGCCGTCCTGACGGAACTTCGCCGACACCTCCGTACGGATCTCCTCACCCGCCGCGAACGGCACGATCAGGTCCAGCGCCCGGATCTTCACGCTCAGCTCGTGACGCGCCCGCAGCCGCATCTCGATCCACTCCCGCTCCCGGTCCCACACCGCCACGTGGTCGAAGTCCGCCGCGTGGAAGTCCGCGTCCAGCTCGCGGTCGATCACCGCCAGCACGTTCCTGTTGAACTCGGCCGTCACCCCCGCCGCGTCGTCGTACGCGGCCACCAGCGTCGCCTCGTCCTTCACCAGGTCCGTCCCCAGCAGCAGCGCGTCACCCGGCGACAGCATCGCCCGCACCGCCGTCAGGAACCCCGCCCGCTCCCCGGGCAGCAGGTTGCCGATCGTGCCGCCCAGGAACAGCACCAGCCGCGGCCCCGGCGACTCCGGCAGCTCCAGCGGCCGGGTGAAGTCGGCCAGCAGCGCGTGCACCCGCAGCCGCGGGTGCTCCGCCAGCAGCGTCTCCGCCGCGCCCTCCAGGGCGCTGGCACTCACGTCCACCGGCACGTACAGGTCCAGCGCAGGCATCGCCTCGATCAGGTGCCGGGTCTTCTCCGACGACCCCGACCCCAGCTCCACCAGCGTCCGCGCCCCGCTCGCCGCCGCGATCTCCGACGCCCGCGCCAGCAGGATCTCCCGCTCGGCGCGCGTCGGATAGTACTCGGGCAACCGGGTTATCTCCTCGAAGAGTTCACTGCCGCGGGTGTCGTAGAACCACTTCGGCGGCAGCGTCTTGGGCTCCGACGTCAGGCCCCGCAGCACGTCCGCGCCGAGCGCGGCCTCCGCGGAGGACTCGTCCAGGGTCCGGGTCATCAGGAAACGGCTCACGGGGTCGGCTCCTTGAGGGGGGTCAGCGAGACATGGGTCCGCGTGGCGGTCAGCAGGGTCCGGTCCGGCACCTCGCACCAGCCCGGGTCGTCGTCGTACGGCTCCGAGGCCACCACCACGCGAGCGGCAGCCGGATCCGCCAGGTACCAGAGCGAATCGCCCCACGCGGTGGCGAGGATCCGCTCGCCGTCGGTCAGCAGCAGGTTCAGCCGGGAGCCCGGCGACGCGGCCGCCAGCTCCCGCACCGGCTCCCCGAGCGCCTGCCCCGGGTCGTCGCCGCGCCGCAGCCGGTGCGCCACCATCGCCCACACGAACGCCGAATCCGTCCGGCACTCCATCGACAACAGCGCCGCCGCCGGCAGGGCCGCGGCCAGCGGCGCCGGCGCGTCCGGCCAGTCCCGCAGCGCCCCGTTGTGGCTGAACAGCCAGCGCCCCTCCGCGAACGGCGCGGCCGCCGCCTCGCCGTCCGCACCGCCGACCGTCGCGTCCCGCACCGCCGCCAGCACGGCCCCGCTGCGCACCACCCGCGCCAGGTCGAGGAACGACTGGTCGCCCCAGATCGGCCCGTACCTGCGGTAGCGGGCCGGCACCGGATCGTGGTCCGCGTACCAGCCCACCCCGAAGCCGTCCGCGTTGACCGTGCCGTACCGCTGCCGGCGCGGCGCCCACGACTGCCGGAACAGCCCGTGCTCGGGCTCCGCCAGCACCCGCCCGAGGCTGACCACCGGTCCCAGGTACGCCAGATGACGGCACATCAGGCATCCCTCGCGGTACGGAAGCCCGAGAAGATCTGCCGGCGCACCGGCAGGTCCCAGTTGCGGAACGTCCCCCGGCACGCAACCGGGTCCACCGCGAACGACCCGCCGCGCAGCACCTTGTGCGCCGGCCCGAAGAACACCTCCGAGTACTCCCGGTACGGGAACGCCCGGAAGCCCGGATAGCCGGTGAAGTCGCTGGACGTCCACTCCCACACGTCGCCGATCAGCTGCCGCACCCCCAGCGGCGAGGCGCCCTCCGGGTAGCTGCCTGCCCGGGCCGGCCGCAGGTGCCGCTGCCCCAGGTTGGCGTGGGCCGGCGTCGGCTCCTCGTCACCCCACGGGTAGCGCCGCGAGCGGCCCGAGACCGGGTCGTACCGGGCGGCCTTCTCCCACTCCGGCTCCGTCGGCAGCCGCCGCCCGGCCCAGCGCGCGTACGCGTCCGCCTCGTACCAGCCGACGTGCAGCACGGGCTCGGCCACGGGTACGGGCTCCACGACGCCGAACCTGCGCCGCACCCACTCGCCGCCCTCCAGCCGCCAGAACAGCGGCGCGCCGATCCCGTGCGTCCGTATCTGCTCCCAGCCCTCCGGGGCCCACCAGCGGCGCTCGCGGTAGCCGCCCGCGGTGATGAACTCCAGGTAGTCCCCGCAGGTGACCGGGACCGTGTCGATCCAGAACGGCGCCACGTCGCGCTCGTGCGCGGGCCGCTCGTTGTCGAGCGACCAGGGCTCCGCCGACGTGCCCATCGTGAACGGACCGCCTGGCACCAGGACTTCGGCCGCCGCGGGCGCCGGGCCCGCGGGCGGCTCCGGCTCCGGCGCGGTCAGCACCGCCGTGCCCTTCCGCAGCTGATGGGTGATCAGCATCGTTTCGTCGTGCTGCTGTTCGTGCTGCGCGATCATGCCGAAGACGTAGCCGGCCTCCACCAGCTCGCTGCCTTCCAGCGGCGCGTGCTCCAGCACGTCCAGCACCCGGCCCCGCACCTCGGCCGCGTACCGGCGCGCCTGGTCCGGAGGCAGCAGCGGCAGGCGCGGCCGCTCCGCGCGGGGGTGCTCGAAGGCGTCGTACAGCGGGTCGATCTCCGGGTGCATCGACTCCCGCCCGGCGACGTGCCGGAGCAGCCACAGCTCCTCCATGTTGCCGATGTGCGCCAGGTCCCAGACCAGCGGCGACATCAACGGCGAGTGCTGGGCCGTGAGATCGGGGTCGTCGACGCAGTCCGTCAGCGCGGTGGTGCGGGCGCGCGCCGCGATCAGAGCGGTCAGGGCCCGCTCCCGCGGGTCCTGCGGGGCCTCGTTCACGTTCGCGGTTCCTTCCCGTACGGGTGGGCGGGGGCGGCGGCCGGCGCGGCGGCCCGGTCGTCGGCGGGGCAGCGGCCCCTGGCGACGTGGCGCTCGTGGAACTCGGCCACGGCGGCGCGGACTCCGGGGCGTGCCCCGATGCGGGGCAGGGCGTCCAGGGCCGCCAGGAAGCAGACCTCCGCGGCCGCCCGCAGCTCCGGGTCGGAGAGCCCGTGCACGGCCGCGGCCCGCCACAGCGGGTTGCGCGGCGCGGCCGGTGTCCCGGCGGAGTCGGCGAGCACCTTGACCGCCCGGTACGCGGTCTCCGCCGCCTCCGGGTCGTCGAACAGGGCCGCCGTCACCGCGACCGGCACCTGCCAGCCGTCGTCCCCCGGCTGCGCGTCGATCATCCGCAGCTCCAGGTGGCCGCGGGGCCGCACCGGCGGGAACAGCGTGGTCAGGTGGTAGTCGAGGTCCTCGCGGGTGGGCGGCCGGGAGCCCCCGCCCCGGGCCCACGCGCGGAAGGTGAGGCCCTCCGGCACCTCCCAGGCGTGCCCGTCGTCCTGCCGCACGCACATCACGTCGGTGTCCAGGGCGTGCCGGGCCCAGGCCGCCCGGGGTTCCGCGTCCAGGGGCGGTGCGAGGGTGCGGCGGCCGTCCAGGTCGCTCCACACGCCCTGGCGGGCGGACCGCCAGCCCGCGTAAGGGCCCTGGGTGCCCGGGGAGTTGGCGAACGCGGCGACGAGGACCGCGCCCAGCAGGTGGGCGAGCAGCCAGCGCCGCCCGTGACCGAGGGGGCCGGGCTCCTCGTACCCGGCGTCCACGCAGACCTGCACGGAGGCCGAGGAGCACATCATGGCCCGGCCGGCGGGCCCGGTGCGGTCGAAGAACCGCTCCATCGCGTCGTAGCGCGGCTCGCGGAGCAGCCGGCGGGGCGCCTGCCGCGGGTCCTGGCCCAGCCCGCAGAGGTAGAGGCCCCGGTCGCGCAGGGCCGCCCGTACGGCGGTCAGGTCGGCCTGGAGGCCGTCGAGGCACTCCGTCAGCGACCGGGCGGGCCGCGAGCTCAGCTCCAGCTGTCCGCCGGGCTCGAAGGTGAGCCGGGAGCGCAGGGGGAGGGCACGGGCCGCGGCGTGGGCGGCCTCCAGCCGGCCGGGCGGCACGGGGTCGTCGGGCGCCTCGGCGTCGTACACCAGCCACTCGAGCTCGGCGCCGAGGTACCGGGGCGGACCCGTCTTGAAACAGATGCCGCGGACCAGCTCCTCCGTCTCGGACTCGCACAACGCAGGGGCGCCGCGCGGGCGGGACTCCTGTGGCATGGCCGGATCCTCCTGTCGCAGGCCGTGTGCCGACGGGCCACGGCTACCCAAGCCGGTGCGAACGAACCCTCAAAGATCCGTTTGCGCCAAGCGGGCGGCAAACGCGGGGCGTTAAAGGGTTTGCGGCCTCCGGATCTGGTCTCGGACGATGGCGCCGGAACGACGAGCACGTGGAGGGGATTCGGTGAGCGGTCGGCTTCGGGCAATCGCACAGGAGAACGCGGACATCGTGGCGTCCGGCGGGTACCGGGCGCCGTCGGGGCGCGAGGTGTCCCTCGCGGCCGCCGTGGCGGGAGCCATGGCGCAAACCAGGATATATGGCCCCGAACCGGTCGCCCTTGGTGAAGGTGCGCCACGCTCGGTGCCCGGCCCCACGGTCTTCGAGGTCACGGGCGAGTCCAGCACGGTCGCGGCCCGCAGGCTGGCATCGGCCGGACGGGTGGCGGTGCTGAACTTCGCGTCCGCACGGAACCCCGGGGGCGGCTACGTACGGGGCGCCAAGGCCCAGGAGGAAGCCCTCTGCCGGGCCTCCGCCCTGTACCAGACGCTGCTGCGCGCCCCCGACTACTACGCCGTCCACCGCGCCGCCCGCACCGCCTTCTACAGCGACCGCGTGATCCACTCGCCCGGCGTGCCGGTCTTCCGCGACGACCGCGGCACCCTCTTCGAGGACCCGTTCGAAGCCGGCTTCCTCACCGCCGCCGCACCGAACGCCGGCGTCATCCGCGAGCAGGAGCCCGGGCGGGCCGGGGAGATCCCGGCGGCCCTGACCCGCCGCGCCGAACGCGTCCTGGAGGTCGCCGCCCGCCACGGCTACCCCCAGCTGGTGCTCGGCGCCTGGGGCTGCGGGGTGTTCCGCAACGAACCGGCCCGGGTCGCGGCCGCCTTCCGCACCCACCTCGCCCCCGGCGCCCGCTTCGGCGACACCTTCGACCGCGTGGTCTTCGCCGTACTGGACCGCTCCCCGGCCCCCCGCACGGCCTTCGCCACGGCCTTCCCGGAAGCGACCCGGGCACCGGAGGGGGCGTAGCCGGCGCGGCCCGTCACGGTCGGCCCGCCAGTACGCCCGGCCCGTCAGTGCTTGCGGAGACGGGTCGTGCGGCGGCGGGAGATGCGGGGGCGGCGGCCGGCAGCCGCACCCGCCGTGGCCAGCGCGAACGTCACCGAGATCCGTGCCCCGCCCAGCTCGCTGCGGCCGATCCGCATCGCGCCGCCCGTGGCGCTGCCGGCCCGCTGCGCGATGTCCAGGCCGAGCCCCGTCGAGCCGGTGCTGCTCCCGCGGGACAGGGCCCGCTCCGGGTCCGGGATGCCCGGGCCGCCGTCCTCCACCACCAGCTCCACCGCCTGGGCCGTCCGTACGACCCGGACGCCGAACGGGGTGCCGGGCGCGGTGTGCCGGAACACGTTGCCGATCAGCGCGTCCACGACCGCCGCGATGTCGTCCTCGGACAGCCCCACCGCCGTCGGCTCCCCGGTGAGGTCGAGCGCACAGTCCCGGCCCTGCTGCTCGGCCAGCACCGACCAGAAGGCGGTCCGCCGCCGCACCACGTCGGCCGCCTCGCTGCGCGGCCCGTCGCCGCCCGCGCCACCGGTACGGCCTGCACGGCCCGCCCCGGCACCGTCCGCACCCCCGGCCGGCGGGGACCCGAGCATGCCCTGGCCCATGGGACCCACGGCCAACGGGGTGCGCGCGGCCGCGATGATCGCCTGCAGCTCCCGCTCCAGCGCGCAGACCGCCGCCTCGACCCTGGCCGACTCCGGGGTGCCGGCCATCCGCTCCGACGCCAGGTGGAGGGCGGTCAGCGGGGTGCGCAGCCGGTGGGACAGGTCCGCCACGAGCTCCCGCTCGACGGCCAGCAGCTCGGTCATCCGCTGGGCCATCGCGTTGAAGGCGACGCCCGCGTCCCGCAGTTCCCGCGGGCCCATCGGTTCCACCCGCGCCTCCAGGTCCCCCTGGCCCAGCGCACGCGACGCCTGCGCCAGCCGCTTGGAGGACCGTACGACCTTGCCGGCGAGCCGGTCTGCGACCAGCACAGAACCGCCGATCAGCCCCACCGCGAGGAAGGTCATCACCGCCCACGACTCCCGGACCCCGCGGGTCAGTTCCCCCTCCGGAACGAAGTTCTCGATGACGGCGACCCGGTCGCCCGGCAGCACCACCGGCTGCAGCCGGATCCAGCCGTCCGGGATCTCCTGGGAGATCGACTCCCGGCCCTCCCGCGCCCGTTCGAGCAGGTCGGCGGGGGCCCGCGACCGGCCCAGCGCACCGGCGTCCGGCAGGTGCACGACCAGGTGCTCGGCCCCGTCCAGGCTCGCGGCGGACTCCCGCAGCGCGGCCGGGTCCGTGGTCAGGGTGAGTACGGGGGCCAGCGCGGCGGCCTGCTGCTCGGCCACGGTCACCCCCTGCTCCCGGACCAGCGACATCACCAGCGCGGCGAGCGGTATCAGGAAGGACAGGGCGACCATCGAGGTGGCGGCGAGCGCCACACCGGCCAGGGAACGTCTCACCGCGGCGCCACCAGCTTGATGCCGACCCCGCGGACGGTCAGCAGGTAGCGCGGCGCCGCGGCGCGCTCGCCCAGCTTGCGGCGCAGCGAGGACAGGTGCACGTCGACGGTCTGGTCGTCCACGTACGGCTCGCGCCACACCTCGGTCAGCAGCCGGCGCTTGGAGACGACCTGGCCCGTGTGCAGGGCCAGGAACGCCAGCAGGTCGAACTCGCGCCGGGTCAGCCGCAGCTCGGCCCCGGCCAGGTACGCGGTCCGCGCCCCCGGGTCCACCGACAGCTCGCCCACGGTGACGGCACGCGGCCCGCCGCCCGCGGCCGGGAGGACCGGCGGCGCGGACCCCCCGCGGGGCAGCGGCGGCACCGCGGATCCCGGCCCCATCGAGGGCATCGGGTGCACCGGAGACCGGGGTGACATCGGCGCCATCCCCGGCATCGGGGAGACGGGAGGGACATGGCCGCTGCGCCGCAGCACGGCGGAGAGCCGGGCGACGAGCTGCCCCCCGGAGAACGGTTTCACCAGGTAGTCGTCCGCCCCCGCGTTGAGCAGCGAGATGATCTCCGCCTCGTCGTCGCGCGCGGTCGCCACGAGCACCGGCACGGAGGAAATGCCCCGGATCATGCGCAGTGCGTCTCCTCCGTCCAGATCGGGCAGCCCCAGGTCCAGGACCACCGCGTCGACGGGTGTCCGGGTGACCTCGCGGAGGGCACCGAACCCGTCGCCCGTGCTGCGCACGGCGTACCCGTGCTCCGCCAGGACCTCGATGAGCGACTGGCGGATGCTGGGGTCGTCTTCCACGACGAGGACGCTGGGCATGGGGGACACCCTAGGGGGTGCCTCCCACGCGTCGCAGGCGCCCCCTGGGGGCTCGGCCCGGTGCGCCGGGACCCCGGCCACGGGGCACGGGGAGGCCGTGCCGGGGCCGGGTCACGGACGCGGGGAGGCCGGGCCGAGCCCCGGTCTACGGGGTCCCCGGGGTGTGGAATGCCGGTCCGTCCTCGGTGACGTGCAGGCGTACGGGGCGGTCGGCGACCGGGATGGTGCACCCCTCCGTCGTGCTGCAGCTCGCGTAGCCGAGCAGCACCGTCGCCTCTCCCTCCGCCCCGGCGCGCACCGGCAGCGTCGTGGTGACCGGCCCGTCCGGGTACACCGGCACCGGTGTGTCGACCCCGGGCAGCCTGACGGAACGCACCGGCGACCCCGCGGTCAGCGCGCCCCGCGCCTGGAGCGCGCCGGACACGGCCACCGAGGTCGGCCTGCCCACGCCGTCGACGCCGGAGGCGGGCAGGGCGGTGCTGTACAGGTGGAAGCCGGGCTCCTCGGGCGTGAACACCGCCTTGAGCGTGCCCTGGGAGTCCCGCCAGTCGGTGAGGGTGAGGGTGACCGTGACGCCGTTCTCGCTGAAGCGCGTCGTGGGGGCCGGGGCGGCCCGGTCGGCGGTGCCGCCGTCGGACTCGCCGGAGCCCGAGCCGGAGCCGCAGCCCGCCAGCGCGGCCAGAGAGGCCAGGGACACCAGGCCGGCGGCCACGCGGGCCGTCCGGGAACGCCGTACCCGCATCGGAATGCTCATGTCTGTTCTGCCTCGGGAGTTCAGGGGTTCAGGGGTTCAGGAAGGAGCGAAAGAGGTGGTGAAGGGCGGATCGGGGCGGATCGTCGCCTCACAGCACGGCGGTGAAGTTCGCGCTCCACACCTGGAGCCGGTACACCAGGCCGCCCCACGCGCCCGTGGCCAGCAGCACCCCGACGAGCACGAGCATCCCGCCGCCGGCCCGCAGCACCCACGCGTAGTGCCGCTTGACCAGCCCGAAGGCCCCCAGCGCCCGGCGGAAGGCCAGCGCGGCCAGCACGAACGGCAGGCCGAGCCCCAGGCAGTACGCGGCCATCAGCAGGGCACCACGCCCCGCGCTCGCCTCGGTCCACGCCAGGGCCTGCACGGCGGCCAGCGTCGGCCCGATGCACGGCGTCCAGCCGACGGCGAACACCGCACCCAGCAGCGGCGCCCCCGCCAGCCCCAGCGCGGGCCGCCGGTGGCTGCGGAACTCCCGCTGCGTGAAACCGGGCAGCAGCCCCATGAACGACAGCCCCATGAGCACGGTGAACACCCCGAGCACCTGGTTCACCGCCTCCTGGTGGGCCAGCAGCGCGCGGCCCGCGTGGCCGAACAGGGCGCCGCCGGAGACCAGTACGGCCGTGAAGCCCAGGACGAACAGCAGCGCACCGCCCGCCATGCGGCCCCGGCTGCCGCCCCGCGCGTCGGCGAGGTCGGCGACCGACAGGCTCGTCACGTAGCTGAGGTAGCCCGGCACGAGCGGCAGCACGCACGGCGAGAGGAAGGAGACCAGGCCCGCGACGAACGCCACGGGGGCCGCGACGGCCAGCGTCCCGTTCAGGAGCTCCGGGGCGTCCGCGACGGCCAGTACCGCGGGGGAGTCCGTGACCGCCGCCGACAGGCGGGCGAGGGGGACGGCCGTCACGACGCCTCCTCCGCCACGCGCCGGACCAGGGGCTCCAGCTGGGCCTCGGTGACCGGGCCGCCGATGGCCGCGGCGATCCGGCCCCGCCGGTCCACCACCAGCGTCGAGGGGATCGCCCCCGGGTTCAGCAGCGACGGCGGGAAGCGGAGCAGCAGCTCCCCCGCGGGGTCGTGGATGCTGGGGAACCCCAGACCGTGGGCGCGTACGAACTCCCGCGCGGCCGACCGGTCACGGTCCCGGGTGTTGATGCCGAGGAACCGTACCCCGTCACCCCGCACCCGGCCGCTCAGCCGGGCCAGGCCGTCGGCCTCCGCCCGGCACGGCGCGCACCAGGAGCCCCAGACGTTGACGACCACCACCTCGCCCTTGAACGTGGCGAGGGAGGCGGACTTCCCGTCGAGGTCGTCACCCGCGACGGCCGGGGCCTCCTGCCGGTCTGCCGGGTCCAGGACGGCCGCCGTGGCGGCGGTCCGCACCCCGGCGCGCGGCCCCCCGGGGCCGGCGTCCGTGCCCCCGGGGTCCGTGATGCCGCCGGCCAGCACCAGGCCGGCCGTCACGCCGAGCCCGGCCACGACCGGGACGGCCACGGAGGAACGGAGCGACCGTCTCACGACGCCCACTGGCGGAGGAAGGAGTTCAGGCCCTCGGCCGTCAGCGGCGGGTTGCCCGTCTCGTGCGTGTCCGTGCGCACCGTGCCGGACGGCGACACGACGACCAGGACGGGCATCTTGTACGTACCGCCCGAAGGGCTGTACTTGCGCAGGAGACGGGAGTTGGCCGAGCTGTCGCCCCCGATGTCGATCTTGACCATGTGGTACGAGGACCCGAGGACCGACGAGGTCTTCGACTGGGCGAACACCCGGTCCGCGGCCTTGCAGTTGCCGCACCAGTTCGCGCCGAAGTCCAGCAGCACCATCCGCCCGTCGCTCTTGGCCGCGCGCAGCGCCGCGTCGATCCGTGCCGTCGCGTCGGCCGTCGGGTACCCGGAGCCGGGCACCTGCGCCGGCTCGGGCGCCGCGCTCGTACGGGCCGGCTTGGCGGGCTTGGGCGCCGGGGCGGCCGTGCGGGCCGGGGCACGGCTCGGAGTGGGCGAGGAGGGACGTACGGACGCGGCCGCGGACGGCGAGGCGGTCGCCGACCGGGAGGCCGGGGCGCTCGGGGAGGCCTCGGTGGTCTCCGGCGCGGACCCGCCCGCGGCGTCGGCCGCGGAACCGGAGCCGTCCGAGGACTCGACGGCCGCGGGCGGGGCGGTGGACCCGGCGGACTCCGAGGTGGGACCGCACGCCGCGGTCAGGGCCGCCGCGACCACGGCGGCGGCGACCAGCGGCAGCCGCCGGGTGCGGGCGCCGGAAGCGGCGCGGACGGCTCGGAGCGTACGGGAACGGCGAGAACTCATGGCGAAGCACCCCAGGGGACGGTGGGACGGTGGGACGCGGGAAGGCGGGACAGCCCTCCGGCACGCGGAGCCGGCGGTGCGACGGTGCGCCGGGTGTCGTACCCGGCGAACGGAGGCCGCTCGGCTGACGGCGAGCATAGGACCGCGGGAAGCGCCTGCAACCGCCTCGGAGCGATCTTGAGGTTGCCCTAAGGAACAGCTCAGCTGCCGCTTCGCCGGAGTACGGGCCGGATCGCCCGTACGGCTACGGAACCGGCAAAGGGGACCGGGCCGGTCCGCCCGGTCGAGCGGTCAGAAGGACGACTCGCGGACGCTCGCCCGCGCCCGCGGGTCGACCGTCGCCGTGACCACCGACTCGTGGTCGGAACCGGTGAACGTCACCGTGAGGGTGTCGTCCGCCGTCTGTGAGGTGGCGGCCTTGAAGCCGCGGGCGGGCACCGCCGAGATCAGGCAGACGCCCTTCGAGCCGTACCGCACGGTGACCTTGCCGCCCTGTGACGGGACCGTGTGCAGGCCGGCCCCGCCCGTGCAGTCGACGGGGCTGCCGGGAGTGGCGGAACGGGTGGGCCTGGGCGAGGGCCGGCCCGGGGTGGGGGCGGCGGACGAGGCGGACGGCCGCCGCGTCGCCGTGGGCGTGCCGCTCACCGGGGCGCTCGGCGACACCGAGGCGGGCGCGCCGTCCAGGCCGGCCTGCCAGGCCGGGGGCGTCTCGATGACGTCGGGCGCGGAGCGCGCCACGGGCGGGGTGTGCCGGGTCGTGCCGACCACGAACTGGACCGTGGCGAGCACGGCCGTCACGCTGGCGGCCGTGCACGACAGCCAGATGAGCAGGTAACGCGGGAAACGGGGCACGGCCCCATAGTGGCCGAGGCCCCGGCCGTCCCGTCACCGGCCCCCCTCCGGAACGCGGGGCCCGTGGAACGCCGGCGTCCTCCGGTGCAACGCCGACGTCCTCCGGCCCGCGGAGGGCCGGAGGACGTGGGGGAGCGCGCCGCGGGGTGTTCCGGGGCGTTTCGGAATGTCAGGGGGGATTCGAGCGCTTTTCGCGCCGGGACTACCTCGGGGTGCCGAAGTCCTGCGTCCACCAGGGGCCGCCGTCGCCCTTGTGCACGCCTATGCCGATCTCGCGGAAGCTGCAGTTGAGTATGTTGGCGCGGTGGCCGGGGCTGTTCATCCAGGCCTTCATCACCTCGGCGGCGTCCGACTGGCCGCGGGCTATGTTCTCGCCCAGGCCCGACCACGCGTACCCCGCGTCCTCCACCCGGCTGGTCATGGTGGACCCGTCGGGACCGGTGTGGGACATGACCCCGCTGCGGGCCATGGTGTCGCTGTACGAGCGCGCCGCGGCGGTCAGCTTGTCGTTCGAGGTCAGGGCACCGCAACCGGCCGCGGCCCGCTCCTTGTTGACCAGCGCCAGCACCGCGGACTCGGTCCCGCTGTCGGCGGTCCCTCCTGACCCGCCGGAGCCGCCCGAGCCACCGGACCCGCCGGAGCCGCCGGAGCCGCCCGAACCGCCGGAGCCGCCCGAACCACCGCCCGGCTTGCGGGCGGGCTTCGCGGACTTCGACGGCTTGGCGGGCCGGGCCGACGCCGAGGGCGTCGGGGAGGCGGTGCCGGGCGTCGCGGAAGCCGTCGGCGTGGCTCCCGCGACGCCGGGCGTCGCCGAAGCACCGGTACCCGGTGTGGCACCGGCGCCGGCACCCGTACCGGACGTACCGGCGCCGGACGCGGCACCCGGCCCCGCCGTGCCACCGGCCGCGGCCTTCGCGGCCGCCGGGCCCGACGCGCCGTCGGCCCGCGCGTCCGTCCCGCCGTCCCCGCCGGCCCCGGCCACCGCCACCCCGACGGCCACGACCGTGGCCGCCGCGGTGACGGACAGGACGACGCGCGTACGCATCCGCCGCTTCCGCCGGGCCTCGACTCGGGACAGCGGTTCGGGAGTTCTGCTCGGGCTCATGCCGGTCGCACCTCAAAGGGGGAGGAGTAGAGGGGAGTTCCTCCGACCCTAGGACCCCGACCAGCCGAAAAGCGGTCCGGGAGGCGTACTTAAGGGTCCCTTCAGGAACCCCGCAGGACGGCCACAGGACGAATCCGGCATACGGCCCGACCAGGGCACCGGCAGACGCCCCGCCGGCTGCACGGCAAACCGGCACCACGAGGCCGGCCCGGCGCAGTCTCCACCATGGCCCCGCGCTGGCGCCACCGACACGGTCGCCGCCACTCTCCCCACCGGCCAGAGGACCCCGGTGTTCGTCGCGATGTCCAAGGACGGGGCGCACGCCTGCGTCGCCGAGGCCGGCGGGACCATGGCAGCGGCTCGGGGATCGACGTGGTCGACACCGCGCCCCTCACGGTCACCGGCACCATCCCGGCGAGCACAGCGACACCAAGGTCCTGTCCGACCCGGACGGCTTCCACCGCTACGTCGTCACCGGCAACAACAACTTCGCGGTGTCCGACACCCGCACCCAGAGCGTGGGGCCACCACCCGCCCGCCTGCCCCTTGCCGCAGCCGGCCGGGAGGACGTGGACCTCGCGGACCCCGGCCTGTTCACGTGAGAAGGGCCCGGTCCCGAGAGCTGGGAGAGGGAGCGCCGCCCTTGCCGAGGAACAGCCGGGGCATCCCCGCGGGTGAAGGCGGCCACCTGATCGGATGACAGACCTTCCTGAGGACGCGCGGGCCCGATACAACCATGATCGTGACGATCACCCTCGCCCGCGGGGCTGCCGCCTTCGCCCTGGCCCTCGTTCCCCTCTCCCTTCCCGCCGCCACCCACGCAACGACGGCCGCCCAGTCCGCCCAGCGCCTGGTGCTCACGAACTCGGACAACGGTCTGTCTGTGTCCGCGAGCCCGGGCGACGACGTCGAGATCAGGCTCACCGGCTACACAGCAGACGGACTCACCTGGACTTGGAGCACTCCGGCGTCCAGCGACTCCACGGTGCTCCGCATGACGGCGGGACGCACGGCGCCGAACGGTGACGCATCGGCCACATTCCAAGCAGAAGGCGACGGCACCGCGACCATCACCGCACAAGGACACTGCCGCGCCGACACGGACCGGGCCTGCCCCCTGGTGATCACGCCGTGGAAGGTCACGGTCGACGTGAAGTGACGGGCCTCAGGGCGATCGGACCGGCCTGTCGAAATGCGGAGCCGCCGTCGCGGGACGCCCTGTGTCCCGGAATGGAGGCACGATATGAGTGTGGAGCGTTCGGCCCAGGTGCTCGTACGGACCGGCAGAGCGCCGGGTGTACCTCCCCCCCCCGAAGGGCATCAGCCCACTGGGATCGCGAAGGGAGCGAGGCCATGACCTCTGAGCCCGAACACGTCGCCGTGGTCTTCGAACCGGGCGCCCAGCGCGTCCTGGCCCGCCTCAGCGGCAAGATCGACATGGACGAAGCAGCCGGCCTGCGCCAGGACCTCATCGCGGCCCTGGAAGGCAGCAGCACCGGACTCGACATCGACCTGGCGGCCGTCACCTTCTGCGACAGCTCGGGACTGCATGTCCTGTTGGACGTGGATCAGCTGGCCGTGCAGGCCGGCAAGACGCTCGTTCTGACCGCCTTCAGCCCGCCGGTGGCCCGCCTGCTGCACCTGTCAGGGGCGGAGCAGGTACTCACCGTCCGCGCCCCCGTTCTGTGGGTCGAGCACCGCCGCTACGGGCCGACCGCCCACCTCACCCCCGTGGGCCGGCTCGGCCGGAGCACCGCAGGGGTTCTCGAGGAGGCGGCGGCCGGTCTCGCGGGGGTGGACGTGGTGGCCTGCGACATGCAGAAGCTGATCCTCCTCGACGTGGCCGGCCTGGATGCCCTGCTCGCCTTCGCGCGTCGGTTGGAGGGCCGCGGGATCGCGTTCGTGGCCTACAACTGGCAGCCCCAGCCGCGTGAGCTCCTGGACCAGGCCGATCAGCAGTACCCGCCGGCGGAGCGGCCCGTCCAGCTGCGGCAATGGCTCCGGGACCTCGCCGCCGCCGCCCGCACGGCAGGAGAGGCCAAGGCCGCCGAGGCGCCCCCAGCCGGGCCGGGACCCGGCCGCCCCGGGCCCGGGCGCGCGCCGCTGTACGTCTGAATCCCGCCGCGACGGCCTGGCCCGCCGGCCTGGGGTGCGGCCGGCGAGGGCCGAGACGCGTGCCGAGCGCGGGTCAGGGCCGGGGCGTGAGGACGGCCTGCGGGGTCAGGGCTCGGCGTACGAGGGCGTCGGCGATGTCGGCGGGCCGCTGCCGGTGGACGCGGGCGTAGGCGCGCAGCCGCTGCCCGGCTTCGACGGGCGTGATCTGGGCGGTGGCGGCGAGCATGCCGGTGGCGATGTCCAGGACGCCCTTGGAGGAGAGGGCCGCCTGGGTGCGGGTGACGATGTCGTACGGCCGCAGCGGTTCGCGGCTCCACGTCACCACCGAGGTCGTGGCGGTGCCGGCCAGCGCCTGAAGGAGGCGGCCGTCCTGCGGCGGGATGGGGGTGGGGGTACGGGCCAGGAGGTTGAGGGCGCCGATGGTCTGCTCGCGCAGCCGCAGCGGGTAGCTGTGGGCCGCCTGGAAGCCCGCAGCCCGGGCCAGGGGCGTGAAGACGGGCCACCGGTCGGTCTGGGCCAGGTCGTCGGCATGGACCGGCTCACCGGCGTTGTAGGCGTCGACGCAAGGGCCCTCGTCGGCCTGGGCCTGGAACATCTCGGTGATCTCGACCCGCTCCTCGGTGACGACCGCCGACTGCAGACGGCCGCGGGCGCTGACGAGCATCACACCGGCCGCGTCCATGGCGGTCAGGCTCACGCAGTGGTCGACCAGGCGGCGCAGGAGCGTGAGGGGGTCCACGTCGTCGGCGACGGTATCGGTGAGGCTCACGAATGCCTCGGTGATCGCCTGTTCGCGGTTCATGTGCGTCGTCACCGTCTTCTCTGCTCCGGCCCGCCTGTCCGGGGTGTACCTAGTCATCGAACCTGACCCTTCCGGCCAGCACCTCGCGCGCCGCCTCGGTGACGCTCTGCCCCTGGGTGAAGGCGTGGGCCCGCAGCCGGGCCAGCGCCTGCTGCGGGTTGAGATCGAGGAGCACCATGATCATGCCGATGGCCTGGTGGACTTCCTCGTGGTCGCTCTCGGCCGCCTGGAGCCAGGACGCCTCCTCGCCGGGCGGCTCCTGGGCCTGGAGGGCGAGCAGCGCGGTGGTCACCGCGTCGGCCGCCGGGAAGGCGAAGGAGAGGTCCCGCTCCGAGAGCGGGCCCGGGCGGTCGCGGTAGAGGTCGAGCGTCCCCACGGCCATGCCGGCCGACTGCAGGGGCAGCGAGAACACCGCCCGCACCCCCAGCGCGACGGCCTGCTGTGCGAACACCGGCCAGCGCCGCGCGTCCGCGCCACCGGTCAGATCCGCGGCCAGGACCGGCGCGGTCAGTGCCAGGGCGCTCTGGCAGGGGCCGTCGCCGAGCGTGTACTGGGTCTCGGCCAGCCGTGCCGCCACCGGATCGCTGGACCACCACACCATCTGGGTGTCGGCCTCCCCGCTCAGGGACACCGATGCGCCGGTCACGTCGAGGAGGTCCACGCACGCTCGGCACAGCGCGGCCGGGGTGTCGATGCCCGCCGTGCCGGCCAACGACTCCGCCAGCGCCTGCGACAGCCGTTTGAGGTCTTCGGCACCGAACGGCATACCCGCGTCCTCCGGGAACGCAGAATCCACGCGCACCTCACCTCCCACCTGGCCGCCCCGGTCTTCCATTCTCACCCGGCCGGTACCCGCCGGACATGCCGCGACATCGCCGCGGTCAGGAACAGGGGTGTGCCCGGTGGCGGGCCTGCCGGATACCGGCCGCCTGCTGCGCCAGGGCCCGCCCGGCCACGCCCCGGCGAAGCCGCACCGCCGATGCCGCCTCATCGCCGGATCCGGGCAGGCCGCCCGCCCACCCCATACGCAGCACCGGAACGCCGACGTGGTGGCGCCCCCGACCGGAGCCGGGCACGGGGCCGGGGGCCAGGACGACGACGGTGACGTCGCGCCCGGTCACCCACGCCTCGACCGCGGCCAGAACGCGCGCGGGAGCCGGATCGGGAGCGCGGTCGAGGTCCAGGACGACCGAGGCGGTGCCCGCGCCCAGTCCTGCCAGCGCCCCAGGGAGATCCTCCACAGACCCGGCACTGCCGGAGCGGTCCGCGCTCGCGCACAGCGTCACCACCGCCACGGGTCCGTAGAGGTGCACCTGAACCGTGTAGGACGTCACCGGGCTCCCCCTCACACGGGGTACCGGCCCTGAAAAGACGAAGAGGCAGCCACGGCTGCGCGGAACACATCCTGCCGGGCGGAACGTGTTCATGTCCGGCGATCAAAGCCACCGCAGCACACCTGCCGCTGCCCGTCCGCACACGACGGCGAAGCCTCAAGCGACGGAACCGGAACGGTCCCTCCCCTCCACCATCCCACACCTTCGCCCGGGGGAACCGCGGGGCCGCGTGCGGGCCCGGATTCGCCCCGGAGGGCGGCCCGCTCCTCCAGCGGGTTCCGCCGCCGTCGAACGGTCGAACGGTGTATCGGGTACGGACCGGCCGGTCCCTGGCGGGGTGGGTACGGGACCGGCCGGTCCGGGCTCGGGGCCTGTCAGGCGGGGGCCGTCAGAGCCAGCCGTCCAGTGAGGCCATGAAGCCGTCGAAGTCGTCCCGGTGGACGGTGTGTCCGGCGCCCGCGACCGTGCGTACCTCGAAGCCCCGCTCCCTCAGCAGCGCCGACCGCCCGGCGTCGATCAGGAAGCTCGGGTCCGCGAGCTGGACCAGCGACGGCACGACCGGCGCGGCCGGCAGCAGGTCCGTGCCGGCGAGCGGGCCCAGGCAGTGCGCGGTGGCCTCGTCCCAGAGGGCGAGGGTGGCCAGTTCGACCTCGACGTCGGCCTCCTCCCAGCGCGGGTTCATCAGCCGGACGGACTCCCGGGTGGCCTCCGTCTTGAACCGCGCGAACATCTCCGGACCGAACCCCTCCTGCGGGAGCGCCAGGTGCCAGGCCGGGTCCGAGTACACGGCCCGGGCCGGCGCCAGCCGCTCGACGGCCAGCTGCAGGGTCAGGCCGCCCAGCGAGTGGCCGATGGCCAGCTCCGCGCCCGCGGGCAGGGTCTCGACCACGTCGTCGGCGAACAGCGCCGGGCTGTACTCGCCGCGCCCGCTCCTGCCGTGCCCGCGCAGGTCCACCGCGATGACCCGGTAGCCGCGCTCCGCCAGCGCGGGCCCGACCCGCCGCCAGGTGCGGTGGTCGGCCATGATGCCGTGGACGAGCAGGGCGACGCGGTCGCCTTCGCCCCAGGTGTGGGTGTGCAGTTGCACGGTGGTGCCTCTTTCGGTTGCTGTGGGCTGGGCTGGGGTGGGGTGGGCCGGGGGGAGGGGAGCGGGGAGGGTCAGCGCACCGAGCGGATCGGCTTCACGGCCAGCGCGCCCGCCACCGACAGCACCGCCGCCACCAGGAACAGGGCGGTGTAGCCGCCGCTCACGGACACCACCACCGAGGCGATGAACGGGGCGACGATCTGCGGGCCGGCATTGGCGATGTTGAGCACGCCCATGTCCCGCGCGGCGTCTTCCGCGGCCGGCAGCACCATGGTCACCAGTGCGGTGTCGACGGCCATGTAGCAGCCGAAGCCGAGGCCGTTGACGACCGAGAAGGCCAGCATCGCGGTCCAGCCGGCGGAGAACGCGGGGATCAGCAGCGCCAGCGCGGACAGCAGGGCCGAGGCGCCGACGAACAGCTTGCGCCGGTCGAAGCGGTCGGAGAGGTAGCCGCCGAGGACCGTGGAGACCACCATGGCCAGGCTGTTGAGGGGCATCAGCAGCGCCACCGCCTCCTCGGGCTCCATGCCCTCGGGCAGCACGGTGTGGTCCTGGAGGATGTACAGCTGGTACGCGCTCACCGCGAAGTACCCGAGCACCAGCAGCGCGCGGCCGATGAACGCCCACCGGAAGTCGTGGTCCCGCAGCGCCGCGGTGAACGCGGCGAGCTGGGCCCGTACCGGCATCGGCGCCCGGGCCGGCAGGCGCTCCTCCCGGGTGCAGGCCGTGAACAGGACGGCGGCACCGGCCACGATCGCGCCGAACACCAGGTAGCCGGTGCGGTAGTCGTCCGAGAACGCGGCGCCCAGCAGGGCGCCGATCGTCGAGCCGAACGGCAGGCCGAGCCCCACGGCGGCGGAGGCCTTGCCGCGGGCCGACACCGGCACCCGGTCGGGCACGACGGAGGTGATGGCGGCCTGGTAGACGTTCATCACCGCCTGCCCGAGACACCAGGCGATCGTGATCAGCAGGATGGTGTCGACCAGGCCGAGCAGGAACATCGCGGGGAGGGCGAGCAGACCGCCGCCGAGGATCCAGGGGTTGCGCCGTCCCGAGCGGTCGGACAGCGCGCCCGCGACCGGGTTGAAGACGGTCGCGAAGATGGCGGAGACCCCTCCGATCAGGCCGAAGTTGGCCACCTTGTGCGCCGGGTCGATCTCTGCGACCTGGAGCGCGAGCAGGACGCCCGCGACGCCGATGTACAGGGCGTACATCGCGGTGTTGCCGACCAGGAGCAGGGGGAGCAGCCCGCGTGCGGGGCGGGACGGGGCGGCGGTGGCCTCGGACGTGCCGGTGCCGGGGGAGGAAAGGGCCACGGTGCCCTCCAGGGCAGGGGGAGTGTGCGGATGAGGGGCGTGCCGCTGCCGGGTCATGGGTGACATTGCAATGGCACGGGTGACGCGTGGTGCGAGGGCGGGGATGGGCCACGGTCCACGGGATGGTTACACGTGTCACTGACTCGTGTAACCACTGTGTAGCATTCGTTTCCGGCCATCCGCTAGACCCCGGACCCCACCGGTCTGGAAAGATGCCAGCGCAATGTCACAGTCATCGAAGCCGCAGCCGGCCGGCGCCGCCGCCCCCTCCGTACCGACCAGCGCCGACGTCGCCCGCCTGGCCGGTGTCTCCCGCGCCACCGTCTCGTACGTGCTCAACAACGCCGAAGCGGTCCGGATCAGCGAACCGACCCGCCGCAAGGTCCGCGAGGCCGCCGAGGAACTCGGTTACGTCCCGCACGCCGCCGCCCGCAGCCTGCGCGCCGGACACACCCGGATCGTCCTGCTGCCCACCTCGCACATCCCCATCGGCCCGCTCTACAGCCGCTTCCTCAACGAACTCCAGTGGGCACTGCGCCGCCTCGACTACACCGTCGTGCAGTACGGCAGCCTCGGCCTCAGCGGCGACCAGGCCGCCCGCGCCTGGGCGGAGCTGCGCCCCGTCGCCGTGATCTCCCTCGGCGAGATCACCCTCTCCCCGCGCAACGTCGCCACCCTCAAGCGCGCGGGCGCCCGCGCCGTCATCACCCTCGGCCCCCGCACCGTCGCCGGAGCTCACGCCCTCCTCATGGACCAGACCGAGGTCGGCGCCCGGGCCGCCGCCCACCTCGCCGAGCGCGGCCGCCGCCGGATGGGCGTCGTCGTCCCCGAGGAGGAGGGCCTGGAACTCTTCTCCGCCCCCCGCCTCGAAGGTGCCCGCACCGTCGCCGCCGCCACCGGCGTGCACGTCGAACCGCTTCCCATGAACTACACCGAGGTCTCCGCCGAACGCTTGGCCGCCCGCTGGCCCGCGCTCGGCCTCGACGCCGTCTTCGCCTACAACGACGAGTACGCCATGCTCCTCATGCGCGCCCTCCAGGACGCCGGCCTCCGCGTCCCCGAGGACGTGGCCGTCGTCGGCGCGGACGACCTCCTCATCGGCCGGCTGCTGCGCCCCCGGCTGAGCACCGTCCAGCTGGAGATGCCCACCGGCGACAGCCTCGCCGAACTGGTCGACCGGGTGGTCCGCGAACCCGCCGAGCCCCAGGAGCACCACGACCTGATGGCCGCCCGGCTGGTCCACCGCGAATCCAGCTGACCCGGCCGGCGCCCGGCCGCCACCCGGCGGCGCCGCGGCCGTCCGCCCCGCCCCGCAGCCACCCGCCCCGCAGCCACCCGCCCCGCAGCCACCCGCCCCGCATCCCGCTGCCCGCAGCCGGCGAGCCGCCCGTCCCGCCGCGGGCGCTGTTCATGCAGGTCAGCGGTGGTCACCGTTGACACGCGGCGGTGTCGGGCGGAGACTGCGGGCGCGTTGATCAGACGCGCCCCCGCGCAGCGGCACCCCCGCACGCGCCCCGCAGTCCCCGCACGGACCGGCCCAGGAGAGACCCCGATGAGCATCCGCGACGTGTACATCGTCGACGCCGTCCGCACCCCGATCGGCAAGTTCGGCGGTGCGCTGGCCGGGGTCCGCCCGGACGACCTGGCCGCCCACGTCGTACGCGCTCTGGTGGACCGTACGCCCGACCTCGACCCCGCCCGGATCGACGACGTCGTCTTCGGCGACGCCAACGGCGCCGGCGAGGACAACCGCGACGTGGCCCGCATGGCCGTGCTCCTCGCCGGCCTGCCCGTGTCCGTCCCCGGCGTCACCGTGAACCGCCTCTGCGGCTCCGGCATGGAGGCCGTCGTCCAGGCCGCCCGCGCCATCGCCCTCGGCGACGCCTCCGTGGCCGTCGCGGGCGGCGTGGAGTCGATGACCCGCGCCCCCTGGGTGGTGCAGAAGCCCGAGCGGTCCTTCCCCGCCGGCCACCAGCAGATGTGGTCCACCACCCTCGGCTGGCGGATGACCAACCCCCGGATGCCCGAGGAGTGGACCGTCTCCCTCGGCGAGGGCGCCGAACTCGTCGCCGACAAGCACGGCATCACCCGCGAGGCCCAGGACGCCTTCGCGCTCGGGAGCCACCGCAAGGCGGCCGCCGCCTGGTCCGCGGGCCTGTACGACGGCGAGGTCGTCCCGTACCCGGGCGTCGAGCTGGTGCGCGACGAGTGCATCCGGGAGGGTTCGACCCCCGAGGCCCTGGCCCGGCTCAAGCCCGCGTTCCGCCCGGACGGCACCGTGACGGCCGGCAACGCCTCCCCGCTCAACGACGGCGCCGCCGCCCTGCTCCTGACCGACGAGGAGGGGCTGCGGGCCACCGGACGCGAGCCGCTCGCCCGCATCCGCACCTCCGCCGTCACCGGCATCGAGCCGCACCTGTTCGGGCTCGGCCCGGTGGACGCCGTCCAGCGCGCCCTCGCCAAGGCCGGCCGCGGCTTCGGCGACCTGACCACCTTCGAACTGAACGAGGCCTTCGCCGCCCAGGCCCTGGGCTGCCTGGCCGAGTGGCCCGAACTCGACCCCGCCCTGGTCAACCCGCGCGGCGGCGCCATCGCCATCGGCCACCCCCTCGGCGCCTCCGGCGCCCGGCTCGCGGGATCCGTCGCCCACCAGCTCGCGGCGGCCGGCTCCGGCACCGGCCTCGCGGCCCTGTGCATCGGCGTCGGCCAGGGCATCGCGCTGGTCCTGGAACGCTGACCGGCGGGCGGTCGGCCGGCGAACGTTTCCGGTCACCAACTGCCTGATAACCGGCCTGATATGGGGACCGGCCGTGGCTAGCATGACGCGTGCCCGCTGCCCGGCCGGGCCCCCGCCGCCCGGGCGCCCACCCCCGAAAGGCGCCGTCATGCCGCTGCTCGACCCCGCCACCTGGCAGTCCGCCGCTCCGCTCACGGGCGGCACCGCCCCGGTCGTCGAGCCCGCCACCGGCGACACCCTCGCCACCGTTGAACTCGCCGGCCCCGCCGACGTGTCCGCCGCGGCGGCCCGGGCCGCCGCCGCGCAGCGCGCGTGGGGCCGTGCCCCGTACACCGAGCGGGCGGCCGTGCTGCGCCGGGCCGGTGACCTGCTCACCGAGCACGCGGCGGAGCTGCGCACCTGGATCGTGCGGGAGACCGGCTCCATACCGGGCAAGGCCGACTTCGAGCTGGGCACCGCAGCCCAGGAGTGCTACGAGGCGGCCGCCCTGGCCTCCCGCCCCGGCGGCCAGGTGCTGCCGTCCGCCGAGCCCCGGCTCTCGTACACGCGGCGCGTGCCGACCGGGGTGGTCGGGGTGATCGCGCCGTTCAACGTGCCGCTCGTGCTGGCCGTGCGCTCGGTGGCGCCGGCGCTGGCGCTGGGCAACGCGGTGCTGCTCAAGCCGGACGCGCGGACCGCCGTCTCCGGCGGCCTGGCCCTGGCGGCCGTGCTCGCCGCCGCCGGGCTGCCCGAGGGGCTGCTGCACGTGCTGCCCGGCGGGCGGGACACCGGGGCGGCGCTGGTGGCCGAACCCCGGGTGCGGGTGGTGTCGTTCACCGGCTCCACCGAGTCCGGGCGCGCGGTCGGCGCGGCCGCCGGACGTGAACTCAAGCGGGCCCACCTGGAGTTGGGCGGCAACTCCGCCCTCGTCGTGCTGGCGGACGCGGACGTCGAGGCCGCCGTGGGCCAGGCGGCCTGGGGCTCCTTCTTCCACCAGGGCCAGATCTGCATGACCGCGGGCCGCCACCTGGTCCACGAGTCGCTGTACGCGGAGTACGTCGAGCGGCTCGCCGAGCGCGCCGAGTCGCTGGCCGTCGGCGACCCGTACCGCGAGCAGGTCCACCTCGGGCCGCTGATCGACCGCGGTCAGCTCGACCGGGTGCACGCGCTGGTCGAGGCGAGCGCCGCCCAGGGCGCCAAGCTGGTCGCGGGCGGCACGTACCGGGGGCTGTTCTACCGGCCGACCGTGCTGGCGGGCGTCACCGACGACACCCCCGCCTACCGGGAGGAGGTGTTCGGGCCGGTCGCACCCGTACGCTCCTTCGCGACCCTGGACGAGGCGGCGGAGCTGGCCGCGGCGGGCCCGTACGGGCTGTCCCTGGGCATCGTCACACGTGACATTGCCCTCGGCCTGGAGCTGGCCGACCGCATCCCCACCGGCATCGCCCACGTCAACGACCAGACGGTGAACGACGAGGCCGTCGCGCCCTTCGGCGGCGTCGGCGCCTCCGGCACCGGGGCACGCTTCGGCGGCGAGGCCAACCTGGACGCCTTCACGGAACTGCGCTGGACCACGGTGAGGCGCGAGCCGGCCGGGTACCCGTTCTAAGGGGACCTCCGTACGGGGCGTGCCGGGCGACCCCCGGCCCGAAGCGGAATACCCGGCACCCGGCAGCGGTTGACGGGGACGCCTGAGCAGGGCCTCGGAACGGGGCCCGCGGTTGACGAAAGCAGGGACGACGCGATGGCCACCGTAGAGCTGACCAAGGACAACTTCGACCAGGTCGTGAGTGAGAACGACTTCGTCCTGATCGATTTCTGGGCGTCCTGGTGCGGCCCGTGCCGACAGTTCGCCCCCGTTTACGAGCGGGCCTCCGACACCCACTCCGACCTGCTCTTCGGCAAGGTCGACACCGAGGCCCAGCAGGAGCTGGCCGCGGCCTTCGGGATCTCCTCCATCCCCACCCTCATGATCGTCCGGGACCGCGTGGCGATCTTCGCCCAGCCCGGCGCGCTCCCCGAGGCGGCCCTGGAGGACGTGATCGGCCAGGCCCGCGCCCTGGACATGGACGAGGTCCGCAAGAAGATCGAGGCGGAGCAGGCGGGCGCGGGCGGCAGCACCACCGAGGCCTGACCCCCGGCAGCACCACCGAGGCCTGACCCCCGGCAGCCTGTTCCCGGCACGCCGGGCCTGACCCGCCGCACCACCGGGGCCCGGGCCCGCGCGAGCCCCGGCCGGATCCCGCCCCGCGGCCCCGGCGGCGCGTTGTGCCCTCCCCCGCCGGCGCCGGCCGCCAGACTGACCGTATGACCGAAGCTGTGGAGTACGACGTCGTGGTGCTCGGCGGGGGACCGGCCGGCGAGAACGTGGTGGACCGGACCCGCGCCGCCGGGCTCAGCACCGCACTGGTGGAAGCGGAACTGCTCGGGGGCGAGTGCTCGTACTGGGCGTGCGTCCCCAGCAAGGCGCTGCTGCGCCCCGCCCTGGCGCGGGCGGACGCGCGCCGGGTGCCGGCGCTGCGGGACGCGGTCGCGGGACCCCTCGACGCGGCGGCCGCGCTGGCCCACCGCGACTACTGGACCGGCCACTGGAAGGACGACGGCCAGGTCGACTGGCTCGACTCCATCGGCGCCCACGTCTACCGCGGCCACGGCCGCCTCCACGGCACCAGGAAGGTCGCCGTCACCAGCCCGGAGGGCGAGCACCACGTGCTCTCCGCCCGGCACGCGGTGGTCGTCGCCACCGGCAGCCGCGCCCGCCTCCCCGACCTGCCGGGCCTGACCGGGGCGCGCCCGTGGACCGGGCGCGAGGCGACCTCCTCCCCGCACGTGCCGGGGCGCCTGACGGTCGTCGGCGGCTCGGTGGTGGCCGTCGAGATGGCCACCGCCTGGCAGGCGCTGGGTTCGGCGGTCACGGTGCTCGCCCGCGGTGCCGGGCTGCTGCCCCGGATGGAGTCCTTCGCGGGCGACCTGGTGGCGGAAGGCCTGCGCGAGGCGGGCGTGGTGGTCCGGACCGGCACCACGGTCGAGGCGGTGGTGCGCGACGGCAGCAGCGGCCCGGTCACCGTGGTCCTGGCGGGCGGCGAGACGGTCGAGTCGGACGAACTCCTCTTCGCGACCGGGCGCACCCCGCGCACCGAGGACATCGGGCTGGAGACGGTGGGCCTGACGCCCGGCGACTGGCTGCCCGTGGACGACGGCTGCCGGGTGCCGGGCCACGACTGGCTCTACGCGGTCGGGGACGTGAACCACCGGGCCCTGATGACCCATCAGGGCAAGTACCAGGCCCGGATCGCTGGCGGGGCCATCGCGGCCAGGGCGGCCGGGGCTCCGGTCCTGGAGACCGGCCGCTGGGGCGCGCACACGGCCACCGCGGACACCGCGGCGCTGCCGCAGGTGGTGTTCACCGACCCCGAGGTGGCCTCGGTGGGCCTGACGCTCGCGGCGGCCGAGCAGGCCGGGCGCCGGGTGCGGGCGGTCGACTACGACCTCGGCAAGGTCTCCGGCGCCGGGCTGTACGCCGACGGCTACCGCGGGCAGGCCCGGATGGTCGTGGACCTGGACCGCGAGACGGTGCTCGGCGCGACCTTCGTGGGGCCCGGCGCCGGCGAGCTGCTGCACGCCGCGACGATCGCGGTCGCGGGCGAGGTCCCGCTGTCCCGCCTCTGGCACGCGGTCCCGGCCTTCCCCACCGTCAGCGAGGTCTGGCTCCGCCTCCTGGAGACCTACCGCGGCTGACACGTCCGGCCGGGCGCACCGTGGCGGCGCGGCGGCGCGTCGGCCCGGCCCGGGCGCGGCGGGTCCCCAGGATGGAATGCCGCGAACAGCCGGGAGGCGCCGTGCAGATCACCGAGGGAACCGTGCCCCTCCGGAGCCACCGCACCCGGTACCGGATCGCCGGGCCCTGGCCGGCCCCGGACCGGCCGCCGCTGCTGGTGCTGCACGGCGGCCCCGGCGTACCGCACGGCCACCTGTGGGATCTGGTCGGCGCCGAGTGGAACCTCACCGGCAGCCTGAAGGACTGGGACGTCACCGCCCGGCTCCCGGAGCTGCACCTGCCCGTCCTGATCACCACGGGACGGTACGACGAGGTCACCCCGGAAGCCGTGCGGCCGCTGGCCGAGGGGATCCCCGGCGCCCGTTGGGAGGTGTTCGAGCACAGCGCCCACCTCGCGACGGCCGAGGAGCCCGAGCGCTACCGCGCCGTGCTCGACGCCTTCCTGACGGAGGCCGAGGCGGCCGGCTGACGCCGGAGCTCCCGCGGCCGGCGCGGGTGGGGCGGGGTCAGTCGAGGTGGTAGCTGTCCCCGTAGACCTTCCAGTCCAGCGGGGTGCGCAGTTCGAGGTTGCGCTTGCGGAGGAAGACGCGCTGGGCGGTGTCCACGCGGCTGGTGTCGCTGTGGGCCTCCTCCTGCCGCATGGCCCAGACGCGGGCGTCGAGGAACGCGCCGATCCAGGTCACCTCGTCGCCGCCCTGGGCCGGCGGCTTGGCCGAACGCAGCGCCCGCTTGCGGATGTTGCGGAAGCTGGTGGAGTCCGTACCGTCGCCGTGCATCACGATGGCGTCGTAGTACGTGAACTGGCCCAGCACGCCGACGCCGTCGGATTTGCCCTGCCGTACGGCCGGGTTGAAGTAGACGCGGTCGCGCTCGTCGTCCTGGGCCTTGCGGAAGACGGAGTCCTGGGCCGCGGTGCGCCAGTCGCGCGTGAAGTTCGGGTCCAGGCCGTCGTGGGAGTCGGAGCCGTCGACCTCGCGCAGAGCGGGGAGGTAGCGGGACAGGACGTTGCCGGGCTTGCGGCGGTCGTACAGCTCGACCAGGTCCAGCATGTCCCCGGTGCCGGAACAGAAGCCGATGATGCCCGCCGTGTAGCCGCGGCCGTCGTCGATGTCCTCGATGTACTTGTACTGGGCCTTCCAGTCGAGCGAGGAGTTCTCGGCGCTGGAGACCAGCTTCATGGCGATCTCCTTCTTCGCCGGGTCGTCGAGGCCGAGCGCGGCGGCCTGCGGGGTGCTCGTGCCGGCGGCCAGGGCGGTGGCCGGTACGGCGAGGGCGGCGGCGCCCAGGAGGGCTCCGGTGAGCAGGGTCCGACGTGAGGGGTTCGGGCGCCGGTGGGGGGCTGTCACGGTACCTCCAGTGATTGACAGTAAACTTTCCTGTCAGTCTGCTGGGGGTGGCGTGCTCGCGTCAATGGGGCGGCTGGGACGGGCTGTTGGGCGCGGGGGGGGGGGGGGGGGGCCGCGCCCCGGCGGGGGGGGCGGGGGGCGGCCCCCCCCCCCCCGCCCCGCCCGCGCCCCCGCCCCCCCCCACCCCGGGGGGGGGGGCGGGCGCCCCCCC
>NZ_JBIVZG010000011.1:0-29063 GCF_044759445.1 Streptomyces sp. NPDC101118 | reverse complement strand
CGTGGGGGGGGGGGGGGGGGGGGGGGGGGGGGGGGGGGGGGGGGGGGGGGGGGGGGGGGGGGCGCGGGGGGGGGGCGGCCCCCCCCCCCGCCCCCCCCGCCGAGCGCCGGCCTGCGAAAGCGCCACCCCGCGCATAGGGTGGCGGCGTGCGACGCCCGCCGCCGCCCCGCACCAGGAAAGGCCGCCCCACATGTCCGACACGATGCGCGCCATGACCTACGACCGCTTCGGAGGCCTGGAGGTACTGGAACTGACGCAGCGTCCGCTGCCCAAGGTGGCACCGGGCGAGGTCCTCGTCCGGGTGCGGCGGGCCGCGGTCAACCCGGTCGACTGGAAACTGATGTCGGGCGGCCTCGACGGCGCGATGGACACCCTCTTCCCCGTCGTCCCGGGCTGGGACGTGGCCGGGGTGGTCGAACGCGTCGGCATCGACGTGCCCGAGTTCGCGCCGGGCGACGAGGTCATCGCGTACGCGCGGAAGGACTACGTGCACGGCGGCACGTTCGCCGAGTTCGTCAGCGTCCCCGTCCGCGCCCTCGCGCCCAAGCCCGCCGCGCTGAGCTGGGACGAGGCGGCCGGCCTGCCGCTGGCCGGGCTCACCGCGTACCAGCTGCTCACCCGGCTCGGCGTGGGCAGGAAGGACACCGTGCTGATCCACGGCGCCGCCGGGGGAGTGGGCTTCCTCGGCGTGCAGATCGCCCGCGCCCTCGGCGCCCGGGTCATCGGCACGGCCTCGCCCCGCAACCACGACCGGCTCCGCGAGGCCGGCGCCGAGCCCGTGGAGTACGGGGACGGCCTCGTCGGCCGGGTGCGCGCGCTCGCCCCCGACGGCGTGACCGTGGTCGCCGACTTCGTCGGCGGGGTGGTGGACGTGACGCGCGCCGTGCTCGCCGACGGCGGGAGGCACGCCTCCATCGCCGACCACGCGGTGCTGGCCGAGGGCGGTCAGTGGATGTGGGTGCGCCCCGTCGGCAAGGACCTCGAAGCACTCGGCCAACTCGCCGACAGCGGACGCCTGTCCGTGCCCGTGGCGCAGGTCTTCCCCCTGGAGGAGCTGGCCGACGCGTTCGCGCTCAGCCAGACCGGTCACGTCCACGGGAAGATCGTCATCTCGGTCTGAACGGCGTCCTCCTGAACGGCTCCCCCTGAACGGCTCACCTGAACGGCTCACCTGAACGGCTCCCCCTGAACGCGTCCCCGCCGCCGGGACGGCCGGCGGCGGGGACACCGAAACCCGTGGAGCTAGACCAGGCCGGTCAACAGGTCCGCGAAGAGCCGCGGCCGGCTGAAGTAGCCCACGTGCGACGTGGCCAGGGTGTGCACGTCGAACGGGTTGTCCGGGGTCAGCTCGTCTGCCTTCCGGATCATGTAGTCCTGGACGGCCGGCGTGAGGCTGCGGTCCTCGGACAGCCGGACGTAGGTGTGCGGGACGCGACCCCACCCGTCGGCCCGGACCAGGGCTCCCGGCTCCAGCACCGAGTAGTTCTCGTCCGGGTCCATCGAGTCCAGCAGCACCCGGAACTGGTCGTCGGTGCCGTCGGCCATGACGGCGGTCTTCAGCTGGGCGAACAGGGCCGGATCGGCGTGGGCGCTGCGCCAGTTCAGCCGGGCCACAGCGGGATCCGGTACGTCCGGCACCGTGATCCGGGCCGCCGCCGCGTCCAGCAGGCCGTCGTCCGCCACGTCCCACGGCTCGGTGAGCATGGCCGGGGCGCTGAGGCACAGCGCGGAGAGGTAGACGACGCGGTCGAGCAGGTCGGGCACGGCGTTGGCGACGGCGCTGACCGTCAGGCCGCCCAGGCTGTTGGCGACCAGGACGACCGGCCCGTGTCCGGCGAGCCGGCGCACGGCGTCCACCACGTGCTCCACGTTGTCCCGCAACGTGATCCCACGCATCGGGGAGGGGGCGGTGGCCAGCGCCACCCTGTCCTGGGGCTGCCGGTAGTAGGCGGCAGGGCCGGCGGCACGATCACCGTGGCCGGGCAGGTCGACGGCGTACGAACGGTGCCCGAGCAGGGCCAGTTCGTTCTGCAACGGGCTCCAGGCCCGCGCGTTGCTGGAACCGCCGTGCACAAGAACGAAAGTGGGGCGCGAGTGTGCGCGCATGATGAAGATCCTCGTCATCCGGAGGCGAACGGTGGACACGGACCCCGGTGCCGGCGCGGCCGGCTCCAACGGGTCAGAACGTCGACCGCGTGCGCGTGGCCTGCCAGTTGTGGATGACGGAACTCATAGCCGGTGATCGTAGCAGCGCGGCGGCCGAAGCGCCTGGGAGCGCAGCGGCCGCGAGGTGGCGCCGGAGTGCGGCTGCCGGGAGCGGGCCCCTGGATCGGGGCCCCTGGATCGGGGCCCCGGCCCGCCCGGGCGGTCCCGCCCGGGCCGTACGCCTCACCAGACGGGGATGTCGGCCGCCTCCGCCGGTCCCAGATCAGGCCGGTCCCTCAACTCCACGTGCGTGCCCCGCTCGTGGAGCTCCAGGACCACCAGCTCGTTCGCGCCCGCCCGCCACAGCGGGGCCGGCGCGTACAGCGTGCGCTGCGGCCCGCGGTCCCAGTACCGGCCCAGGTGGAAGCCGTTGAGCCACACCGCCCCCTTGGTCCAGCCGGGCAGCGCGAGGAACCCGTCGGCGGGAGCGACGACGTCGAGCTCCAGGCGGTGGAAGGCCGGCCCCGCCACCCCGCCGGGCGCACCGAGCTCCAGGCCGGACAGGTCCGCCAGCGGCAGGGGCCGGACCTCCCAGCCGAACTGGTACTGGTTGTCCAGCCGCACCCCGCCGGTGATCCCCTTGCGGTCGGCCAGCAGCGGCCCGTAGTTGATGCGTCCCATGTTCTCCACGAGCAGCTCCAGCACCGCGCCGCCCTCGGGCACGGTGACCGGCAGCGCCTCCTCCGGCCGGTCCCGCTCCAGCACGCCGAGCGGATGCCCGTCGAGGAAGACCAGTGCCCGGTCGGCGAGCCCGTCCACCCGCAGCTCCGCCCCGTCGAGCGGCCCGCGCAGCCTGGTCCGGTAGTGGATCAGGCCGAGGTTCTGGCCGAAGGCCTCCATCGGCTCGGGTTCGAGGCGTTGGTGTACGTCGGCCAGCGCGTCCAGCGCCCCGGCCAGCGCGGCGCTCCCGCCGACGGCGGCGGCCGCCGGGGGCAGCCGGGCGGGCGGCTCGGGCAACGGGTCTCCGGGCACCGGCAGGTGACGGGCGATCACCTCGCGGAACAGGTGGAACTTCTCGGTCAGTTCACCGGCCTCGCCGACCGGGGCGTCGTAGTCGTAGCTGGTGGTGTCGGGGCGGTACCGGCCGTCCTCGTGGTTGGCGCCGTTCCACCAGCCGAAGTTGGTGCCGCCGTGGCCCATGTAGATGTTGACGGAGGCGCCGGCGGTCAGCAGCCGGTCGAGCACGCCGGCGGCCTCCTTGGCGTCCCGGGTGCGATGCGGGCCGCCCCAGTGGTCGAACCAGCCGTGCCAGAACTCCATGCAGACCAGCGGGCCTCGGGGCTGGTGGCGGCGCAGGCAGTCGAGGGCGGCGTCGGGGCGCGAGCCGAACGTGCCGGTGGTCAGCAGCCCGGGCAGGGTGCCGCCCAGCTGGAAGCCGTCCGCCGCGCCGTCGGCGGTGAACAGCAGGCAGTCCACGCCCCGCCGGACCAGGCCGTCCCGCAGGTGCTCCAGGTAGCCGGTGTCGTTGCCGTAGCTGCCGTACTCGTTCTCGACGGCCATCGCGACGACCGGGCCGCCCGCGGAGGCGAGCAGGGGCAGCAGGCGCGGCACGAGCAGGTCGAACCAGGCGTCGACGGCGGCCAGGTAGGGGCCGTTGCGGCGGCGGAGCCGCACCGACGGGTCGGCGAGCAGCCAGCCGGGCAGCCCGCCGGCCTCCCACTCGGCGCAGATGTACGGGCCCGGGCGGACGATCACGTCCAGGTCCAGGTCGCCGGCGAGCCGGATGAAGGCGGCCACGTCGCGGTCCCCGTCGAAGTCGGCCCGGCCGGGCGCGGGCTGGTGGAAGTTCCAGGCGACGTACGTCTCGACGGTGTTGACGCCCATCGCCCGCAGCCGCAGCAGCCGGTCCCGCCAGAGTGCGGGGCGGACGCGGAAGTAGTGGATCGCGGCGGACACGATGCGGTGCGGCCGGCCGCCGCGCCGGAACATGTCACCTGCCACATCGAGCCGGCGGGAGTCGGCGGCGACGGTGCCGGCGGACCCGGGGACGTCGGCTCCCTCGGCCGAGGGAGCCGAGGGGGACGCGAGGGGCGTGGGGGGCGTGGGGGACGCGAGGGGCGCGGGGGAGGGCCGGGAGGGCTCGGGGAGGCGGGACGGCTGGGGCGGCCGGTGCGGCGGAGGCGTCATGGGGGCATCCTGATCGAGGATCCCGGGCGGGGTGCGGTCCTTGACTACGCTGTGACCCGCGCGGCCAGCACGGCGATGTCGTCCTCGGCCCGGGCCGCCGACAGGTGGGCCAGCACCCGGTCGAGCGCCTCCGCCAGGGGCAGCTCGGGGGCCACCTCCAGCCCGACCAGCCTGGCGAGCGAGCGGTCGATGTCCTCCCCGCGCCGCTCGACCAGCCCGTCGGTGAACATCAGCAGCACGCACCCGGGCCGCAGCCCGTACCGGAGCTCCGTGTACTCGCCCAGGCCCGACCCGAGGGGCGGCCCCGGAGACACCGGCACCAGCACCGACGTCTCCTCCGGCCGCACCACCACCGGCGGCAGGTGGCCCGCGCTGGCGTACGTACACAGCCCCTGCCGGGTGTCCACGCTGACCAGCAGGCAGGTGGCCACCCGGTCGAACCCGGAGCGCGCGACCATCGCGTCCGCGTACCGCAGGATCTCGCGCGGCGGGTGCCCGGACACGGCGAGCGCGCGGATCATCGACCGGTAGTGGCTCATCGCCACCGCCGCCTCCACCCCGTGCCCCATGACGTCGCCCATCACCAGCAGGGTCCGCCAGCCGGGCAGCGCGATCGAGTCGTACCAGTCGCCGCCCACCAGCGCGCCGTTGCCGGACGGCAGGTAGCGGGCCGCCACTTCCAGGTCGGGGTGCGGGAGGGAGGGCTCGGAGAGCAGCGCCCGCTGGAGTTCGAGGGCCATCGTGTGCTCGCGGGTGAACCGCTCGGCCTTGGCCAGGCTGAGCGAGGCGCGCTCGGCCAGGCTCTGCGCCACCAGCACGTCCTCCGGGCCGAAGACGGGCGAGGCCCCGGCCCGGACCAGGGTGAGCGTGCCCAGGGGGTGGTCGGGGGCCAGCAGCGGCACGACGAGGGAGGAGTGGATGCCGGCGGCCCGGTAGGCGGCCACCCGCTCGGCGCTGGGGGCCGCCTTGCTCATCACCTCGTCGGAGGAGAGGTTGTCCATCCAGGGGTGCCCGGTCTCCAGGCTGCGCCGGATGGCCGCGCCGGGCTGCAGGTCGACGTACGAGCCCGCGGTACCGAAGGCGGCCACGTGGGCGGTGAGCCGGGGGACGGAGGCCATGGCGGCGCGGCGCAGCCGGAGGATGCCGGGCGGGGGGAGGGGATGGCCGTTGGGCTCCTCCGGGATGAGGAGCTCGACGCTGGCGGCGTCGGCCAGGCCGGGGACGAGGAACTCGGCCAGCTCGCGGCAGGTGGTGTCGACGTCCAGGGTGGTGCCGATCCGGACGGCCGCGGTGTCGAGCAGGATCAGCCGCTCGTGGGCCCGCTCCAGGGCGCGCTGGTGCTCGCGGGAGGCACTGATCTCCAGGCCGATGCCCACCAGGCCGAGGACCTCGCCGTCCTCCTCCAGGCGGTGGTACGTCACACGCCACACCCTGCTCTCGTGGGGCGAGTCGGCCAGGGTGCTGCCCGTGCCGACCACCTCACGGGGCTGCCCGTCCCGCAGCACGTCGTGCAGGGCCTCGTCGGGCCGCCGGACGGCCGGCAGCAGCTCGGCGAGCGTGTGCCCCAGGTGTTCCTCGGCGGGGATGCCGGTCATCACGGCCATGTGGGGGTTGACGTAGAGGTAGCGCAGCTCGGTGTCGAGCACGGCCACCCCGGCCAGGGTGCCGTGCAGGATCTGGCGCAGCAGGCGGTACTCACGGGCCAGGGTCCGCCCGGCCGCGGCGATCACCGCCTCGGCGTCCGCCGAGAAGAGGTACGGCCCCGGGAACGCCGGGTCGGGGCCCTCCGCGCACATCCGCCTGCCTCCTCGCCGACCGGGGGCGCCGACCGCCCTCGGTCCCCATGGTCGGCCACGGGGCGGCCGACGGCATGCGGGGCGGGGCGGCCGGTCCGGCCGGTCAGCGGGTCTTGACCGCGCGGAGCACCACGAACTTGGCGTCGCTGGCCACCAGCTCGCAGTTGCCGAAGAGGCGGCGCAGCTTCAGGTGGTAGCCGAGGTGGCGGTTGCCGATGACCCAGAGCTCGCCGCCCTTGCGCAGGGCGCGTTGGGACCCCGAGAACATCCGCCAGGCGGTGGCGTCGGTGAGCGACTGGTGGGAGTGGAACGGCGGGTTGTTGAGCACCGCGTCCACCGAGTTCGCCGGCAGGTCGGCGATGCCGTCGCCCACCAGGAACCGGGGGATGCCGAGTGCGCCGGGGCCGATGTTCTCCCGGTACGTGGCCTCCGCGGAGGCGACCGCCTGGTACGACTCGTCGGTGAAGATCACGTCGGCCTCGGGGCTGCCCTTGGCGAGGGCGGTGCCGACCACGCCGTTGCCGCAGCCGAGGTCCACGATGGTGCCGGGGCCCCGCCACGGCGGCAGGTGGGCCAGCAGGAAGCGGGTGCCGATGTCGAGGCGGTCGGCGCAGAAGACGCCGGCGTGGTTGGTGACGGTGAGGCCCTCGGCCGGGCCCGCGCCGGCCTCCGGTCCCAGGGTGTAGACCAGCGGCCAGGGGCTGGGCTCGGGCTTCTCGCGCGGCTCGGGCGTGGCGAAGATCAGCCGGGCCTTCTTCTCCGCCAGGGAGGTGCGGGTCGGGCCGATGATCCGTTCGAAGAGGTCCAGGGTGGAGGTGTGGATCTCCTTGACCATGCCGGTGCCGACCACGACGCTGCCCGCGTGCAGGGAGGGCGCCAGGCGGCAGAGCTGGTCCTCCAGCAGCGCCAGGCTCTTCGGGACCCGTACGAGCAGCACGTCGATGCGGGCCGGCGGCTCGTCCTGGGTGGTGAGCAGGCGTACGCCGTCCTCGGCCACGCCGGCCCGGGCGAGGTTCGCCTCGGTGGCCCGGCGGCCCAGGTACGAGTCGGTGATCTGGGTGAGGGAGGCGGCGCGCCCGGCAAGGGCGGTGGCCAGGGCGCCCCAGCGGTCACCGAACACGGTGACATTGCACTGTGACACGTCAACGGCCGGCACCTCCCCGGTGCCGCCGACCAGGTGCCTCAGCAGGTACTCGTCGGAGGCGTCCCAGGCGCGCAGCTGGTCGCGGGGGTCCTCGGGGAAGCGGGCGAGTCCGTAGTCGCCCCAGGACGTCGTCAAGCGGTTCTCAGTGGTGCCAGTCATCGTGGCCCCAGGCTAGCCGAGCCGCCCCGCCCCGGCCGCCGCACGGCCCGGGGCCCGCGCGCGGACGGGCGTGCCGACCGGGCGGCCGGCGGGGAGCGCCGCGCGCGGAGCGGCGTTATGCCGCCGCCCGGCCCCACCCCCCCCCGCATGCCGACCCGCCCACCCGGCACTCCCCGCCTCCCGCCGGCCCCGGCGCGCCGCACCTCCTACCCGCCGGGGCTCACTCCTCGCCGAAGTCGCCGGACATCGCGGCCGCCAGCCGCAGGTACGGTGCCGCCTCGGCCCGGCGGCCCTGCCGCTCCAGCGTCCGCCCCAGCATCAGCTGGGCGTAGTCCTCCACCGGCCAGCGCTCCAGGATGGCCCGCAGCTCCGTCTCGGCCCGCCGCAGCTGCGCCGAGTGGTAGTAGGCGCGGGCCAGCAGCAGCCGCGGCGCGAGCTGCCCGGGCGCCTCCGCGGTCAGCGGCTCCAGTACCCGCGCGGCCGTGGCGTACTCCTTCGCGTCGAAGAACAGCCCGGCCCGCGCCCAGCGCTCGGCCGCCGTGCCGTGGTCGTAGTAGTGCTCCGCACGCTCGGTCATCTCGCCGCTCGTCCTCTCTCGCGCTCGCGTTCCTCTGGTCCTGCATCGCCTCAACACCCAGAGAAGGTTTAACATTCCACTACATAGGGCGAGCGTCCGGCGCGGTACGGGGCCGCGCCCCGCCCCCACGGGACTAGGTTGTGGACATGAGCAATCTCGATCGCCAGGCAACGCTCTCCGTGTGCGGCGGCCGCGGCTTCGTCGTCGCCGAACCCGTACGCGAACTCCTCACCCCGCGCCAGGTCAGGCTGGGCGAATCCACCGAGGTGCGCAGACTGCTCCCGAACCTCGGGCGCCGGATGGTGGGCGCCTGGTGCTTCGTCGACCACTACGGCCCCGACGACATCGCCGACGAGCCCGGCATGCAGGTCCCGCCGCACCCCCACATGGGCCTCCAGACCGTCAGCTGGCTCCACCAGGGCGAGGTGCTGCACCGCGACAGCGTCGGCAGCCTCCAGACCGTGCGCCCCCGCGAGCTCGGCCTGATGACCTCCGGCCGCGCGATCAGCCACTCCGAGGAGAGCCCCCGCTCCCACGCCCGCTTCCTGGAGGGCGCCCAGCTGTGGGTCGCCCTGCCCGACGAGCACCGCCACGTGGAGCCGCACTTCCAGCACCACGCCGAACTCCCGCACGTCACCGCCCCCGGCGTCGACGCCACGGTCATCCTGGGCACCCTCGACGGCGCCACCTCGCCCGGCACCACGTACAGCCCGCTGCTCGGCGCGGACCTCAGCCTGGTCTCCGGCACCGAGACCCGCCTCCCCCTGGAACCGGACTTCGAGTACGCGGTCCTCGCCATGTCCGGCGAGGCGTACGTCGACGGCGTCCCGGTGCTCCCCGGCTCGATGCTCTACCTCGGCTGCGGCCGCACCGAACTCCCCCTGCGCGCCGCGTCGGACGCCTCGGTGATGCTGCTGGGCGGCGAGCCGTTCGAGGAGGAGATCGTCATGTTCTGGAACTGGATCGGCCGCTCCCACGAGGAGATCGCCGAGGCCCGCGAGGCGTGGATGACCGGCACCCGCTTCGGCGAGGTGAAGGGCTACGACGGCCCTCCGATTCCGTCCCCCGAACTGCCGCCAACTCACCTGAAGCCTCGGGGAAGAGTGCGCTGACCTGTCATTTCATGCTGCCCCGGGCCGGAGGTGCAGGCCGGCGTCGCCTTCGGGTTTCCAGCGGCGGACCCACTTGGGGCTGTAGCGCGGGAGATGCCCATCTCGTCGGCGGCCACGTGGGCGACGGCCGGCCGGCTCGGACTCGGTCGATGAGGAGCCGTATGCCGTGGACGGTCAGCCGGGCGTTGGGGTGGGACACGAAGGCCTGCGGTGATGCAGGGGCTGGGCGCCGCAGCCGACCTCGGCCAAGCCGTCTGCCCCCCGGGGGGCACGTGACTGCTGCACGGGGTCGGTTCACGTGCTTGTCGAACCACTCGACCAGCTGCTCGGGGTGCTCGGAGAAGTAGTTGTAGCCGTCCCAGCGCCTTGCCCGCACCGCCGGTCCGGGACGTCGACGCCGGGCGGCCGCCGCCTCGGTGCGGCCGAACCTGCAGCGTCTCCTGGAGTCCCTGACCTGCCCGGCGTTCGTCCTGAACGGCCGCGGTGACGTGCTGGCCGCCAACAGCCTCGGCCCTGCCCTGTACGCCCCCATGATCGAAGCTGCCGGGGGCGCCACCCCCAACCACGGCCGGTTCATGTTCCTGGACCCCCGCTCCCGCCAGTTCTGGGGCGACTGGGAAAGCGCCGACAACCTGGTCGCACACTCCTGCACGCCCAGGCCGGCCGCGACCCCTACGACGAGGACCTGGCGGTGATCTGGAGGCGGCTGGCGACTCCCCGGAAGGTGACGGGTGCGGCCGGCTTTGCGGCCGCGGTCATGGCAGTCTCCGTGGTCCGTCATCCTCCAGATGACTGCCTGCTTGTCATCGTTTCGATGACATGTTAAAACGGAAGCACGTTGAAGCGCATTGGCACTTCCTGCCTGAACCGACTGGAGGTGTTTCGCGATGTTGATGCGCACCGACCCGTTCCGCGAGATGGACCGGATCGTCCAGCAGCTCTCGGGGACGTCGGGCACGTGGTCGAAGCCGTCCGTGATGCCGATGGACGCCTACCGCGACGGCCACGCGTACGTGATCGCCTTCGACCTCCCCGGCGTGAGCACCGACGCGATCGACATCGACGTCGAGCGCAACATGCTCACGGTGAAGGCCGAGCGCCGGCCCACGGGGAAGTCCGACGGCGTGCAGATGGAACTCTCCGAGCGGCCCCTGGGTGTCTTCTCCCGCCAGGTCATGCTGGCCGACACCCTCGACACCGAGCACATCGAGGCCGACTACGACGCGGGTGTCCTGACCCTGCGGATCCCGATCGCCGAGCGCGCCAAGCCGCGGAAGGTAGCCATCGGCGGCGAGTCCGGCCGCAAGCAGATCTCCGGCTGACCCGGCCGGCACCGGCGGCGGAGGACGGGAACCCGATCCCCCTCCGGCACCCCGTCCTCCGCACCCTTCCCCTTCCGGCTCCCGCCCGGCTACGGCCTCCTCTTCGGTCACCCCCAGCCCACCCGAGCGGCCGACGCCACCGGCCGGACACCGAACCAGCGACGAGAAAGGCAACCGCAGCACCATGTACGACCAGCCTCGACCGCACCAGGCCCACGCCGCCATGACGTTCGAGCAGATGCTGGAACGCGTGCGCTACGAAGGCGCCTACCCCACCCGCGAACGCGCCGAGGAAGCCGTCCGCACGGTCCTCGCCGCCCTCGGCCGCCAGCTCGTCGGAGACGAACGCGTCGACCTCGCCCAGGCCCTGCCCGTCGAAGCCGCCCTCGCCCTGACCGCCGAGATCCCCGCCACCGAACAGCTCACCGCCTGGAGCTTCGTCAAGGACCTGGCCAGTCGTACGGGCACCAGCCCGGCCGTCGCCCGCTGGGACACCGGCGCCGTACTCGCCGTCGTCACTCGCCTCACCGGCCCCGACCTCCTCACCCGCATCCTCGACCACCTCCCCTCCGGTTACGCACTCCTCTTCGGCCGGGCCGAACTTCGCCGGCCACAGCCCGCGATGTGATGCGGCGGTTGCAGGAAGGCCGGGGTCGGCACCCCAGGCCGGGCTCTCAACGCCGCAGGGGCCGCAAGGTGAGCTCCGGCGTTGCGCAGGTGCCGCCCTGCGGATCCCCATGCGGGGCGGTGGTGCCGCTTCGGCGGTCGCGGGGCGCCGGCTCCGCTCGGCGCCGGCCGGGGGGTCCTCCAGGGCCGTGAACCAGAGGCCTTCCTTGGCCTCGTGGGGTGCGCTTCAGCCGGATCCGCCCAGCACGATCTTCCACACTCGGGTCGCCACCTGGAGGTTCAGCCGGTCCTCGACGTTCGCGAGGTCGTTGCCGCTGATGTCGCGGATGCGTTTGAGTCGGTAGCGCAGCGTGCTGCGGTGGATCGCGAGGGATTCGGCCGTCTCGTCGTAGTTGCCGCCGTAGTCGAAGTACCGGGACAGGGTCTCCACCAGGGCCGCGTGGTGCCGGGAGTCGTAGTCGATCAGCTGCCCGAGCCAGTCGTGGACGAACGTTTCCAGCTCCTGGTAGTCGTGGCCGGGTCCCAGGACGCGGTAGAGGCCGAGTTCGTCGAAGAACGTCGTGCCCTAGCGCTCCATGGAGTGGCGGCGCACTTCCAGGGCGCGCTGCGCCTCCTGGTAACGGTGGGGGATGGCGTCCAGGGATTCGCACGAGGCGCTCACGCCGATCGTCCCGGACCCCTCTCTGGGGGGTTTGCGCCTGCAGACGAGGGCCCGGCTGGCCGTGGAACAAGCCGTCCTGGGCTTGGCGGGGCTGCAGGACACCGGTGCCGAGGGGCGACCGCGAAGTCGACGGCTCCGGAGACCGCTTGCCGTTCGTCTCACGCCCGTTCATCCGGGCCGGGCCGATGGGGAGGGGACTGCCGATCTGCGGTACGTCGTCAGCGGGCCACGCGGATACCTGCGGGTGCTCGCCGGTATGGTCCGTGCCAACCGCCCTTGGCGCTTGGTGCCGGGGCTGTCGAAAGCCTTGGCGGCCGCGCTTGCGACGGGAGCGGTCGCCACCGTGAACTCCACCGTCTGGAGTCTCGCCGAGGCCCTGAGCGCACCGCGCCTCGTGATCGCCATGGTCGGCTCTGTCGCGCTCATGATCGGCTGGCTGACCGTGGACGCGGAGCTGTGGCATCGCTCGGCAGAGGGTTCGCCGGAGGCGAGCCAGAGGGCGAGGCTCTACAACACGTCGACGGTCCTGACCGTAGGCATCGGGGTGCTCGTCTGCTACGTGGGTCTGCTGCTCATCAACGTCGTGTGGGCGCTGTTCATCCTCAACGACCAGGTGTTCGCGTCCATGACACGAGAACCGCTGGACGCAACGGAGTACCGGACGTTGTCATGGTTCGTCGCTTCGACTGCGACCGTGGGCGGCGCGCTGGGCTCCGGCCTGGAGAGCGACGAGGCCATCCGAGCTAGGGGCGCAGCGGTCCGCAGGCGCGGCGTGCTGTCGAACGCGCGCGGACGAGTGGATCCCGCCTGTGGGGGGGGGCGTGCCGGTCGCGCCCCGGCGCGGCTCCGACCGGTCCGCATTCGATGGCCGGCGTCATGCGGAGACCGTCGCCGGGCGATCCTTGGCGGAAGCGAACGTCCTGAGCGGCCGGTCACCCCCGACCGGCGGGCGCCGCCGGGTCACAGGGCGCCGTGCCGGAAGGCGTAGGCCACCGCCTGAGTGCGGTTGCGCAGGCCCAGCCGACCCGTCACCCCGCTGATCACCTGCTTGATCGTGCGCTCGGAGTGGTTCAGCCGACGCCCGATTCCGCGGGCAGGACATACCGGTCGGGGACCTCGCCGGCCACCACCCCCCCCCACCACGACACCGTCCGCCGCGAACTCGTACAGCTCACCGCGGACGGCGTCCGCCGCCGCCCGACGACCGAAAGTCTGCCCACCGGCTGAAGGACGGAGGCCGGGGCCTGGGTGCTGCGCGGACAGCCGCCACTCCTGTCAGAGGGTTGCCGTCTGCCGCCGCTCAGGCGGCAGTCCGGTCCGTGACTGGTCCGGAGACGGAGGCTGAGAGACCGAATCGACTACCTTGGCCCGTGAGGCGTGGACGACGGGCACCCGCTTCGGCGGGGTGAAGGGCTACGACGGCGCCCCGATCCCGGCCCCGGAGCTGCCCCCGACCCACCTGAGGCCCCGGGGGCGCGTGCGCTGACCCGGGCCGGGAGCCGGCCGGCCGACGCCCCCCGCCCGGACGTCGTCGGTGCGGGAGGCGGCGGCCGTCACCGGCTCGAACGGACCACACGAACGCGACGGCGATGGAGACGGCCATGCGACTGGGCAGGGCGGCCTACGAGAAGGAACTGCTGCGGCTCCAGACGGAGCTGGTCAAACTGCAGGAATGGGTGCGCGCGGAGGGCGCACGCCTGGTGGTCGTCTTCGAGGGACGGGACGCCGCGGGCAAGGGGGGCACGATCAAGCGCGTCACGGAGCACCTGAACCCCCGCGTGGCGCGCATCGTGGCCCTCCCGAAGCCGACGGAGCGGGAGCGCACCCAGTGGTACTTCCAGCGCTACGTGGAACACCTGCCCGCGGCGGGCGAGATCGTCCTCTTCGACCGCAGCTGGTACAACCGTGCCGGGGTCGAGCACGTCATGGGCTTCTGCACACCCGCCGAACACCGCCTCTTCCTGCGCCAGTGCCCGGTCTTCGAGCACATGCTGGCGGAAGACGGGATCCTGCTCCGCAAGTACTGGTTCTCCGTCAGCGACGCCGTTCAGGAGGAACGCTTCCGCCGCCGGGCGGACGACCCGCTGCGGCGGTGGAAGCTCTCCCCGATGGACCTGGAGTCCCTCACCCGCTGGGAGGCGTACTCCCGGGCGAAGGACGAGATGCTCGTCCACACCGACACCGCGGACGCCCCCTGGTACGTGGTGGAGAGCGACGACAAGCGCAGCGCGCGCCTCAACATGATCGCCCACCTGCTGTCCACGGTCCCCTATCAGGACGTGGCCCTGCCCGCGCTGGCCCTGCCGCCCAGGCCCCCGTCGACCGGCTACGAGCGCCCGCCCAAGGACCTCCAGAACGCCGTGCCGGACCACGCCGCCGCCCTCCGCGACGCCTGACGCGAGGCGGAGGGCGGCGGCCCGTCGGCGGACGGGCGGCGGTGTTCACATCAGCCGAGCACCACCGCCGCCGCACGGTGTACGGGTTGCGCCGGGGACATCGGACGGGTGCCGCCCGGTCCCGGCCGGGCTCCTGTGGTGTGGACGGTCCCGGTGTCCGTGAGGAGCGCGATGAGCGACGTGCGGGCACGGGCGACGCGGGAGCGGACCGTGCCCACGGGACAGCCGATGGCTTCCGCCGCCTCGGCGTAGGGCAGGCCCAGGAGCTGGGTGAGGACGAAGGCGTCCCGGCGGCCGGACGGGATCGTCGAAAGGAGTTCGGCGAGGGCGATGCCGTCCTCGAAGCCGGGGAGTCCCCGCGGCTGGGTCTGCTCCGCGGCGGACTGCCAGTCGTGGCGGTCGGACAGGCGGGGCCGCGCGGCCGAGCGGCGGAGGCTGTCCACGACGGTGCGGCGGGCTATGGACAGCAGCCAGGTGCGGGCGGAGGAACGGCCCTCGAAGCGGGGCAGGGCGGCGAGGGCGCGGAGGAAGACGTCCTGCGTGAGGTCGTCGGCCGCCTGGGGGTCGGCGCTCAGGAAGGCCACGTACCGCCAGACGTCGCGGTGGAGGGCGCGTACGAATCCGTCGGTCTTGGCCGGGTCTCCGTCGCGGGCGGCCAGCGCGAGCCTGGTCACGGCCGCGTCGGTGTCGGCCGCGTGCCGGGCCGGCCGTCGGCCGGAGGCGGGCTGCTGGGAGGTCGGGGCAGGGGTCATCGCCACAAGGTCCTTACGGGCAAGGGGTGTCCGGCGCAGCGCCGAGGTGTCGGTGTGCACCGGTGAGGGGTGTACGGCCTGCCGGAGGGCAGGGCCGATGCCCGAGGCGCGGCGGAGCAGCCCGTGCGCGCCCGGGGAGCCGGCTGTCAGGCGACAGCGGTTCCCCGGGGCGGGCCCCGCGAGGTGATGGCGTGGACGAGGAGGAGCTGCCGCAGCGGGCTGTGCCGGCGCTCACGGCGGGTGCGGGCCGGCGGCCGGTGCGGGACCGGTGCCGGTACGAAGAGCAGGCGCAGCGGCGTGCAGAACCACGCGGCGAGGACGCGCAGGAGACGGAAGGCGGCCTGCTCGCCGTGGGCGAGCCACAGGCCGGCGAGGACGGCCGCCAGGAGGTGGGCGGCCAGCATCCCGGAGGGTGACATGCCGGGCATGCCGTGGCTGCCGGCCGGCAGGACGGCGCCGAGCGCATCGGCCGGGGCGCCCGCCATGCCCTGCACGGTGTCCATACCGTGCATCCCCGGTATGCCGTGCATCCCTTGCATGCCGTGGACGGCGTCCGTGCCGTGCGTCCCGAGCATGCCGTGGTGGGCGTCCGTGCCGTGCGTCCCGAGCATGCCGTGGTGGGCGTCCGTGCCGTGCGTCCCGAGCATGCCGTGCATGCCGTGGTGGGCGTGAACCGCCGTGTCCGCCGGCGCCGTTGGCGCCGTGGAGCCCGGGGACGGGTGGCCCGCCGGGCCTGCGGCCGCCCGTGGCGCGTCCTGCGGGAACAGCGCGGATAACGACGGGTCCCCGCACGCGGCGTACCGGGCCCACTGCCGGACCAGCGAGGCGCCGTGCGGCAGGGCCGGGTGCGCGAGGGCCTGGACCAGCGAGAAGACGGCGTGCAGCGCGGTCTGGACGGCGACGGTGGCGGCGGTGACGGCGAGGAGCCCGCGCTCCCGCCCGGCGAGCGCCCACGCTGCGGCCGCCGCACAGGCGAAGGCGGCGGCCATGGCCCACCCGGGGACGGGCAGTCCCGACATGGTGACGTGGCCGACGGACGCGAGCAGCACGCAGACGGCTGCGAACATCGCAGCCCGTACGGCTCTCGAACATCGGCCTGGCGTCATGGCGGGGCTCATCCTCGCATCACTTTCATGGGCAAAGCACCGGGGGTGCGCGCGATTTGAGCAATTCCCCATCCTCGGTCGTGCCACGCCCCGACCGGCCGTCGGGTGTGGCGCAGAACACACGAGGGGCCGGGGAACCGGCCGGGTGTTCAGGCCGACTGACTCCGTGTTCCAACAGGACGTTCGGAACGTTCCACACGTTCGACACGGGGAAGGCGAGGGCGCGGTGGCGGCGGAAGTGCCGGCGACGGGTGCGACGACGTACGCGCGGACGGACCGCGGGCTGACCGCGCTGCTGACCTCCGCGATGGCCTTCTCCATGCTGCAGCTGTTCCTGCTGGGCGCGCTCGGCCCGCGCCTCGTCGGGGAGTCGGGCATCTCGCCCACCGTGCTCGGCCTCACCACGACCGTCGGGTTCGGGACGGCGGCCGTGCTGTCACCGGCGGCCGGCCGGATCGTGGACCGCGTGGGTCCGCGCCGCTCGCTGGTCGCCCTGCTGACGGTGTCCGCCGCGGCCCTCGCGCTGATCGGGGCCGCGCCCGGCGCCGGCCTGCTGCTGGGTGCGGTCGCGCTGGGCGGCGTCCCGCAGGCGCTGGCCAACCCGGCCACCAACAAGGCGATCCTCGCGGCGGTCCCGCCGGCCCGGCGGGGCGCGGTGACCGGGATGAAGCAGTCCGGCGTGCAGCTGGGCGCGTTCGCGGCCGGTCTGCCGCTCGCGGCACTCGCGGGCGGGCTGGGCTGGCGCGGCGCGGTGTGGACCGCGGCGGGCGCGGCCCTGGCGGCCGGCTTGTGGGCGCGGGGCGCGCTGCCGGCCGACCCTCCGCCCCCCGCGGCGGCCGGGGCCCGTGCCTCGTACCTGCCGCGCGGCACGGTGGCCTGGCTCGCGGCCTTCTCGCTGTTCCTCGGCTGCGGCATCGCCTCGGTGAACACCTACCTGGCCTTGTTCGGTGCGCAGGAACTGGGCATGGGCCCCACGGCGGCCGGGGCCCTGGTCGCCGTGCTCGGCGTGACGGGCATCCTCGGCCGGGTCGGCTGGTCGAAGGCCGCCCGGCCGGGGCGCGCCGAGTGGCTGCCGGGGTGGCTCGCCGTCGGTGCCCTGGGCGCGGCGGTGCTTCTCCTGGCGGCCGTGGCGGCGGGTCCGCTGGTGTGGGTTGGGGCCGTTGCCGTCGGGGTGTTCGCCGTCTCCGGCAACGCCGTCACGATGCTGCTCGTCATGCAGCGGGCCGCGCCCGGACGGGCCGGCCAGGACTCGGCGCTGGCCGCGGCCGGGTTCTTCGCCGGCTTCGCGGCCGGGCCGCCGCTGTTCGGGCTGCTGGCCGAGAGCGGCCGGTACGGGGCCGGGTGGCTGCTGGTCGCGGTGGAGTTCGCGGCGGCGGGCGCGGTCGCGTTCGTCTGGGCCGTACGGGACCGCCGCGCACGGTCGGGGCCGGCGAAGTGACGCCGGGGGACTGGGCCGGCCGCGCGCTCGCGGCGGTCCTCGACCGGGCCGGGGTGACCGCGGCGGAGGTGGGCACCCGCTTCCCCCTGTACGCCGACCCGGGCGACGGGACCTGGCGGACGACCGGCCGCGGTTCCTGGGCCGGCGGTTTCTGGGCCGGGCTGCTCTGGCTGCGCGCCCGGCACACCGGCGACGGGGCCGACCGGCGGGCCGCGGCGGCGTGCACGGCCCGGCTCGCGCCCTGGGCGGACGCGGACACTGCCACCCGCGGCCTGATCTTCTGGTACGGGACCGCGCCGGCCGGGCCCGACGACACCGGGGCCGCGGACCTGCGTGACCGGGCCGCCCGCGCCTGCCTGGCCGCGTACGAACCCGGACCCGGCATGGTGCCGTGGGGCGGCGCCTTCGGCGGGCCCCGCATGCTGGCCCGGGTGGACGGAGTGCCCGGGATGGTGCCCCTGCTGGCCGGAGCCGGACCCGAGGGAGCTGCCGTCGCCGCCGCCCACCTGCACCGGCACCTCGACTTCTGCCTCGGTGAGGGGCCGCTGCGGGGGGAGTGGACCCACCCGGCCTGGAGTTTCGACAGCGCGACGGGCTGGGAGCCCCGCGCGGACCCGCCCCCGGACTGGAGCCGCGGCCATGCCTGGCTGCTGCTCGCCGTGGCCGACGCGCTGCTGCGCCCCGAAGCACTCGCGGGGCAGGAGTGGTTCGCGGCGGCGGCCGAACAGATGCTCTCCGAGGGGGAGTTCCTCACCGGCCCCCTGGTCGTGCCCGCCGGCACGGCCCGGCCGGACGGGCCGCTCGACACGTCGGCCGCCGCCATCGCCGCCGTCGCCCTGCTGAAGCTCGCCCGGGTGCCCGGGCCGAGGGCGGCGGCGTGCGCGGACCGGGCCGTGGCGATCCTGCGCCGCCTGACCGGGTCCCATCTCTCCGACGGGTCGGGCGGGCGGCCCCGCGGGATGCTGCTGGACGGCTGCTACGACGCCGGCCGGGGGCTGGCCCCCCGGCACGAACTCATCTGGGGCGACTTCTTCCTCGCACTGGGGCTCGCCTCCCTGGCCGGCACCGTCGACATCACCCGCGTGTAGCGGGCCGCGGCCCGTAGCCGCGCAGGACGCGGCGGGCCACCGAGGTGACGTGCAGCTCGTCGGGCCCGTCGAGGATGCGGGCCGCGCGGCCGGTGCGGAACAGCGCGGGCAGCGGGGTGTCGGGTCCCAGTCCGGCAGCGCCGTGGACCTGGATGGCCGAATCCGTGACCTGCTGGAGCGTGCGTGCGGCGGCGACCTTGGCGAGTCCCGTCTCGACGTGCGCGTCCCGCCCCGCGTCGAGCAGCGCGACCGCCTCGTGGACCAGGGGGCGTGTCGTGCGGATCGCGAGCAGGGCGTCGAAGACGTGCTGCTGGACGAGCTGGTGCCCGGCGAGCGGGCCGCGGGTGCCGCCCCGGACGGCGGCCCGCTCGCACATGAGGTCGAAGGCGCGCTGGGCCTGGCCGAGCCAGCGCAGGCAGCGCAGCGTGCGCCCGAGCTGCAGCCGCTCCCCGGCGATCGCCAGGGCCCGGCCGGGCGCGCCGATCATGTGGCCGGCCGGCACCGTGACCCGGTCGAGTTCGATCTCGTACTGGCCGGCCGCACCGAACACGGGGAGTTCGCGCACCACGCGGAATCCGGGCGAGGACGTGGGTACGAGCAGCAGCGACAGGCCCTCGCGGTCCCCGGCCGATCCGGAGGTGCGGGCCAGTACGGTGACCAGGTCGGCGCCCGCGGCCCCCGAGGTGAACCACTTGCGGCCCGAGACGCGCCAGCCGCCGTCCGGCCGCGGCTCGGCCCGGGTGCCGGTCAGGAACGGGTCGGTACCGGGCACGTCCGGCTCGGTCATGGCGTAACAGGCGCGCATCTCCCCCGCGACGAGCGCCTCCAGGTAGTCCGCACGGATCCGGTCGGTGCCGTGCCGTGCCAGCATCGTCACGTCGAGCAGCGGCGCCGACCCGAGCGCCGCGGGTCCGTGGTCGCTGGCCCCCTCGGCCTCGGCCAGGGCCGCGTACGAGCGCAGCGGCAGGCCGCCGCCGCCCAGTCCGGCCGGGAGCGGCAGGGCCCACAGGCCGGCTCGCCGCGCCTCCTCGCGCAGGTCGCGGAGTGCCGTGGCCGCGTCCCGGCCGCCCGCGTCGAGGACCGCCTCCTGCGGGAACACGCGGGACCGTACGAACTCCGCCACCGAGTCCCTCAACGACCCGTCGTCCGGGCCCTGTCGGGGGTCACTCGGATGGGTGCCGGTGTGCTGTGCCACTGCTCGTTCCTCCGTCCGCCCGGGAACCCGGGGGAAGCGCCGTCCGACTGTCTGTCCGGAGAAGGGGTCGGGCACCGGAGTCCGTGGGTTCCCGCCCTGCGAACGCCACTCGGGCAGCGGTCACCGCCGCGCCAGGAGGAGGAGAGGCATGACGTCACCGCCCACCACCGGGACGGTCCGGCCGCTCGGCACGCTCCGGTTCCGCACCTCGGGACCGGAGGAGATCGCCGGCGTCGTCGCCGGGCACCTGACGCTGCTCGGCGCCGAGCGCGAGGCGCCCGGCCCTGCCGACGCCGGGCCCCACGGCCCCGACGGACGCATCACGCTCGGCGGCGGCGGCTTCCGGCCCGCGCGGGCGCAGACCGCCTGGGCGGACCCGGCGAGCGGCCTGACCGACGAGGCCACCGTGCAGGCCGCGACCGGCATCATGGCGGTCCACGGTCGCCGCGACGGCCGTCCGCGCGGCCTGGCCGCGGACTACGCCGCCACGGCCACCGGAGTACTGACGGTCCAGGGCCTGCTCGCGGCCCTGGTCGGCCAGGCCCGCGGCGGACCGGCGGCGGACGTGACGACCCGAGCCGACCGGGCCGGGCTGCTCGCCGTGTCCCAGTACCTGGCGGCGGCCGGTGCCGAGGAGGACGAGGCGGCCGAACTCGCCCCCGGCGGGCCGCCCTTCACCTCCGCCGACGGTGTCCTCTTCGAGCTGGAGACCCTCGACCCCGGAGCCTGGGCGGCCTTCTGGCGTGCCCTGGAGGCCCCGGCCGAGGCGGTCCGGGCGGGCTGGCGGCCGTTCCAGTTCCGGTACGCGACCGCCTGCGCCCCCTTCCCGGGAGCCCTGCACGCGGCGACCCGCGCCCACCCCTGGGAACGGCTCCGCCGGGCGGCCGACGCCTCCGGCGCCGAGGTCTGCGCCCTGCACACCCTGGCCGACCGGGCCGCCGAGTCCGACGGAGCCGGCCCGTGGACGATCCGGCCCCTCGGGCCGGGACGCCCGGCATCCCCCCTCGTGCCGACGGCCGCGCGGCCGCTGGCCGGCCTCACCGTGCTGGAGGCCGGCCGCCGCATCCAGGCCCCGCTCGCCGCCCACCTGCTGGGCCTGCTCGGTGCCGAGGTGATCCGGATCGAGCCGCCGGGCGGTGACCCGCTGCGCGGCATGCCGCCCGCCTGCTCGGGCGTCTCCGCCCGCTGGCTCGCACTCAACCGGGGCAAGAAGGCCGTGGAGATCGACATCAAGGCCGCCGCCGACCGGCGCAGGCTGCGGGAGATGGCGGCCGGGGCGGACGTCTTCCTGCACAACTGGGCGCCGGGCAAGGCCGCAGGGCTGGCCCTGGACGCGGACGACCTCGCCGCCGTGAACCCGGCGCTGGTGTACGCGTACACCAGCGGCTGGGCCGACCGGCTGCCCGGCGCCCCGATGGGCACGGACTTCATGGTGCAGGCCCGTACCGGCACGGGCGAGGCCGTACGTCCCCGGGGCGAGCCGCCCGCACCGTCGCTGATGACCCTGCTCGACGTGCTCGGCGGGCTCCTCGGAGCCGAGGCCGTCCTCGCCGGGCTGCTCCTGCGCGAACGCGCAGGGCACGGCGTACGGGTGGACTCCTCCCTCCTCGGCGCGGCCGACACCCTCACCGCCCCCGCACTGCGCCGGGTCCGTCAGGGCCTCGGCCCGCGCCGGCCGGCCGGCTTCCGGCACCCGCTGCCCACCGCCGACGGATGGATCGCACCCGGCGACGCCTCCGCCGCGGCCGCCGGCGCCCACGACCTGCGGGACCTGTCCACCGAGGACGCCCTCGACCGGCTGCGCGGCCACGGTCTGGCGGCGGCCCGGGTCACCACCGACCTCTCCGGACTGCACCACGACCCGCGCTTCGCCGGCGCGATCAGCCGCGACGCGCACGGCGCCCCGGCCGTCCCCGACCCCTGGAGCTTCGCATGACCGCCGACAAGCCCGCACTGCACGACCTGCTGCCCGCCGGCCTCCGCCGTTCCTGGGTGGTGGACGGAACCTGCCCCGACCTCGACCTGTACAGCCTGTACCGGGCCCGCCAGATCGCCGGCCTGCACCGTACGGCCGTCCTCGATGCCAAGGGCGGGCTCTGCTACACCGCCCTGGACCGCAAGGTCCGCTGTCTGGCCGCCGGCCTCAGAGGGCTCGGCATAGGGGAGGGCGACGTGGTCGGCGTCCAGCTCCCCAACAACCGCAACGCGGTCATCGCCGACCTGGCCCTGGCCGCCCTCGGCGCGGTCGCGCTGCCCTTCCCGGTGGGCCGGGGCGGCCTGGAGGCCGAGTGCCTGCTGCGCCGGGCCGAGGCCGTGGCCGTCATCGCCGCCACCGAGTACCGGGGCGCGCGTCCGGCGGCCGACCTGCACACGCTCTCGGGCGCGCTGCCCGCGCTGCGGCACGTGATCGCCGCCGGTCCCGGCACCGCCCCTGAAGGAACGATTCTGCTCGCGCAGTTGCTCCGTACCGACCCGGCGGGCTTCTCGCCGGCCCGGCCCGATCCGGACTCCGCGGCCCGCATCCTGGTCTCCTCCGGTTCCGAGGCGGAGCCGAAGATGGTCGCCTACTCCCACAACGCGCTGGCCGGCGGCCGCGGCAACTTCCTCGCCTCGCTCATCCCGGACGGCACCCCGCCGCGGTGTCTCTTCCTGGTCCCGCTCGCCTCCGCCTTCGGGTCCAACGGCACGGCGGTCACGCTGGCCCGGCACGGCGGATCCCTCGTCCTGCTCGACCACTTCACCGCGGACGCGGCCATCGCCGCCATGCGCGAGCACGAACCCACCCACGTCCTGGGCGTCCCCACCATGATCCGCATGGTGCTGGAGCGGCTGGAGGAGACCGGGGAGAAGCTGCCCGCGCCGACCGCCCTGGTGCTCGGCGGTGCGCCGCTCGACGGCACGACGGCGGCCGCCGCGGCGGAGGCCTTCGGGTGCCCGGTGGTCAACCTCTACGGTTCGGCCGACGGCGTCAACTGCCACACGGGCCTGGAGAACCTGCTGCCGCCCACGGACGGCCCGGGCGTCGTGGCCGGGCGCCCGGACCCGCGGGTGGCCGAGATCCGCATCGCCGATCCGGACACGCACCGGGCCCTGCCGGACGGAGTGGTGGGGGAGATCCTCTCGCGCGGCCCGATGACCCCGCTGTGCTACGTGGGCTCCCCGGAATTGGACGCCCGCTACCGGACGCCCGACGGCTGGGTGCGCACCGGTGACCTGGGCTACCTCGACGGGGACGGGATCCTGCACGTGGCCGGCCGCCTGAAGGACATCGTCATCCGCGGCGGCGCCAACATCAGCCCCGCGGAGGTGGAGCGCGAACTCACCGCCCACCCGCAGATCCGGGACGTGGTCTGCGTCGGGGTCGCCGACCCGCTGATGGGCGAGCGGCTGGCCGCGTGCGTGGTGCCCAGGGGGAGCGAGGTGCCGACGCTCGTCTCGATCGGTGCGTTCCTCGCCGGGCGGGGGCTGGAGCCGCGCAAGCACCCCGAGCGGCTGCTGGTCGTCGACGCACTGCCGCTCACGGCCGCGGGCAAGCCGGACCGGGCGGCCCTGGCCGAGCGGGTGGCGGCGGGACCTCCGCAGGCTGGGCAGGCACCGGCCCCGCTCGCACAGGCCGGGTGACGGCGACGGGCCCGGCGGCACGGTGCCGCCGGGCCCGGTACGTCGGGGGCGCCGCCCCCGCACCGCTCGGGGCGCGCGCTCGGGGCCGCACCGCCGGGTCAGGAGCCGCCCATGGCCTTCTTCAGCTCGGCCGCCGCGTTCCGGTACACCGGCAGCAGGTCGAGGTCCTCCCCGGGATAGTTGACGATCCCCACCTGCTTCGCGCCCGAGCCGGGCAGCACCGTCCCGGTCGACATGTGCGCGTTGTCCAGGACGAGCGCGGGCTTCTTCGCGGAGAGCCCGGCGAGCTGCGCCGGGGTGACGGCCTCGGGCCCGTACGTACCCACCACCGTGGCCCCCGCCAGCTTCGCCGACCAGGCGGTGAAGACCTGGGTGACGACGGCCGGGCTCCTGCCGCCCGGCCAGGCCGCCCGGACCTCCCCGTTCAGCTGTGCGTACTCGGTGTCGAATCCGGACTTCCACTTCGTGGCGGCGTCGGCCGTGCCGAAGAGGGCGGCCAGCCTGTCGACCTCGGCCTTGACCTTTCCCGGGTCGTTGTCGAGATTGACCTCGACCAGCTTCGCCCCGGAGCCCGCGGCCTCCTTGATCTTCGCGGCGTACGGCTCGAAGGGCGCGTACAGAACGAAGTCGGCCCGGGCGACGGCCGCGAGGTCGGAGGGCTTCGGGTCGTAGTCGGGCGCGTGGTGCACGGACTGCGGCACGATGACCTTCACGTCCTCGGCGCCGGCGGCCCTGGCGAAGGCGCCCTCCCAGGTCGTGGTCACGACCACCACGGGCTTCCCGTCGTGCGGGTGCCCGTCGTCGTGGCCGTCCTTGACGGCTCCGTCCGACGCGTCGTTGCCGCAGGCGGCGGTCAGGAGCAGTGCCGCGCTCAGTGCGAGGAGGGAAGGGATGCGGACGCGGGTGCGCGCCATGAGCTGGTTCTCCGTTCGGGTGTGAAGTGGACGGCGAGGACCACGAGCCCCGCCGTCAGGACGAGGACAGGGCCGGGCGGCCAGTCCAGCCACAGGGCCAGGAGGAACCCCGTCAGGTTGACGGTGATGCCGATGCCGACCGCCCAGAGCGTGATCGACTTCAGCGAGCTGCCGAGCCTGCGCGCCGCGAGCGCGGGCAGCAGGGTCAGGGCGTCGACCAGCAGGGCGCCGGTCAGCTTGATGGCCCCGGCGACGGCGACCGCGACCAGCACCAGCAGTACGGCGGTCAGTGCCCGGACCGGAACCCCCGAGCACAGGGCCAGCTCGCGGTCGTACAGCAGCAGCCCGATGTCGCGCCGCCGCCACCAGAACAGCCCCGGTACGACGGCGGCCAGCACCCCGAGGACCACCAGGTCCGTGGCGCCGACCGACAGGATCGAGCCCCAGAGCAGGGCGAACGCCCCGGAGGCGTTGACCCCGGACACGGCGAGGAGGAGCAGCGCGGCGGCGATCGCCAGGCTCATCAGCAGGCCCATCGCCCCGGACAGCCCGTCGGGGGTCCGCGCGAGCGGGGCGACGCCCGCGCCGGCCAGGGCGCAGGCGGCCAGGGCGCACAGCATGGGGTCGATGCCCGTGAGCAGGCCGACCGCGATGCCGAGCAGGGCCACGTGCATCATGGCGAACCGCACCGGCATGATGTCGAGCCCGACGATGACCACCCCGACGACGGGCAGCCCGACCGCGGCCAGCAGCAGCGCGAAGCCCGCGCGCTGCACGGGGACCAGTTGCAGGAGCGCGCCGAGATCGGCGGTGGCGAGCGTCACCGGACCTCCCGCAGCCGCCCGGCGGCCATCTCCAGCACGCGGTCGCAGCGCTCCGCGAGCGTGCGGTCGTGCGTCACCACGACCAGTGTCACGGGGAGGGAGGTGAGGACGTCCGCCGCCTCCTCCCGGCCGTCGAAGTCGAGGGCGGCGGTCGGCTCGTCGGCGAGGAGCACCTGGGCGCCGGCGGCGACGCAGCCGATCGCGCGGGCCAGGTACATCCGCTGCAACTGCCCGCCCGACAGGGTGTGCAGGGGTCGCCCGGTCAGCGACCCGACCCCGAGCCGTGCCGCCGCGTCCGAGGCGTCCGCAGGAGCGGTGCTGCTCGCCAGCAGCTCGGAACCGAGCAGCGGGAACCGTCCGGCGGCCGGCTTCTGGGGGATCCATGCACAGGCCCGCCGCCGCCAGGCCCACTCCGCGGGCGACCGGGTGTCCCGGCCGCCGACCAGGAGGGAACCGGACACCTGCCGGTGGAGCCCGAGCACGGCGCGCAGGAGCGTGGTCTTGCCCGAACCATTGGTCCCGGTCAGGGCGACCCGTTCACCGGCCGCGATCTCCAGGTCCACGTCGGTGACGGCCTCCACCCGGCCGTGCCGGCAGGCCACCTTCCGCATGTGCACGTCCAGCCCGCCCATCGCTTCCCCACTCGTCGTCGCAGCAGAGAAGGGCGGGTGCCCGCCCCTCGCACCGCAGTAGTCGGACGGCGAGGCCGCCGGGTTCCCCAGGACCACGCTTTCGTTCGGGCCCCGTCCGGTGGCGTGATGAGCGGCCGTCGCCGCCGGCGCGGCCGGCTTCCGTGGCCGCCCCGCGGTACGGCCGTACGGTCCGCCGGCCGGTCCCGCTCGCCGTGCCGGTCCGTGACCGCCGTCCTACGCTCGGGGCGTGCGACGCCGCCCGATGCACCGGTCGACCGGTACACGGGTGAGCTGTGCGTGACGGCGTGCGCGGACAGGCCCCCGCCGGGCTGGGTGCTCGACGCCCTGGACTGCATCCCGTGCGACACGGCCCGGGGCAAGAGCGGCCGGGCGGACCGGCAGACCGTGGACCTGGTCGAGGCCGCCGTGCTCAAGGACCGCGTGGGCCAGGTGCCTCTGCACCGTGCCCCAGGGTCCGTCCGCCGGGCCACGGGAGCCACGGTGGCAGGAGGGTCCGGCGGTCCTGCCGGGCGGCGGACCGCAGGGGGCGAGGGCGTCGGGCGGGCTACTCCTCCTCGGCGGACCCGCCGGACTCGGCAGGCCCGCCGGACTGGCGGTCCTGGGCGCGCTTGGTCAGGACGAACGCTGCCGCCGCGGCGCTCGCGGCGAAGGCCAGCCCGAGCATCCACCGCTGGTCGAAGGCGTGGCCGCTGGCGTGGTCGAGGGAGTAGCGGCCCGGGCCGGCGAGGCCGATGGCGGCCGCCGTGAAGCCGAGGAACGCGGGGTACTCGAAGCCGCCGGCCTGCGCGAAGAAGCCGGCCGGGGCGTGGACCGACACCGCTCCCGCCATGGCACCGGCCGCCGCCGCGCCGGCCGCGGGGGTGGCGAGACCCAGGACGAGCAGCGCCCCGCCGCCTGCCTCGCCGAGTCCGGCGGCCAGCGCGCTGTGCTTGCCGGGCTTGAAGCCCATGTGCTCCATCGCGGCGGCGGTGCCCTCCAGGCCGCCGCCGCCGAACCACCCGAACAGCTTCTGCGTACCGTGTGCCATCAGCACCGCCCCGGTCCCGGCGCGGAGGGCCAGCAGGGCGAGGTCACGTCGGTTGATGCTGCTCATCTGAAGCTCCCTGGGGAGGGTGAGGGGATGCCGAAAGCATCCGTATCCCGTCCGGGCGGCTGCGCCCCGCACCTCGTGCAACGTCCGCCGAACGGGCCAGCCGGTCGCGTGTTGCGGCAATGTGGCGAGTTCGTGGCAGGCGCGGCCGGTTCCGGGAAGACGGCTCCACGGTGCCTACCATCGGGCGCAGGGCCACCGACCTCGTGCGGCCACCCGACCTCGTGCGTCAACCCGCGATCCGGACGGCGCGCGCCCGGCCGGCATACCGCCGGCCGCCCTCCCCTTCCCCCGTCGCGCTCCGTTCTCCGCAAGGACGCCTTCCGACATGACCGTTGCCCGTGCCATCGGAGTCGCCGACGCGCAGCCGCGTCTCGGCGAGCTGACCGTCGTCGACGTCCGCACTCCCGGCGAGTTCGCCACCGGCCATCTGCCGGACGCGCTCAACGTGCCGCTCGAACGGCTCGCGCAGAGCGCGCCCGGGCTGCGCGAGGCCGCCGGGCGCGGGCCGCTCCTCGTGGTGTGTGCCTCGGGAGGGCGTTCGGACCGGGCGGTCACGGAACTGGCCGGCCTCGGCATCGCCGCCTCCGGCCTCACCGGCGGCCTCCGCGCGTGGGCGGCCGCGGGCTACCCGCTCGACCGTCCCGCCGGGTCCGCGCGCGCCGTCTGGGCGATGGAACGGCAGGTCCGGTTCGCCGCCGGCGGCATCGTGCTGCTCGGCCTGGTCCTCGGGCTGCTCGTGCACCCGGCCTGCCGGCTGCTGTCCGCGGCGGTCGCCGCCGGACTCGTCTTCTCCGCGGTCACCGACACGTGCGGCATGGCGGTACTGCTCGGCCGGCTGCCCTTCAACCGCCGGGGCGGTGCCGCCCGCTGAGGGCCGCACCGCCACCGGCCGCACCGTCAGTCCCCGGTGCCGGGCCAGTCCACTATGCGGATCGCCGCGCCGGCGGCTTCCTTGCCGCGGCAGTGCGCGTGGTGCCGGCGGGCGATGCCGTCCAGGTCGAGGTGGGGTGCGAAGGCGGGATGTGCCGCCAGGCGTCGTGCGTACGACCACAGGCGCGGGTGGTCCGTGATGCGGTACACCGCCGCGGCGTCCAGGTGCCAGCGGTGTACGGTGTCCAGCTGCACCAGCGTCACCCACAACCGGACGTCGGCGGCGGTGAGTTCGTCGCCCAGGACGTACTCGCCGGTGGCCAGGCGGCGCTCCAGCGCGTCCAGTCCGTCCGCGAGGGTGGCGAGCGCGGCCTCGCGGGCCGGCCCGCCGGTGCGGGACTCGCCGGCGCGCTGCGCGGCCGCGTCGACGTGCTGCTCGCAGATCCGGGCGACGGCCGCGATCTCCTCCTCGGCGCCCTCCGGGTGCAGGCGGGCGCCGGAGTCGGCGCCGAAGCGCCGGGTCAGGTCCTGGAGGATGTCGGGGGAGTGGCTGCTGACGATCCGTCCGGTCCAGTCGTCGCTGAGGACCGGCGCCACGGCCGGTCCCGGGTACTGGTGGGACGTGGCCCCGTACAGCCGGCGCAGCGCCTCGTACCCGCCGCCGGGGGCGTCGGGCACGGCGGGCAGCACGGTCAGGGGGAGGACGTCCGCCAGGCCCAGCAGGCTGTGGGTGACGGCGATCCGCAGACACCGCGGACAGGACGGCGCGAGGTGGAGCCGGTAGCGGCGCGGCACGGGCGGGTAGCCGCTGCGCGCGTCACGGCCGATCCGGCTGCGGAAGGACGGGACGGCTTTCTGGGAAATGGCGGACATGCGTCTCCCTGGGAATGCTCGGTCACGGCCGTGAAAGACCGCACGCGCCGGATGCGGCGCGTGCGGGAAGGAGTTCCCGGGAGGCGACGAGCCCGGCGCGGACGGAGTGCGCCACGGTCGTCACCTCCCGGAGGTGTGGCATCGCGGGCTTACTTGGCGCCGAGTCCGGCGTCGGAGACCTCGGGCTTGCCGGCGGCCTTGAGGACCTTGTTGAGGAGGGTGAGGTCGTAGATGCCGGTGAGGTCGGGCTGCTTGATGAGCTTGGCCTTGACGGCCCATTCGGACTGGGTCTTCAGGGTCGCGGCGAGCGGGTCGTCGGTGATCTGGATGCTGGGCCAGGCGGGGTCGATGACCTTGGCGGCCAGTTCCTTGCCCGTTTCGGCCTTGAGGGCGGCGTTGGCGGAGGCCTTGGCCTTGTCGGGGTTGGCGTTGATCCAGTCGTTGGTCTTGACGGTGCCGCGCAGGACGGCCTCGACCACGTCGGCGTGCTCGGTGAGGAACTTCTGGGAG
>NZ_JBIVZG010000010.1:175776-247288 GCF_044759445.1 Streptomyces sp. NPDC101118 | reverse complement strand
AGCAGCCATCTGGCACAACCGAGCCAACGGAACACCACTGACCAGGTCACTCATCGCCTACGACCACTGAGCAGGCTTCGGACTTACTCGTCTAGCGGGCACACCACGGGTCCGCAGGGAGGGACGTCCGGGCGCGGGGTCAGCGGCGGGATGTCAGCGGCGGGTGGTGCGGACGGCGCCCGTCGTGGCCGTGATGATCAGGGCGATCGCGGTGCACTGGCGGAGGGTGAGGGTCTGGTCGAGGACCAGGTAGCCCGCCAGGGCGGCCAGGGCGGGGGCCAGGCTCGTGAGGACCGCGAAGGTGGCGGCGGGGAGGCGGCGCAGGGCGAGGAGTTCCAGGGCGTACGGCACGCCGGAGCCGAGCACCGCGACCGCCAGGCCCAGCGCCAGGACCCGCGGCTCCAGCAGGACCGCGCCCGCGGAGGCGATGCCGGACGGCAGGGCGACCAGGGCGGCCACGGCCATGGCGAGCGCGAGGCCGTCCAGCCGGGGGAAGCGGGCGCCGGCCCGGGCCCCCGCCACGATGTACGCCGCCCACATCGCCCCCGCCCCCAGCGCGAAGGCCACGCCCGCCGCGTCCAGGCCGCCCGCGCTCCCGCCGCCCAGCAGCCAGACCCCGGCCAGCGCCAGGCCGGCCCACAGCAGGCTGAGCGGGCGGCGGGTGGCGGCCACCGACAGCAGCAGCGGCCCGAGCACCTCGCACGCGACCGCCGCGCCGAGCGGGATGCGCTCGACGGCCTGGTAGAAGAGGAGGTTCATGCCGCCGAGCGCCAGGCCGTAGCCGAGGACCACCGCCCAGTCGGTGCGCCCGTACCCGCGCACCCGGGGCCGTACGAAGACCAGCAGGAGCAGCGCGGCGAACGCCACCCGGAGCGCGACCGTGCCGAGCGCGCCGGCGCGCGGGAACAGCAGCGCGGCCACGGCGGACCCGAACTGCACGGTCACCGCCCCGGCCAGCACGAGGGCGACACCGCCGAGGGTGCCACGGCCGGGAGCGTGGCGGACGACGGTGTGCGCGGACGCGCCGGGGGGTGTCGCGGCCGGTGCCGGGGACGGAGACGGGGCGGTGGGGGCCGCGGAGGCAGCGGGAGCCGGGCGGCCCGCGGAGGTCGTGGCCGGGGTCGTGGGTGTCATGAGTATCACCGTAGGAAAGTGCTGACGCGGCGTGAAATGCCGCCTGCCCGCTGGTTATGCTCCTGAGGCATGACCATCGAGCTGCGGCACCTCCGCGCCTTCCTCGTGATCGCCGAGGAGGGCAACGTCACCCGGGCCGCCGCCCGGCTGCACATCGGCCAGCCCGCTCTCTCCCGCACGCTGCGCCAGCTGGAGGACCACCTCGGCGCCCGGCTCGCGGACCGGTCCACCCACCACCTGGAGCTGACCGCCGAGGGCCGGGTCTTCCGCGACAAGGCCGCCGCCGCGGTCGCCGCCGTCGAGACCGCCCTCGACCCGGCGGGCCTGCGGAGCTGGCCGCTGCGGCTGGGCCACACCTGGGCCGCGCTCGGCGACCGCACGGTCGCGCTGCTGCGCCGCTGGGACGAGACCCGCCCCGGCACCCCGCTGGAACTGCTGCGCGTCGACGACCCCACGGCCGGCCTCACGCGCGGGAAGGTCGACGCCGCCCTGCTGCGCGGACCGGTCACCGCTCCCGGGCTGCGCACCGAGGTGCTGGCGCACGAGGACCGGGTGGTCGTCATGGCGGCGGACAGCCCGCTCGCGGCCCTGCCCCGGATCACCCTGGCGGACCTCACCGCCCACCCGGTCGCCCTCAACACCGTTTCCGGCACCGCCACGCCGGACCTGTGGCCGGTCGCGGCGCGCCCCGCCACCACCCTGCCGGTGACCAACACCGACGAGTGGCTGATGACCATCGCGGCGGGCCGCGCCGTCGGCGTCACCACCTCCGCCACGCCCGGCAACCACCGTCATCCCTCCCTCGCCTACCGGCCGTTGGCGGACGCACCCCCGGTGCCCGTCTCCCTCTGCTGGCGCAGGGGCCCCACCCACCCGGCACTCCCGTCCCTCCAGGCCCTGGCCCGAGAAGTCCTGGCTGTCGGTGCCCGGGGATAGGTTCGCGGGCATGTCCCCTCCTCCTCCGGTGCCGTCCGCGGCGCACCAGCTGTCCCGGCTCGACGAGCTGGCGGCCCTGCCGTTCCCGGCCGAGGAGCGCCGCTCGGCGGCGTCCCACGGCTGGAGCGGTCCCGGCTACCACTTCGAAGTGCTCCGCGAGAGCCGGGACTTCTGGGAGAGCCGCGCCGAGGAGCTCGTCGAAGCCGCGGAGAGCGAGATCGAGGCCGCCCGCGCCGCGCTGGCCGCCGTACTCACCGCCCGCTGGGGGCCCGCCCGGACCGTGGAGCTCTGGCCGTACCTCGGCTCCGGCCACCCGGACCCCGGGTACCAGGCGCCCGAGCCGCTGTCGCTCCTGGCCGGGCTCGCTGCCGGCATGGAGGTCTGGCGGCCGCCGGGTACGGAGCGCTGGGTCGCCCTCGCCGTCGGCCAGGCCGATCCGGAGTTCCCGGTCCACCTCCTCGCCGCGATCGGGCACGGGCCGCTGCCCGGCCCGTGACGGGTGCGCGGGTCACGCGGTGAGGTTCGTGAAGGTGCGGGCGTTCTCCACCGCCGCGCCGCCCGGGTCGTTGTTGAAGTACGCGTAGACGTCCGCCGTGCGCGGCCACGTGCCGGACAGGCGGGCCGCCCACGAGCGCAGTGCGGTGCGCCCGTAGCGCGGCCAGGGCCGGGCGCGGCCCTCGTGGAGGCGGAGGTAGCCCCAGTCGGCGGTGCGCCACAGCGGTGCCACCGGGCGCGAGTCCCGGTCCGCCCAGCACAGGGCCGCCGACCGGGACACCAGCACCTCCCGCACCTCGTCCGTCCACCAGGAGGGGTGCCGGGGCTCGACGGCCACCCGGACGCCGGCCGGGAAGCAGGCGAGGCACGCGTCGAGGGCCTCCGGGTCGCCCCGCAGGGTCGGCGGCAGCTGCAGCAGCACCGGCCCCAGCCGGTCGCCGAGGGCCGTGCAGCGCGCCATCAGCCGGTCCACCGGCTCGGCCGGGTCCCGCAGCCGCCTGATGTGCGTGAGGTACCGGCTGGCCTTGACGGCCATCACGAAGCCGTCGGGGGTCCGTTCGCGCCACGCGGCGAACGTGTGCTCCTCCGGCAGCCGGTAGAAGGCGTTGTTGTTCTCCACGGTCGGGAAGCTGCGGGCGTACTCCTCCAGCCACAGCCGCTGCGGGCAGCCCGGCGGGTACAGCACCCCGCGCCAGTCCCGGTACTGCCACCCGGACGTTCCGACGAGCACCGCCATGCCTCCATGGTGCGCGGTCCCGGCTCAGGCGTGCCAGAGCACGGACCGGCGGTGCCGGGCCGGCGGTACGTCGACCCGCTCGGCCCCCCGCAGCCGCAGCGGGCCCCCGGGGGCGTACACCAGCCCGCGGATCCGGTCGGTCGCGGCCCGCAGCCGCGCCCGCTCCCGGCGCTCCGCCAGGGTGGCCGCCACCGTGAGTGCGCGGTCGTCGCCGGAGCGGGGGTACGCGTACACGGCCACCCGCACGCGGACGTACCGCGGAAACGGCCGGCGCCCCTCGCGGGCGGCGTCGCCCAGCTCGCGGCGGCCGTAGCGCGGCACCGTGAGGTCCACGACGCGCCAGGGGCGGGCGCCGTACGGCAGGCGGGGCGCACGCCGGCTGCGGATGTGATGGGCGGTACGTGACACGAAGGGCTCCTTCGGCAGGCAGCCGCCGGGAATCTCCCCGCGGCCCTACCGGAAGCCCGCGGGCTCCCCGGCACGCCGGGCGCGCGCCGCCGCCGCGGCATGCGCCGCCGCCGCACCGCGCACGGGCCGGGCCGTCACTCGCCCGTCGCCCCGTCGATCGCCTCGCGGATCAGGTCGGCGTGGCCGTTGTGGCGGGCGTACTCCTCGATCATGTGGGTCAGCACGTACCGCAGCGCGTACGTCTCGCCCCGGAAGGTCACGGTCTCGTCGAGCGACGCGAAGCCGGCCACGGCCGCACGGGACCGGTCGCACTCGGCCCGCCAGAAGGCGAAGGCCTCCTCCGGGTCGGCGTCCGCCACCTGGAAGTCCGCGAACTCCCCGTCGACCGCCGCCCACAGCGCGCCCCGCGGCTCGCCCAGCACGACGTTGGAGAACCAGCCGCGCTCCACCTCGGCCGCGTGCCGCACCAGCCCGAGCAGGGTGAGCCCGGAGGTCGGCACGGCCCGCCTCCTGAGCTGCCCGGCCGTCAGGCCGGCGCACTTCACGGCCAGCGTCTGCCGCTGGTAGTCCAGGAAGGAGGTCAGGGAGGTCCGCTCGTCGGCCACCGTCGAGGGCGCCACCCGCTGCTGATCGTCCATCCGATGATCATGTCAGCGCGGGCGGGGGCCGTCCCGTCATTTTTCCGGTACGGCGCCCAGCATCCGCACGAAGCCGTCGACGGCCCGCGTCTGCTCCTCGGCCGTGAACCGCACCGGGTCGAACAGGGCCTGGACCACCAGCCCGTGCACGAAGGCCACGCACGTCGCGGCCAGGCGCGCGGGATCCGCGTCCGGCGCGACCTCCCCACGCTCCCGCGCCGCCTCCAGGTGCGGAAGCAGCGCCTCCCGCATCCGCCCGTACCGCTCCGCCTGCTCCGCGCCCAGGCCCTCGTCCGCGAGGGCGAGGTCCCAGGAGCTGACCCAGATGCGGTTGCGCGCCGTGTCGTCGGCGCCCAGCGGCAGGACGTCCAGCAGCACCGCCCGCAGCGCGGCGAGCCCCGCCACCGGCCTGGCCCGCCGGGGCCGTTCGGCGCTGCGCCGCTCCAGGATGTCGAGCGCGTGCACCACCAGGGCCCGCTTCGTCGGGAAGTAGTGCATCAGCATCCCGGTCGACACGCCCATCTCTGCGGCCACCGCGCGCAGCGTCAGACCGCCGAAGCCCTTGCCGGCCAGGACGCGCCACACCGCCTCGGACACGTCCTCGCGGCGGGCATCGCGGTCTCCTCGTGCTGGCGGCATGGGGGTCACCCTACCTACACTCACGTACCGAACGCTCGTTACGTACTACCTGCGCCACCTACCGCGAGACAGAACCGCACCGAACCGCACCGCACCGCACCGCACCGCACCGAATCGAGGCCCCGTGTACGCGATCCCCCTGACCGCCGACGCCACCCTGCGCCCGCTCGAGCCCTGGATGGCACCGGAGTTCCTGGCCCACATCGACCGGGCCCGCGACCACGTCGACCCGTGGATACCGTGGGCCACCTTCAGCACCGACCTCGAATCCGCCACCGCCACCCTCCAGCGCTACGCCGACCGCCAGTGCAAGGACGACGGCCGCATCTGCGGCATCTGGCTCGGCGACACCCTGGTCGGCGGGGTCATGTTCGTGTCGTTCGACACCACGTCCGGCGTCGCCGAGATCGGCTGCTGGCTGGAGCCGGCCGCGGAGGGGAAGGGCCTGGTCACTCGGGCCTGCCGGGTGCTGATCGACTGGGCGTTCCGGGAGCGCGGGATGCACCGCGTGGAGTGGTGGGCCACCTCGTGCAACGAGCGCAGCATCGCGGCGGCCCGCCGCCTGGGCATGACCCGCGACGGCGTGCTGCGCGAGTGGTACCCGTACCGCGGCACGCGCCACGACGAGGAGATCTGGGCGGTCCTGTCCCGCGACTGGCCGGCGGCAGCCTGACCCGTCACCGTCCCGCCCCCACCGGCCCCGCCCTCCACCGTCCCGACCCGCCGCCTGCCGGCCCGCCGCCCCCTGGCCCACCGGCGTCCCGCGCGTCCGCCCAGCGGACGGGACGTCCGCAATGTCGACAGGCCCCCTCCCCCGAACTATCCTCCCGCTGCTGGTGCGCATCGGGGGACGACGCACTTGGGGGCGGCGTGCGATTCAAGGTGCTCGGACCCGTGACCGTCGAGGACGGCGCGGGGCGCGAGACCGTCGTGCAGGGGGCGAAGCAGCGGGCGCTGCTGGCCGTCCTGCTCGGACGGCAGGGGGCGGCGGCCTCGGGCGAGGTGCTGGCCGGGGCCCTGTGGGGCGCGGACCCGCCGGAGTCGGCCGCCGCGATGCTCCGCTGGCACGTCCACAAACTCCGCAAGTCCCTCGGCGACGACCGGCGGCTGACCCGCTCCGCGGGCGGCCACACCCTGGTCCTGGCGCCGGGGGAACTGGACGCCGCCGAGTTCGAGGGCCGGTACGCGGCGGCCCGCCGCCTGTACGACGGGGGCGACCCGGCCGGGTGCGCGGAGCAGCTGGAGGCGGGCGAGCGGCTCTGGCGCGGACCCGCGTACGAGGACCTGGACCTGGACGCGCTGCGCGAGGAGGCCGCCCGGCTGGAGGAGCTGCGCGCGGCCGCCCAGGAGCTGGCCGCCGAGGCCGACCTCGCGCTCGGCCGCACCGCCCCGGCGGTCTCCCGGCTCCGGCTCCTCGTCGCGGCCCACCCGCTGCGCGAACTGCCGCGGGCCCGTCTGATGCACGCGCTCTACCTCGCCGGGCGCCAGGCGGAGGCCCTGGCCCTGTACCAGGAGGGGCGCCGGCTGCTCGCGGACGAGCTGGGCATCGATCCCGGCCCCGAGTTACGCACCGCCGAGCGGCTGATCCTCACCCAGGCACCGGAGCTGCGCCCGCCCCTCGCACGTCCCCCTCTGCCGCACCTGCCGCAGCACCCGCAGCAGGGACCGCAGCGCCCGTCCCGCACCACCGCGCCCCCGCCGCCCACCGAACTCCCCCGCGGGACCCAGCACTTCACCGGCCGCGCCGCCGAGGCCGCACTGCTCGCCGAGGCGCTGGCGGACGGCGGCATCGCCGCGGTCTCGGGACCGCCCGGCATCGGCAAGACCGCCCTCGCCGTCCACGTGGCCCACCGCCTGGCCCCCCGCTACCCCGACGGCCAGTGCTGGGTGCCCCTGCGCACCGCCCCCGGCACCGGTCCGCTGCTGCGCCGGCTGCTGCGCTCGCTGGGGACCCCTGCCGGAGACCCGGGCCTGGACGAACTGACCCCCGACGAGCTCACCGCCGCGTTCCGCACGGCCACCGCCGGGCGCCGGGTGCTGCTCCTGCTGGACGGCGCGGAGGACGCCCCCCTGATCGCCCCGCTGCTGCCCGCCGGCCCCGCAGCGGGCGTGCTGATCACCGGCCGGGCCCAGCCCGCCGCCCCCGCCGTGGACCTGCGGGTCCGGCTGGGCCCGCTGTCGCCCGCCGAATCCGTGGCGCTCCTGGCGGCGTCGGTGGCCGACGGGCGGCTGGGCGCCGACCCCGGGTCGGCCGCCGCGCTGGCCGCGCACTGCGACGGGCTGCCGCTGGCCCTGTCCATCGTGGCGGCGCGGATGCTGGCCCGGCCCCGCTGGAGCGCGGCCGAGTTCGCCGTGCGGCTGGCGGACGAACGGCGGCGGCTGGACGAGCTGGACGACGGGGAGCGCTCGGTGCGCTGCTGCCTCCAGGGTGCGTACGAGGGGGTCGCGCGCGGTCTGCGCGGGGCGGTCCGGGGCCGGTTGCTGCCGCTGTTCGCGCTGGTCGGGGCGGTGGGGGCGGTCTCTGTGCGGACGGCTGCCCGCGCGCTGGGGATGACCGAGCGGGACACCGAGTGGCTGCTGGAGGCGCTGACCGACGTACAGCTGCTGGAGACGGACGCGCCGGGGTGGTACCGCGCCGAGGGCCTGACCCGGCTCTTCGCCCGCGAGGGGGCGACCACGGCGAAGCGGCCGGCCGCCGTCCGCGAGGGGACGACGGCCGGCCGTGGCGCTGCCCCCGGTCAGCAGGGGTTGAAGTAGTACACCGGGGTCCAGTAGACGCCGGTGGGCACGGCCGCGTACGCGCCGCGGGAGTAGTACAGGACCTGCTTGCTGCTGTTCTCCAGGCGGGCCTGGGTGCCCGAGGTCTGGTTGTTGATGTACGAGCCGTAGCCCGCCCACGGGATGGACGTGTGCGTGCCGCAGCTGTCCTCGCGGATCTGCGTGCCGCCGTAGTTCTCGTACTGGTAGGCGCAGAAGTAGTAGTACGGGCAGTCCACGAACGCGGCGCCCGCGGAGGCGAGGCTGCGGGCCTTGCGCTCGCCGGGCAGCGCGACCGTGAGGGTGCCGCCGCTCGGCAGAGTGATCTCGTTGGCCGCCGACTGCCGGCCGCCGGTCTTGGCGAGGTAGCCGTCGACCTGCTTCTGCAGCGACTTCGTCTGGGCGGCCGTGAGGCCCGCCCGGGCGGCCTGGCCCGCGAACGGCGTGCCGCCGCCCGAGGCGCTGGCGGAGGCGGTCATCCCGAAGGCGACCGCGCACACGGCGGCGAGCGCGGCGAAGAGGATCCGCCACAGCCCCTGACGTTGCACGGAACGACGCTGTGCCACGTGGTACTCCCTTGACTCGGTGGGGTCGTGCTCAACACACGCCACACTCACAGCCGGGTGTTGCGGGGACGTTGGCCCTCCGTGGTGGGCCCGTTGGGCCCCCGGCCAACGGAGGCACAACGACCGGCGGGGCGCGTTCCGGCACGCCCCTCCGGCCGGCTGCCGCCGACCGGAGGCCCGGGGCTCCCGCCTCAGCCGTCGAGGCGGTGGCGCACCCAGACGTTGGGCTCCACGTAGACGGCGTAGCCCTGCTCGGGTTCGCAGCGGACCGGCACCAGCGCGCCCGGGACGGTCACCGGGCCCCGGGTGTCGAAGGGCAGGCCGGTCCAGGTCCGCCAGTCGTCGAGGGAGCCGGTGATGGTCATGGAGGCGGGGGCCACCTTCTCGACCGTGGCGCCGGCCCGTACGTGCACGCGCAGCCACGGGTCGTGCGGGAGCCCGTCGGGGCGCGTGCGGAAGGCGTACTCGTGGATGTCCGCCTCGGGTTCGAGGTGCTTGGCGTTGGGGCGTACGGGCGCCACGACCTCGCGGAAGCCGCGGGAGCGGGCGTTCTCGCGCATCGCGGCGAGCATCCGCCCCGAGATGCCGGAGCCGACGTGGTCCCGCTCGATGTTGACCTCGATCGCGCTGACCGTGTCGGGGGCCACGCCGTGCCGCAGGTCGGAGAAGGCCCACAGCAGGATCTGGTCCCAGCCGCGGGCGGGCAGTTCGCCGCGGCCCGGCCGGTCCAGGGCGAACGGCACGCTGAAGGCGCGGGCGACCACGGCGCCCCCGGGGTCGGTGGCGACCAGTACGTAGTCCTGGAGCTCCGTGGCGACCCGGGGGAAGAGCAGCCAGCCGATCGGGTCCTCGACGGCGAACGCCGGCCAGGTGTCCTTCATCTCCCACAGGGCGCCGAGCAGTTCGGGCCGCTCGGCCAGGGTGGTGATGGTCAGGCCCTCGTCGGCCGGGCCGTGGGGGGTCAGATCGTCTCTCGCGTCCATGCGGTCACGCTAGGCAGATGCATCGTGCCTGCTCAAGCGGATTTTCCCGGCGCTGCCGGCCGCCTCGGCCCCGTCCTCCTCGGCCCCGTCCTCCTCAGACCGGCGCCTGGAGGGAGAGGTGCCAGCGGCCGGCCCAGCCGGTGAGGGTGACGGCGGCCAGCGGGCGGACGTCCACGTTCCAGTAGGTCAGGGGCGGCGCCTTCAGCGCGTACACCAGGGCCGCGCGTACGACGGAGGGCTCGGCCACGGCCACGATCGCGCCGCCGTCGTCGGCCGGCCGGGTGTCGAGCCAGCAGCCGATCCGGGTGATGAAGGCCAGCAGCGACTCCCCGCCGTGCGGGGCGCAGCCGGGGTCGGCGAGCCAGGCGTCGACCGCGGCGGGCTCGCGGGTGGTGACCTCGGCCAGGGTCAGGCCGCGCCACCGGCCCATGTCGCACTCGCGCAGCGCGGGCTGGGCCAGCGGCGCGTACCCGAGGGCCGCGCCGGTGGCGCGGCTGCGGGGCGTCGGCGAGCAGTAGCGCAGGTCCGCGGCGCCGAGGCGTACGAGGCCGTGCGCCGCCAGTTCCACCGCCTGCCAGCCGCTGTGGTCCAGCGGCCGGTCGTCGTCGAAGCGCTCGGCGAGCAGCGAGGAACTACGGGCTGCGGCGACGAGCGAGACCCGAACGTTCATGCGGTGATGGTGGGGCGCCGGTGCCGACGGGTCAAGCGTCTGGGCCCGGCGGCTTTGCCGGGCGGCTTGCCGGGCGGCCGGCCCTGCCCTCCGGACCGGCCCGGCCCTGCCCGGAAGGCGACGGCGTGACCGGGACGCACCGGCCGGACGGGAACACGCCGGCCGGACCGGCGGACGGCAGCCGTCCGGAACCCGCCGGCCGGCCGCAGGGCGGCAGCGCCCGTCCGGACCCGCCGGCGACGGCCGCAGGACACCGCCCTACAGGCACCCCGCCAGCCGCCGGGCCGCCTCGGCGAGTTCCGCCGGGCCCGCCACCGCCGCGAAGGCCAGCCGGACGTACGGTGCCGGGGGCTCGGCGCTGAAGTACGGGCGGCCCGGCGCCACCGCCACCCCGGCGCGCAGCGCGGCACCGACGAACCCGGCCTCGTCGGTGCCGTCGGGCAGCCGGGTCCACAACTGGTAGCCGCCCGCGGGCAGGTGCGGGACGGTGAGCGCCGGGGCCTCCCGGGCCAGTGCCCCGGCCAGCGCGTCCCGGCGCTCGCGCAGGGCGGCGGCCACCGTGCGCAGGTGCCGGGGCCAGGCGGGCGCGCCGACCAGCTCCAGGGCCGTCTCCTGGAGCGGCCGCGGTACGAAGAAGCTGTCGACGACCTGGATGGCGCGCAGCCGGTCGAAGACCGGCCCGCGGGCCGCCAGCGCGCCCACCCGCAGGCTGGGCGAGGTGGCCTTGGTGAGCGAGCGGACGTGCACGACCACCCCGTCGGGGTCGTCGGCGGCCATGGGCGCGGGCGGCAGGCCGCTGTCCTCGTGGCCCATGTGGCGGGCGTAGTCGTCCTCGACGACGAAGGCGCCCGCCGCGCGGGCGATCCGCAGGGTCTCGACGCGCCGTTCGGCGCTCAGCACGGCCCCGGTGGGGTTCTGGAACAGCGGCTGGCAGACGAACACCCGCGCCCCGGTGGCCTGGAAGGCCGCCTCCAGCAGTTCCGGGCGGACCCCCTGGGCGTCCGCGGGGACGGGCACCGGGCGGACGCCCGAGGCCCGGGCGATGGCCAGCATGCCGGGGTACGTGGGCGACTCGACCAGCACCGGCGCGCCGGGGGCGGCGAGCGCGCGCAGGGCGGTGGTGAGGGCGCTCTGGCCGCCGGCCGTGACCAGCACGTCGGCGGCGGTGACCTGGCCGCCTATCTCGCGGGCGAACCAGTCCCGCAGCTCCGGCAGGCCCTCCACCGGGGGCCGGCTCCAGGCCCCGGGCCGGCGGCCCGCGCGGGCCAGGGCGGCGGCCATCGCGCGCTCCGGCTGCAGCGAGGGGTGCAGGTAGCCGCCGTTCAGCTCGATCACGCCGGCCGGCGGCGCGGACAGGCTGACCAGGACCCCGGAGGCGTCGACGGAGCGCGGTACCGCCTCCCCGGTGAGGTCCGCGCTGAGCGTGACCTCCTGCCATGAGGTGTCACCCGTCACCGGCGACAGTGCGCGCGGCCGGGCCCGGAACACCCCGGCACCGGGCCGGGTGACCACCAGCCCCTCGGCGGCGAGCTGGGCCAGGGCGCGCGAGACGGTCACCGGGCTGACCCGGTACTGCTCGACCAGCGCCCGACTCGACGGCAGCTTTCCACCAATCGAGTAGCGGTTCAGTTCGGACCGCAGGGAAGCGGCCAGTTCGGCCACACTGCTACGCTGTTCCATGACAGCACAGAATAGCGCTACCCACCCCAGGACGATAGCGGTCGCCGGCTCCCACCGACCGGCCCCGATCCCGCGGATCGTTGCGCGCACCGCCACCCGCCGCGGCACCCTGCTCGCGGGCCTCGGGGTGACGGCGTTCTCGCTCACCTTCCCGGGCACCGTCTGGGGCCTGGACAGCTTCGGGCCCTGGTCGCTGGTGGCCGTCCGCAGCGTCCTCGCCGCGGCCCTCGCGGGCGCCTTCCTGCTCGCCCTGCGCGTCCCGCTGCCGGCGCGGGCCCACTGGGCCGGGCTCGCCGTGGTCGCCGCGGGCGTGGTGGTGGGCTTCCCGATGCTGACCACCCTGGCGCTGCAGACGTCCACCACCTCGCACGCCGCCGTCGTGGTGGGCCTGCTGCCGCTCACCACCGCGGCGTTCTCCGCCGTCCGCACCGGGGCCCGGCCCTCGCGCACGTTCTGGGCCGCGGCCGTGGCCGGCGCCGTGGTGGTGCTGGGCTTCACCCTCCGGGAGAGCGGCGGCGCCCTGTCGGCCGGCGACGCCTACCTGTTCGGCGCCCTCGTGGTGTGCGCCGCCGGGTACACCGAGGGCGGGCGGCTGGCCCGCGAGATGCCGGGCTGGCAGGTGATCGGCTGGGCGCTGGTGCTGTGCCTGCCGCTGACGCTCGCGGGGGCGGCCGTCGGGCTCGCGTACGAGCCGGTGCACCTGACCGCCAAGGGGCTGGCCGGCCTGGTCTGGGTGGCGGCCGGGTCGACCTTCTTCGGGCTGTACGTCTGGTACCGCGGCATGGCGGAGATCGGCGCGGCCCGGGCGAGCCAGCTCCAGCTCGCCCAGCCGCTCCTCACGCTCGTGTGGTCGGTGGCCCTGCTCGGCGAACACCTCTCCCCCGCCGCCCCGCTGGCCGCCGTCGGCGTGCTGGTGTGCATCGCGGTGACCCAGCGGGCGCGCACCTGACCGGCGTCCGGTGCGCACCGGCCACGGCGGCCGGGGCGCGCCCGAACGGGCCCAATCACCCCAAACCGCCGTAAACTGCTGTCACCGATCCAGACCGCCTCCGAGGGAGGTCAGCACATGCGAGCGACCGAGGGCGACCAGCTGGTCCAGCACGGCAGAGTCGTGGGTCAGCACGACAAGGTGGGCGAGATCACCCAGGTCCTGGGAGAGAACGGCACGCCTCCCTATCGCGTCCGGTTCGAGGACGGTCACGAGGCAGTGATGTCCCCCGGCCCCGACTGCGTGGTACGGCATCCCGCCGAACCCCATCACTGAACCGCCCCGCCGACGGCCGGCGGACGGCCCCAACCGCCCCGGCGGCGGCCCGGGTTCAGCGCGGCGGCACCGCCGTGGGGTAGTGGTCCCGGACCACCCTCCCCATGGCCCCGAGACGGTCCGCGGCCACCTGCTTTCCCGAGAAGTAGACGTGGCCGCGGACCTCGGCGTGCCGGGCGGCCAGCGTGAGGTGGGCGGACAGCTCCCCCTCCTTGCGCCAGGCGGGCGTGGGGCTCTGCGCGTCGGCCCGGTAGAGGGCCTCCCCGATGTACAGGTCGGTCCTGGTGCCCCTGACCGCGCCGGCCCACCACGGCACGAGCTTGGCGTAGTCGGCACCGGTGTTGCCGATGTGCCAGTAGACCTGCGGCACCACGTAGTCGAGCCAGCCGCGCCGGATCCAGAGCCGGGTGTCGGCGTACAGGTCGTCGTACGAACACAGGGCCGGGCCGCCGGGCGAACCGAGCGGGTCGCGGTCCTTCGTGCGCCACACCCCGAACGGACTGATCCCGAACCGGGTGCCGGGCCGGACCCGGGCGACCGCCTCGCTCATCTCCCTGACCAGCGTGTCGACGTTGTCGCGCCGCCAGTCCCCGCGCGAGTCGAAGCTGCCGCCGTACGCCGCGTAGGCCGCGTCGTCGTCGAAGTACGCGCCCGCGGTCGGGTACGGGTAGAAGTAGTCGTCCCAGTGGACCGCGTCCAGCGGGTAGCGCGCCACGGCGTCGAGCATGGCCTCCTGCACGAAGGCCCGGACCTCCGGCAGCCCCGGGTTGTAGTAGAGCCGCCCGCCGTACTCCACCGTCCACTCGGGGTGCACCCGGGCCGGGTGCCAGGAGGCCAGCTTCCCGGGGTCGGTGTGGTTGGCCACCCGGTACGGGTTGAACCAGGCGTGCAGCTCCAGGCCCCGCGACCGCGCCTCCAGCACGGCCGTGCCGAGCGGGTCCCAGCCGGGGTCGCGGCCCTGCGTGCCGGTCAGGGAGGCCGACCAGGGCTCGTACTCCGAGGGCCAGAACGCGTCCGCGGTGGGCCGCACCTGGAGGATCACCGCGTTCAGCCGGCGCCTGACCGCCGTGTCGAGGTGCGCCACGAGTTCGCGGTGCTGCTGCTGGGCGCTGAGCCCGGCCCGTGAGGGCCAGTCCAGGTTCGCCACGGTGGCCACCCACATCCCCCGGAACTCGGGTCCCTCGCCCGCGCGGCGGGACGCGGCGGGGGCCGCCCCGGTCCCGGGGCGGGCGGCCGCGGCGGCGGGCGTCCCCGCGGTCGCGGCGGCGGCCAGCGCCCCCGCGGCACCGGTGAGCAGACCCCGACGAGCCATGTACGTCATGTGACACTCCGATTTCACACCGTAATGGAAGATCGTATCCGGACAGCATGCCCGCCCCGGCCCGCCGGGGCCCGGAGGGGCGGGAGTAACGTCGGGGGGCGTGGCGGGCGCCGGAACGCAGTAACCACTGACCACGGGGGACCCGCCGAGGATGAACAGCGAAAGGCACGATGTGACGGACCTCCCTACCGACATCGCACGCGTCGGCGTAGTGGGCTGTGGCCAGATGGGCGCGGGCATCGCCGAGGTGTGCGCCCGCAGCGGTCTCGAGGTCAAGGTCGCCGAGACCACCGGCGGGGCCCTGGAGATCGGACGTACCCGGCTGTACAACTCGCTGACCAAGGCCGCCGAACGCGGCAAGATCAGCGAGGAGGAGCGGGACGCCACCCTGGCCCGCCTCTCGTTCACCACCGACCTCGGCGAGTTCGCCGACCGTGACCTCGTCATCGAGGCGGTCGTCGAGAACGAGCAGGTCAAGACGGAGATCTTCCAGGTCCTCGACCAGGTCGTCACCCGTCCGGACGCGATCCTCGCGTCCAACACCTCCTCCATCCCGCTGGTGAAGCTGGCGGTCGCGACCTCGCGGCCCGACCAGGTGATCGGCATCCACTTCTTCAACCCGGCCCCGGTGCAGAAGCTCGTCGAGCTGATCCCGGCGCTGACCACCGGCGACGAGACCGTCAAGCGGTCCGAGGCCCTGGTGCGGGACGTGCTCGGCAAGCACGCGGTCCGCGCCCAGGACCGGTCCGGTTTCGTGGTCAACGCGCTGCTGGTGCCGTACCTGCTCTCCGCGATCCGGATGTTCGAGTCGGGCATCGCCAGCCGCGAGGACATCGACAACGGCATGGAGCTGGGCTGCGCCCACCCCATGGGCCCGCTGAAGCTGTCCGACCTGATCGGCCTGGACACCATCGTCTCGATCGCCGACTCGATGTACGCCGAGTACAAGGAGCCCCTGTACGCGGCCCCGCCGCTGCTGCAGCGGATGGTCGACGCCGGCCGCCTCGGCCGCAAGACGGGCTCCGGCTTCTACCCGTACGGCTGACCGGACCGCACAGCCGGTTCAGCCGTACGGACCAGCCCCCGCCGGCGTCCGGTTCACCCGGACGGGGGGCGGGGGTGGGGGCGGGGCCCGTCAGCCCAGCCGCAGGTGATGGAGCAGGAGGAGGCCGGCCGCCATGTTGGCGGCCGGTATCTCACCCCGGGCGATCATGTCCGGCACGAGCTTGAGCGGCACCCACTCCCGTCGCGAGGACTCGAAGGCGTCCTCGGGGTGGCCGGTGTACTCCGCCTCCTCCGCCCAGTAGAGGTGGTGCCGGGCGTCGGAGAGCCCGTTGGAGGGCTCGACGGTCAGCAGGTGGCGCAGGGGGCCCGGGCGCCAGCCCGTCTCCTCCTCCATCTCCCGGGCGGCCGCGGCCTCGATCTCCTCGCCGTCCTCGACCACGCCGGCCGGCAGTTCCCAGCCCCAGCTGTCGGTGATGAACCGGTGCCGCCACAGCAGCAGCACCTCGTTGGCCGCGTTGACCGCGGTCGCCACCGCGACCGGCCGCAGCCGGATGAGGAAGTGGTCCAGGTGCCGCCCGTCGGGCAGTTCGACGTCGGCGAGGTTCACCTGGAACCACCGGTTGCGGTAGACCGTCTGTTCACTCAGGTTCGTCCACTGCACGGTTCTGCCACCTTCCGTTCGAATGGGTGGCAACATCGCAGCAGTTGGCCCGGTGCGGCGGAACCGACGACGGTCCCGGCGGCCCTTACAGCGGGACCCGCAGCGCCCCGTCGATCAGCTCCGCCGTCTCCTGCGCCCGCGCGCTGCCGCTGCCCAGCAGCTGGGCGCGGACCGCGGCCAGCCGTTCGCGCAGCCGGCGGGACTCCATCCCCCGCGCCTTTTCGGCCATTTCACGCGCCGCCTCCGCCGCCCGGTCCGGCTCCCCCTGCCGCAGCTGCACCTCGCACAGCATCGCCAGCCGGTGCACCCGCCCCCGGTCGTGCGCCGGGGTGTCCACGGCCGCCACGGCCTGCTCGTACGCCGCGGGCAGGTCCCCCAGGCTCAGCAGCGCCTCGGCCACCTGGACGTTCACCAGACCAGGCTGCACGTACCCGGTCTCGGCCGGCTCGCTGCCCCGCAGGATCCGGCCCGCGGCGTCCTCCGCCCGGCGGACACAGGCCAGCGCACCGGGGGCATCGCCGAGGTGCGCGTACGCCTTCGCCTGCATCGCGTACAGGTCGGCGGCCAGCGCCGGGCTGATCCGGGGCCCGGCGGCCCGCAGCGCCGCCTCCGCGAAGGCCACGGCCTGCCGGTACTCACGCAGGTACAGCGACTGGTTGACGATGAGCGCGATCACGTACGCCCCCAGCCCCCGGTCCCCGCTGGCCTTCGCGAGCCGCAGCGCCTGGTGGAAGTAGCGCTGCGCGAGCCCGTGCGCGTCGGAGTCGTACGCGCAGATGCCGGCCACCGCCACCAGCGAGCCGGTGGCCCGGTGCAACTGCCGCCCCAGGGCGTCCGGGTAGCTGCCCCGCAGCAGCGGCGCGGTCTCGCTGCCGAGGAAGCGCACGATCCGGGCCCGGGTGGCCATCCCGCCCGCGCGGCGGTACATCAGCTCGTAGTGCGCCCGTGCCGCGCGCAGCATCTCGATGTGCTGCGGCCCCACGGGCGTCGGCCCGGCCCGGGACACGTCGGCGTCCTCGGGCGGGTTCTCCCACTCCCACACCGGGATCACCGCGGGGGTGCCGGTGAGCGCGACCGGCGAGAGCTGCTGGGTGCGGCCCTGGTCGTCCGAGCGCCACAGGGCGGTGGCCCGGTCGACGAACCCGCTGAGCGGCGAGGCGCCCCCCGGCTGGCCCGGGAGTCCGAGGCCGATGTCGTCGAGGGTGACCGGGCGGTCCAGCCGGTCCGCCAGTACCTCGCAGATCAGGTCGGGCACCCGGCCGCGCGGGCGCTGGCCCTTCAACCACCGGGCCACGGCCGTGTGTTCGTACCGCAGGGCCAGTCCCCGCGACCGGCCCGCGAGGTTCACGCGGGCCGCGAGGCCGGCGTGTGAGATGCCCGCCTCGTCGAGGAGGGCGTCGAGCAGGGCATTGGGCTGCATGGGCCCCTCCAAGGGCTCGTCGGAGTCAGCCTAGTGGCCCGGAAGTTCACACGGGGTGTGAATCGAGTGCGCGCATAAATGCGCGGCGCACCCTGCCGCGGCGGGGCCCGGACCGGTTGACTGAAGCGCCTCGCCAAGAGGCAGCCCGGGCCGTCGGCTCCCCCTCGTACAGTGCGACGGCCCGTACCAGCGCCGCCCGCCCTGCTGTCTGCCCGACACTCCGCGGCAGGGCGGGCGGCGCACCTGCGGCCGCCGCCATGAGGGCCCGCTCTCGGGACCTGTCAGGTCCCGTGCGGGCTCGCTGCCCGGCACACCGCCTGCCCGTTCGGTTGCGCGGGCACCAGGCGGCGGTCGTTGCGCACCACCAGCAGGGCGACGTCGTCGGCGAGCCGCCCGCCGGTGTGGCGCAGCAGCGCGGCGTGCACGTCCGCGACCAGGCCCGCGGGCGTGCACGCCGTATCCGCCGCCGACTTGAGGGCGCCGCGCAGCGGGAAGTACCGGCCGTCCCGGTCCCGGGCGTCGGCGGCGCCGTCGGTGTGGAGGAAGAGCGAGTCGCCGGGACCGAGCCGGCTGCGCAGCTGCGGCGGCAGGCGGTCGGGCAGGGGCAGCACGCCCAGCGGCGGCAACGTCTCGGCGCCGGTGAGCGGTTCGGCGCGGCCCGGACCGTCCAGCGCGGGGCCGCGGAGCCGGTAGGGCCAGGGGTGGCCGCAGTTGAGGGCCCGGAGGCAGCCGTCCGCGTCGATCTCCAGCAGCAGTACGGTGACGAACTCCTCGGCGGCCGGCGAGTCCGGCTCGGCCGGGCAGGCGGCCGGGTGCTCGGCACGGGACCGGTCGCGGAGGTGGCGTCCCAGGGCGCGCTCCATACGCCGGAGCACCCCGCCCAGGGTCGGTTCGTCGTACGCCGCCTCGCGGAAGCTCCCGAGCACCGCGGCGGCGGCGGCCAGCGCGGGCAGCCCGTGCCCGCGTACGTCCCCGATGACCACCCGCACCCCGTACGCCGTCGGCACCGCGTCGTACAGGTCCCCGCCGACCGAGGCTCCCCGGCTCGCGGACACCTGGGCGGAGGCGAGGGCCAGCCCGTCCATCCGCGGCGGCAGCGGCCTCAGCAGCACCCGCTGGGCGGCCCCGGCGATCTCCTGGGTACGGCGCAGCTCGCCCAGCAGCCCCTGGCGGATCGACAGCGCGGCCCCGGTGGCCAGCAGCAGGAAGGCGGCGCAGGTGGCGAGGCGCGGCAGCAGCGGGCCGGCGGAGGCCGGCGAGGCCAGCTCCCAGAGGACCGCGGCGGCACCCCAGGCGAGGAGGCACGCACGGCGCACCCGGGGCACGTCACCGCGTGCCGGGCCGGCGGCCCTTGGGGCCAGCCAGGCCCGGATTCCCATCATGCCGCCGGCCTCCCCGGAACCTGAGGTAGAGGGCCGGTTGCCCCACGGCCGGATCGATTGTGTCCAGCGGCCGCAATCCCTCAAGGCCCTGCGGGACAGAACTCACCCGAACGAGTGAGACCCCCGCCCGCAACCCGAAAGAGAGGGGCGCATCCGATCCCGGATGCGCCCCTCACCAGCGAATATGCCAGGCAACTACGCTCCGCGCAGTACCGCCCCGGTGCGCTCGGCGGCCAGCGCGACCGCCGCGTCACGGGCTGCCGTGGACTCCTCGGCCGTCAGCGTGCGGTCCGCGGCACGGAAGCGCAGCGCGTACGCGAGGGACTTCTTGCCCTCGCCCACCTGCTCACCCGTGAACACGTCGAACAGCCGCAGCGACTCCAGCAGTTCACCGGCGCCCTTGCGCAGCGCGGCCTCCACCGTCGCGGCCGGGACCGAGGAGTCGACGATCAGCGCGACGTCCTGGGTGGCCACCGGGAAGGTGGAGATGCGCGGCGCCTGGAGCGCGTCCCCGCCGGCCCTCTGCAGCCGGTCGAGGTCGATCTCCATGGCACAGGTGCGGGCCGGCAGGCCCAGCGCCTTGGTCACGCGCGGGTGCAGCTCGCCGGCGTGGCCGATGACCTGCTCGACCCCGTCGAGGGTGACCAGCAGCTCGGCGCAGCGGCCCGGGTGCCACGGACCGTACTGGCCCTGGCGGACCACCAGCCTGGTGCCGGCCTCGCGGGCCAGGGCACGGGCGGCCTCGACGGCGTCGGCCCACTCCGAGGGACGGCCCTTGCCCCACCAGCCGGCCTGCTCGCGCGCACCGGCCAGCACGACCGCGGCGTGCCGCGGCTGCGCGGGCAGCGCCGCGTTGAGCGTGGCCACCTCGTCGGCCGTGGGACGGCGGTCGACGGGCAGCCGCACCGCGACGCCCGGCTCCGTGCCGGCCCGGAAGACCAGACCGGTCTCGAAGAGCGCCAGGTCGTGGCTGCCGCGGCTGTCGTTCCGGCGCAGCGCCTGGAGGAGGCCCGGCAGCAGCGTGGTGCGCAGCGCCGGCTCCTCGTCGGAGAGCGGGTTGACCAGCCGGACGACCTGACGGCTCGCGTCGTGCGCGGGCAGCTGGAGCTGGTCGAAGACGCCCTCGCCGATGAACGGGTAGTTCAGCGCCTCGACGTAGCCGGCGCCGGCCAGCGCGCGGCCGACCCGGCGGTGCAGCTGCTGCCGGGCGGTCAGGCCGCGGCCGGTGGGCACCTGCGGGAGGGTCGACGGCAGGTTGGCGTAGCCCTCCAGCCGGATGACCTCCTCGGCGAGGTCGTTGGGCTCGGCGAGGTCGGGACGCCACGACGGGACGGTGACGACGAGCTCGTCCTGGCCGTAGACGTCGCAGCCGATCTCCTGGAGGCGGCGTACGACGGTCTCGCGGCCGTAGTCCATGCCGGCCACCCGGTCCGGGTGGTCCGCGCGCATCGCGACGGTGCGCGGGGCGACCGGGGCGGTCAGCTCGGTCACGCCCGCCTCGGCGGTGCCGCCCGCGAGCAGCACCAGCAGGTCGACGGTCCGCTGCGCGGCGGCCGCCGCGGCCTGCGGGTCCACGCCGCGCTCGAAGCGCTTGGAGGCCTCCGAGGACAGCTTGTGGCGGCGGGCCGTGCGGGAGATCGTGATCGGGTCGAAGTGCGCGGCCTCGATCACGACGTCCGTGGTGCCGGTGACGACGCCCGTCTCCGGGTCGGTGACGGAGTCGGCGATCTCGGTGTTGGCACCGCCCATGACACCGGCGAGGCCGATCGGCCCGCTGTTGTCGGTGATCACCAGGTCCTCGGCGTCGAGGGTGCGCTTGACGCCGTCGAGGGTGGTGAACGCCTCGCCCTGCTCGGCGCGGCGGACGCCGATGGGGCCGTCCAGGCGGGAGCGGTCGTAGGCGTGCAGCGGCTGGCCGAGCTCCAGCATCACGTAGTTCGTGACGTCGACGGCCAGCGAGATCGGGCGCATGCCGGCCTTCTGCAGGCGGCGCTTGAGCCAGATCGGAGACTTCGCCTCGGGGTCGAGACCCGTGATGGTGCGCGCGGTGAAGCGGTCGCAGCCGGCCGGGTCGGCGACCTTGACGAGGTAGCCGTACGAGTTCGGGGCCGGCACGTCGAGCAGCGCCGGGTCGCGCAGCGGCAGGCCGTACGCGGTGGCGGTCTCGCGGGCCACGCCGCGCAGGGACAGGCAGTAGCCGCGGTCCGGGGTGACGGCGATGTCGAGGACCTCGTCGACCAGCTCCAGGAGCTCGATCGCGTCGGTGCCGACCTCGATCTCCGGCGGCAGCACGATGATGCCGTGCGTGCCGTCGTCGCCCATGCCCAGCTCGTCGCCGGAGCAGATCATGCCGTGGGAGGTCTTGCCGTACGTCTTGCGCGAGGCGATCGCGAAGTCGCCGGGCAGGACGGCGCCGGGCAGGACCACGACGACCTTGTCGCCCACGGAGAAGTTGCGGGCGCCGCAGACGATCTCCTGGGGCTCGCCGGTGCCGTTGGCCCGGCCGACGTCGACGGTGCAGAAGCGGATCGGCTTCTTGAACTCCGTCAGCTCCTCGATCGTCAGCACCTGGCCGACGACCAGGGGGCCCTTGAGGCCCCCGCCGAGCTGCTCGACGGTCTCGACCTCGAGACCGGCGTCGATGAGCTTGGCCTGCACGTCACGACCGGTCTCGCCCGCAGGCAGGTCGACGTACTCCCGCAGCCAAGAAAGCGGGACCCGCATCAGATCTCCATCCCGAACGGCCGGGTGAACCGGACGTCACCCTCGACCATGTCTCGCATGTCTTCCACGTTGTGGCGGAACATCAGCATCCGCTCGATGCCGAACCCGAAGGCGAAGCCGCTGTACTTCTCCGGGTCCACGCCACAGGCGGTCAGCACCTTGGGGTTGACCATGCCGCAGCCGCCCAGCTCGATCCAGCCCTCGCTGGAGCAGGTGCGGCAGGGGCGGTCGGGGTTGCCCACCGACGCGCCGCGGCACACGTAGCACTGCATGTCCATCTCGGCGGACGGCTCGGTGAACGGGAAGAAGTTCGGGCGCAGCCGGGTGGTCATGTCCGGGCCGAAGAGCGCCTGGACCATGTGGTCGAGGGTGCCCTTGAGGTCGGCCATGGTCAGGCCCTCGTCGACGGCCAGCAGCTCGATCTGGTGGAAGACCGGGGTGTGCGTGGCGTCGAGCTCGTCCGTGCGGAACACCCGGCCGGGGCACACCACGTAGACGGGCGGCTCCCGGTCGAGCAGCGAGCGGGCCTGCACCGGGGAGGTGTGGGTGCGCAGCACGACACCGGACTCGTCGCCCTCGACGCCCTTGGGGCCCTGGACGAAGAAGGTGTCCTGCATCTGGCGCGCCGGGTGGTCGGGCGTGAAGTTGAGGGCGTCGAAGTTGAACCACTCCGCCTCGACCTCGGGGCCCTCGGCCACCTCGTAGCCCATGGCGACGAAGACGTCCGCGATGCGGTCCATCAGCGTCGTCAGGGGGTGGCGGGCGCCGGCGGGGGTGCGGTCGTACGGCAGCGTGACGTCCACCGCCTCCTCGACCAGCACGCGCTCGTCGCGCTCGGCCTCCAGCTGCGCGAGGCGTTCGGCGAACGCCTTGTTCACGGCGCCGCGGGCCTGGCCCACGCGCTTGCCCGCCTCGGCCTTGGCCTGGGGCGGCAGGGCGCCGATCTCGCGGTTGGCGAGGGCGAGCGGCGAGGTGCCGCCGGTGTGGGCGGTCTTCGCCTGCGCCAGTGCGTCGAGGTCGCCGGCGGCCGCGAAGGCGGCGAGCGCCTCGTCCCGCATGCGCTCGATCTCTTCCGGTTTCAGTGCCTCGACCTCGACAGGGTCGTACGACTTGTTCGGTGCCGACATCTCTTCCCGTACTTCCGATGGGCTGGCTGGTGGTCCCCGCTCCGACCGGTTGAGTTCGTCAAAGGGACGCAAAGGTGCCAAAGGACGAGTCTACGGGGCGGGCGGGCGTGAAGGAGCCCGTGGGCCGCCTGGCGAGACTCTCGGGATGGTTACGAGAGGTAGGCAGGCGCGCCCACGGGCAGGGTAAATCGGAACTCGGCGCCGCCGCCGGGTCCGCGGCCGACCGTGATCGTGCCGCCGTGGGCCTCGACGATCCCCTTGACGATGTACAGGCCCAGCCCGGTCCCGCCGCGCTTGCTGCCCCGCCAGAAGCGGGTGAACACGCGGCCCATGGACTCCTCGGGGATGCCGGGGCCCTCATCCGTCACGGTGACCGCCGTTCCCTTCTCGTTCTTGGTGTGCGCGGGTGCCACGTCGATGGTGACGGTTCCCTCGCCGTGCCGCACCGCATTTTCGAGCAGGTTGCCGAGCACCTGGTCGATCTTGTCGGGGTCGGCCCACAGGTCGGGCAGCGGGCGCCCGATGCGGACCAGGAAGCGCTCGGGGGCCTGGCCGTTCGCGGTGAGGGCCTGGACGTGGCGGCCGACGGCGGTCGCGATGTCGACGGGCTGGCGCCGCACCTCCAGACGGCCGGAGTCGATCCGGGAGATGTCGAGCAGCTCGGCGATCAGCCGGGTGACGCGGTTGGCGTCGGCGTCGACGGTCTCCAGCATCAGCCGCTTCTGGTCGTCGGTGAACCGCTCCCACTTGGCGAGGAGGGTCGCCGTGAAGCCCTTGACCGAGGTCAGGGGGGAGCGCAGCTCGTGGGCCACGGTGGCGATCAGCTCGGCGTGGCTGCGCTCGGTGCGGCGGCGGGCCTCGGTGCCGCGCAGGCTCACCACGAGGCTGCTGAGGGGCCCGGTGGGGCGGGTGCGGACGTACCGGGCGGAGACCAGCACCTCCCGGCCGCCGGGCAGCAGCAGGTTCCGCTCGGGCTGGCCGCGGCGGGTGGCGAGGCCGCCGTACGGGTCGGTGAGCGTCCACCAGTGGCGGCCGTCGAGGTCCTCCAGCGGGAGGGCGTGCTCGATGCGGCTGCCGAGGGCCCGGGCGGGGTCGGTGGCGGTGAGGCGGGCGGCGGCCCGGTTGAAGCAGACGACGCGGCCGGCGGCGTCGGCGATGACCAGCCCGTCGGGCAGGTCGTCCGGGTCCACGGCGGGCAGCGACCCTGCGCCGGGGCCGGGCTGGGCGGGGACGCCCGGAGCGCCGGGCGGCAGGTCCCCGGGCTGCGCGGCGGGCAGGGGCGGAGTTCCGGCCGCCCCCGCGGCCCTCGGTGAGCTGTTCGTCCCGACGGTCATGTCCCCGTACCCCACATCTCCGAGGAGCGCAGTGGGCCCCCGGGGCGTCACATTACTAGCTGGGGGTCACGGAGCGGCACCCTCCGGGAGCCCGCTGTGCACGCGCGGACGCGTACAGGCACACGGCGGCGGCCGTGGCGAGGTTCAGGCTCTCGGCCTTGCCGTGGATGGGGACCCGCACGACCGCGTCGGCCAGGGCCCGGGTCTCCTCCGGCAGGCCCCAGGCCTCGTTGCCGAAGACCCAGGCGGAGGGGCCGCCCATGGTGCCGGCGTCGAGTTCGGCGTCGAGGTCCTCCTGGCCCGCGCCGTCGGCGGCCAGGATGCGTACGCCCGCCTCGCGGAGGCCGGCCACGGCCTGCTCCACCGGGACGCCGACGGCGACCGGAAGGTGGAAGAGGGAGCCGACGGAGGCCCGTACGGACTTGGGGTTGTACAGGTCGACGGAGGCGTCGGTGAGGATCACGGCGTCGGCGCCCGCGGCGTCGGCGCAGCGCAGCACGGTGCCGGCGTTCCCGGGGTCGCGGACGTGGGCGAGCACGGCGACCAGCCGCGGCCGGCTCTTGATGATCTCCTCGAAGGGCGAGTCGAGGAAGTGGCAGACGCCGACCAGACCCTGGGGGGTGACGGTCTGGGAGACCTCGGCGAGCACCTCGTCGGAGGCGTGGTGGACGCGGGCGCCCGCGGCCCGGGCCGCGTCGATGATGTCGGGGTACCGCTCGGCGGCCTCGGCGGTCGAGAAGAGCTCGATCAGCGTGGGGCCGTGCTCGCCGCGGTGGGCGACGGCCTCGCGCACGGCCTGGGGGCCCTCGGCGATGAAGCGGCGCTCCTTGGTGCGGAAGTTGCGCCGGGCGAGCCGTCTGGCGGCGGCCACGCGCGGGGATCGCGGGGAGATCGGCTCGGCGGGGGTGCTCATGACGCGGCGGTCTCTCTGGTCGGGGCGCCGGCGGCGGGCGGCCGGTTCCGGGATGCGGTCCGGTCCCGCCGGACGGCCGGGCGACGGTACGTGTGAACGCACACGGACCCGCAGGCATGTCGCCTGCGGGTCCGTGACTGCCGGCCTGTAAGGCGGCCGGCGAGGCCTTACGCGGCGGCCTTCGGCGCGTTCACGTCGGCCGGGAGGGCCTTCTGCGCGACCTCGACCAGCGCGGCGAACGCGTTGGAGTCGTTGACGGCCAGCTCCGCGAGGATCTTGCGGTCCACCTCGATGTTGGCGGCCTTCAGACCCTGGATGAGGCGGTTGTACGTCATGCCGTTCTGGCGGGCAGCGGCGTTGATGCGCTGGATCCACAGCTGACGGAAGTCGCCCTTGCGCTTCTTGCGGTCGTTGTAGTTGTAGACCAGCGAGTGGGTGACCTGCTCCTTGGCCTTGCGGTACAGGCGCGAACGCTGACCGCGGTAGCCGGAGGCCGCCTCGAGGATCGCCCGGCGCTTCTTGTGGGCGTTTACTGCCCGCTTGACGCGTGCCACTTGTTAACTCCTTGTAGCGGGGCCGTGGTTGTCGTCACACGGCCCGGAAATTCGATGGGGTCCCGGTCCAGACGTCTCCGCTCCCGGCAGGGGGAGCGGCTGACGTCACTTGCCGAGAAGCTTCTTGATCTTCGCGGCGTCGCCCGGGGCCATCTCGGCGTTGCCGGTGAGGCGACGCGTCAGCTTGGACGACTTGTGCTCGAGCAGGTGGCGCTTGCCGGCGCGCTCGCGGAGCACCTTGCCGGAGCCGGTGATCTTGAAGCGCTTCTTGGAACCGCTGTGCGTCTTGTTCTTCGGCATAGCGCCGTTATCTCCTCGTCGGTGGCGCCCCCACCGGTCCTCGCGGACCGGCGAACGGGAGCGTCATGTTGTGTCGGTTGATCCGGGGCAGGCTGCTCCGGAATCAGGCCTCGGCGGTCTCCTCGGCGGAGGCCTCGGCCGGAACCTCGGCGGACTCCGCGGCGGGCTGACCCTGGCGCTCGGCCTTGCGGGCGGCCTGCGCCTCGCGGGCCTCGGCCATCGCCTCGGTCTTCTTCTTGTGCGGACCGAGGACCATGATCATGTTGCGGCCGTCCTGCTTCGGGTTCGACTCGACGAAACCGAGGTCCTGGACGTCCTCCGCCAGACGCTGCAGCAGTCGGTAGCCGAGTTCCGGCCGGGACTGCTCGCGACCACGGAACATGATCGTGATCTTGACCTTGTCGCCCTGCTTGAGGAACCGGACGACGTGACCCTTCTTGGTGTCATAGTCGTGCGGGTCGATCTTCGGCCGGAGCTTCATTTCCTTGATGACCGTGTGCGCCTGGTTCTTGCGCGCCTCACGGGCCTTCATGGCCGACTCGTACTTGAACTTGCCGTAGTCCATGAGCTTGCAGACCGGAGGCCTGGCGGACGCCGCGACCTCTACGAGGTCGAGGTCGTACTCCTGCGCGAGCTCGAGCGCCTTGGCGAGCGGAACAATCCCGACCTGCTCGCCGCTGGGACCGACAAGTCGCACCTCGGGAACGCGAATCCGGTCGTTGATGCGGGGCTCGGTGCTGATGGATCCTCCTCGGTTGCACCAACGGCTGCCTGGCAGACAGCCGCGTGACGTCTGTGTCGTTCGACCCAACCGCGCCGGAACACGAAAAATGCCCCGACCGGAACACAGGCGGGAGCTCCTCATACAACCGGAGCACCGCCGCATGAACCACACGGGGCGCAGACTCGGGCGGCTTTCCATCGTCCGTACGGAACGATGGATGCCACCTGACCGGTGACCCGCCGTCCCGGAGGACGGTCAGGTGGGAGTACGGAGCCTCCACTTGTGGGCCGGTTACACAGGTATCCGGCCGGTCGTCACACAAGGTTAGCAGGAGGACGGCCTGGGTGCGAACCGGGTGGCCGGAACCGGTCCGGGGCGGCGGCCGGAACCGGTCGGGGCCGTGCGTTCCGCGGCCGTGCCGGGTGGGCGTCGTCCGCTTCCGTCCGCCCGGCTTATCGTGTGAGGCATGACTGACGCGACGCCCTCCCCCGCCCCCGAGGCCTCCGGGTCCCCCGAGGCTCCCGACTACGACACCCTGACCCGTGACATCGCGGACGTGCCCGCGGTCGAGGTGATCACGACGGTGGCGGTGCACCTGCTGAGCGCGGCCGCGGTCAACCTGGGCCTGGACAAGCCGGACTCCGAGCACAAGGACCTCGACGAGGCCCGCAAGCTGATCACCGCCCTGGCCGGGCTGGTCACCGCGAGCGCCACCGAGATCAGCTCCTTCCACGCGGCCCCGCTGCGCGACGGCCTGAAGTCGCTGCAGCTGGCCTTCCGCGAGGCCTCGATCGTGCAGGACGAGCCGGGCCAGGGCCCGGGCGAGAAGTTCACGGGCCCGGTCTACGCCTGACCGCTCCCGCAGTACGGCACCGAGAGGGGCCCGGGGTTCGCCCCGGGCCCCTCTCGCGCGTTCCGCGTCCCGGCGTGCGCAGAGGTCCCGTAGCCAAGAGGTCCCGGCGTACGCAGAGGTCTCAGCGTACGAAGAGCGGCTCGCCCGGCGCGGCGGCGTCGGCCGGCAGCAGCACGAGGTTCAGGCCGCGCACCAGCCGGGCCCGCAGCGTCTCGTCGGCCGCCAGCGCCCCGGCCACCCGGCGGGCCGCCTGCGGGACGGCGTCCGCGGGGGCGTCCAGGACCACGGCGAGGACGCCGTCCGCCCCGGGCCCGCCGGGGAGCAGGTGGGCGCGGACCACCGCGGGCTCGGCGGCCACCACCGCGCGGACCGCGCCGGTGACCGCGGGGTCCCGGAGCGGGTCGGCGGTGGTGCGGCCCTCGGCCAGGGCCAGCAGGGCGGAGCCGGTGAGCTGGTAGGGCACGGGGCCGGCGAGGTCGATGACCACGGTGTCGGCCTTCTCGTGGGCGGCCGCGCGCAGGGCCTGGTGCAGGGGCACCGCGACCGGACGGGCCCCGGGGTCCCAGAGGGCCAGCGAGGCGAGGGAGGTGAAGGCGGGCAGGGCCCTGCGGTCACCCGCGGTGAGGGTGGGCACGGCCATGTCGCTGGTCTTCTCGCGGCGCAGCCCGGTCTCGGGGTCGGTCTCCACCTCGCCGAGCACGGCCACGACGGGCACGAGCAGGCGGGCGTCCTTGAGGGCCTCCAGGAGGCGGGGTTCGGCCGTCCTGTCCTCGGCCCAGGCGGCCAGGGCCGCGCTCAGCCGGGGGTCGGCGGAGCCGTCGTCGTCGGAGAAGCCGGGGTCCGGGATGTTCTTTTCGTGCGCCACAATCCCCCGACCCTATCCCCTGCTACCGGGCGCGCCGTCGGCGCCCGAGGACCAGGCCGGCCGCGAGCAGGGCCGCCCCGGCGGCCGCGGCGGCGGGGGCGACGAGCCGGCCGCGCTGCTCCGGCGGGCGGGCCGGGTCCGGTCCCGGCCCGAAGTGGGCGGCGGGGAACCGGGACGGCACCGGGACCGCGGGCTCGGGGGTGAGGTCCTCCGCGGCGGCGAGCGCGGCGGCGGGGTCGACCAGGCCGTGGCCGCGGGCGTCGTCCCGGCCGCCGGCGGGGGCGTTGCGGGCGGTGTCCGCCAGCAGCCGCTTGATCTGGGCGGGGCCGAGGTCGGGGTGGGCGGCCCGGACCAGGGCGACGGTGCCGGAGACCCAGGCGGCGGCCGCGCTGGTGCCCCAGCCCTCGTAGTAGCTGCGGTCGGGGTCGGCGATCACGATGTCGACGCCGGGGGCGCTGACGGTGGCGTACCAGCGGCGGGTGGAGAAGGGGGCCCTGGTGCCGTCGCGGTCGACGGCCGTGACGGCGATCACGCCGGGGTAGGCGGCGGGGTACGAGGCGCGGTCGCCCTGCTCGCCGCCGTTGCCCGCGGAGGCGACGACCACGACGCCCTTGGCGAGGGCGTACTGGACGGCCTCGTCCTCGGCGGCCTCGTGGTGGGCGGACTCGCTGTCGTCGCCGAGGGAGAGGTTGATGACGTCGGCGCCGTGGTCGGCGGCCCAGCGGATGCCCTGGGCGAGCGCGCCGCCCTTGTCGGCCCGGGCCTTCTCCCGGCCCGGGTCGCCCTCCTCCAGGATCACGCGTACGGGCAGGATGCTCGCCCCGGGCGCGATGCCGAGTACGCCCTGCCGGTGGCCGGTGCCGTGGCCGCGGCCCGCGATGATGCCGGCCATCGCGGTGCCGTGACGGGCCCAGGAGCGCTGGCCGCGCTGCGCGCCGAACCCGATGAGGTCGGTGCCGGGCACCACGGCGCCGCGCAGGTCGGGGTGGCTGCCGTCGACGCCGGTGTCGAGCACGGCGACGGTGACGCCCTGCCCGCGCGTGGTCTCCCAGGCCCGCTCCGCGTGCAGCGCGTCCAGCCCCCACTCCCGGTCCCGGATCCCATCGGCCCGGGCGGTCCCGCTCCCGGCCCCGAGAGCGACCGCGAGCCCGAACGCGAGGACGGCCCCGCCCCTCCGCAGCACCCCCCGCCGCCGGGCACCACACCCGTGCCGCCCGGAGCCGCTCCCCCGTCCCGCCCGTTCCCGGACCGGGGCACGCCCCGCGCCCCCCGCCTCCGGCGCGGAGTGCACGGGGCCGGGGGCAACGCCGACGGGACCGGAGGCGGAACCGGGCGCCCCGGGAAGCGAAGCCCGCCCGACCGTCGCCGGCGCCGACGGCTCGGGAACGCCGGTCCGGACGGCCGAGGCGCAGCCAGAAGCGTCCGAGCCGCCGTGCCGCGGCCCGGAGGCCGAGGCCCGAACGGCAGGGCCGGAACCGACGAAGCCCGGCGCGGTACCCAGGCGGGCCGGGGCCCAGCCCAGCGAATCCGGCGTCACACCCCGCGGGGCCGGGGCCGAAGTCCCGGGGGCCAGGGCGGACCCCCAGGGAGCCGGCGCCACACGCCACGCAGTCGGGGCCACAGCCCCGGGAGCCAGGAAGGAGCCCGACCGGCCCTGGACGGAACCCCCGGGTGCCGGCGTCGCGCGCCGCGAGGCCGGGGCCGCGACCCCGGAAGCCGGGACAGGGCCCAACCAGTCCTGCGCCGAACCCCCCGACCCCGGCGCCACACGCCACGGGGTCAAGACCGAACCCCCGGCAGCCGGGGAAGAACCCAACCGGCTCTGGACGGAGGCCCAGGGTGCCGGCGTCCCGCGCCACGGAGTCGGGGCCGAAGCCCCGGGGTCCGGGGCGGAGCCCCGGGGAACGGTGGAAGGGCGGGTAGGGGACCAGCCCCGCAGGGCACCGCCACCCGCAGCCGGGCCCGCAGTCGAAGCCGCACCCCGGCCCGGAGCCACCCCGGCAGCCCGGCCCGCGGCCGCATCCGCACCGGTGGCCAGGCTCGCAACCTGGCCGGCATCCGGGCCCGCGGCCGCAGCCAGGCCCGCCGCCCCCGCCAGGCCCGCACCCATCCCCGTACGCGGAACCCCGGCCGCAGCCACACCGGCCGCCCCGCCCGCGGCCGCACCGACAGCCGGGGCCGCGCCGGCGCGCAGCCCCCCGGCCGGGGCCGCGCCCGCACGCGTACCGGAGACCCCGCTCACCGCGCACCCCCCGTCCCCGCCAGCCGCGCAGCGTCCCGGCGGAGGGCGCGTTCCAGGCGGTCCGCGACCGCCTTCGCCTCGTGGCCGAGGCCCGCCTGGGCGACCGCGCCGGTGTCGTCCGGGGACATCGCCGCGGCCGCCGGGGCCGGGGTCGGTACCGGGCGGCCGTCGGCGAAGCCGGACACCGCGTAGACCACCACCGGCGCGTCGGTCAGCACGGACACCGTCCAGCCCGCGCGCTGCCGGTCGGCGAGCCCGTACGCAGGCGGCAGCGGCGGCCGGCTGCCGAGCCGGTTCCGCAGCGCGCCCATCGTCGCCGCGTCGGCGGGCGTGAAGACCAGCCCGACGCCGATCACGGAGCTGCGCGTGGCGTCGGTGTAAGTGGCCCGCAGCTCCCGGTCGCAGCCCGCGGGGGCCAGCACCCGGGTCCAGGTCTCGCACCCGGTGTCCGGGTCCACCGCGATCCGCGTCCAGCGCCGGTCCGCGCCGCCGGGCCCGGCGCCGTCGCCCACGAGCACGGGCGGGAAGAGGGTGTCGACGGCCGCCGACCGCCACAGCACGCCGGCCTTGCGGTACGCGGCGTCCACCGGGGGCACGGCCTCGGCCCGGCCGAGCAGCCAGGTGCCCGCGACGGCCCCGCCGATCAGACCGACCCCGAGCACCGCGCACACGGCCGCGGCCACGCCGCCCCGGGGCCGTCGGCCGGAGCCCGGCACGCCCGGCGCGTCCGGCAGCCCGGGGATGCCAGGTCCGCCCGGCATCCCCGGCACGCCCGGCCGCTCCGGCAGGTCCGCCAGGTCCGGTTCGACGGCCATACGGCTTCGCACACCCCCCGCTCGACGGCGCGCCGCCCGCGCGCACTGGCCGTACTCTACGGGCTCGATCATTCCCCTACCCCCGGGTAATCCGGTCTGGCAAGCTGCGCGCATGACGACTCCGGTGACCTCACCCGCCGCTGACCGGGCCCGCTACGACCGGGCCACCGCGCACCTGGACGCGCCGCTCGCGATCGTCGATCTGGCGGCGTTCGACGCCAATGCGGACGACCTGGTGCGCCGGGCCGGCGGCAAGCCCGTGCGGGTGGCGTCGAAGTCGGTGCGCTGCCGGGCGCTGCTGGAGCGGGTGCTGGCCCGGGAGGGGTTCGCCGGGATCATGTCGTACACGCTGGCGGAGTCGCTGTGGCTGGCGCGCTCGGGGTTCGAGGACGTGCTGCTGGCGTACCCGTCGGCGGACCGGGCCGGCTTCGCGGAGCTGGCGGGAGACCCGAAGCTGGCCGCGGCGGTCACGGTGATGGTGGACGACACGGCGCAGCTGGACCTGGTCGACGCGGCCCGGGCGGGCGGGCGCGAGGAGATCCGGGTGTGCCTGGAGCTCGACACCGCGCTTCACCTGTTCGGGGGGCGCGTACGCGTCGGCGCGCGCCGCTCGCCGCTGCGCGAGCCGGCCCAGCTGGCCGGTCTGGCCCGGCAGATCGCCCGCCGCCCCGGCTTCCGGCTGGTCGGCCTGATGGCGTACGAGGGGCACGTCGCCGGCGTCGGGGACGCGGTGGCGGGCCGTCCGCTGCGCTCCCGCGCGATCCGGCTGATGCAGGCCGCGGCGCGCCGGGAGCTGGCGGCGCGGCGGGCCGAGACGGTGCGGGCGGTCCGGGCGGTGGCGCCGGACCTGGAGTTCGTCAACGGCGGCGGGACGGGCAGCGTGCAGACCACGGCGGCGGAGGACGCGGTGACGGAGATCGCGGCCGGTTCCGGGCTGTACGTGCCGAGGCTGTTCGACAACTACACCTCGTTCTCGGGCCGCCCGGCCGCGCTGTTCGCGCAGCCGGTGGTGCGCCGGCCCGGGGTGGGCGTGGTGACGGTGCTCGGGGGCGGCTACCCGGCCTCGGGCGCGGCGGGCGCGGACCGGCTGCCGGTGCCGTACCTGCCGGAGGGCCTGCGCTACGACCCCCAGGAGGGGGCGGGCGAGGTGCAGACCCCGCTGCTGGGGGCGCCGGCGGACGACCTGCTGATCGGGGACCGGGTGTGGTTCCGGCATGCCAAGGCGGGTGAGCTGTGCGAGCGGTTCGACGCGCTGCACCTGGTCGAGGGGGACCGGGTGACGGCCACGGTGCCGACGTACCGGGGCGAGGGGAAGACCTTCCTGTAGGCCCGTCGCCGGAGCGTCCACCGCAAACCCCGTTGCCGGTTCGGCAACGGGGTTTGCCGTTTCCGGCGCCGCGGCGGAGGGTGGCGGCGAGGAGGTGGTCACGGTGACCGAGCAGGTGGAGGACGCGTACGACGTGGTGGTCGTCGGCGGTGGCGCCGCGGGGCTGAGCGGCGCGCTGATGCTGGCCAGGGCCAGGCGGTCGGTGCTGGTGGTGGACGCGGGCGCGCCGCGCAACGCCCCGGCCGACGCGGTGCACGGCCTGCTGGGCCGCGAGGGGACGGCCCCGGCCGATCTGGCCGCGCGCGGGCGGGAGGAGGTGCGCGGGTACGGCGGCCTGGTCCTCACCGGCGAGGTCGCCGGCGTCTCCCGCCGGGGCGCGCCGGACGGCACCGCCTTCGGGGTGCGGCTGGCGGACGGCCGGGCGGTGGGGGCGCGGCGGCTGCTGGTGGCCTCCGGGCTGGTGGACGTGCTGCCGGAGGTTCCGGGGCTGCGGGAGCGGTGGGGCGGGGACGTGGTGCACTGCCCGTACTGCCACGGGTGGGAGGTGCGGGACCGGGCGGTCGGCGTGCTGGGTTCCGGGCCGATGGCGGTGCACCAGGCGCTGTTGTTCCGGCAGTGGAGTGCCGACGTGACGCTGTTCCGGCACACGGCGCCGGAGCCGACGGCGGAGGAGGCGGAGCAGCTGGCGGCCCGTGACATCGCGGTGGTGGAGGGCGAGGTGACGGCGGTGGAGACGGAGCCGGCGGCCGGTGCGGACCGGCTGGTGGGAGTGGGCCTGGCCGACGGGACGCGGGTCGCGCGCGAGGTGCTGGCGGTCCAGCCCCGTGCGGTGCTGCGCGCCGGGTTCCTGGCCGGGCTGGGGCTGCGGCCCGCGCAGCACCCCAGCGGGGCCGGCGAGTACCTGCCCGTCGACGCGGCCGGGCGTACCGACGTACCCGGGGTGTGGGCGGCCGGCAACGTCACCGACCCGTCGGCCCAGGTGGGCGCGGCCGCCGCGGCGGGTGCCCTGGCGGCCGCGCAGATCAACGGAGACCTGGTGGCGGACGACACGCGCCGGGCGGTGGCCGCCCGGCGCGCGCTCCGCGGGACCTGAGTCCGGGTCCCGCGGATCGGCCGTGGGGCGGCCGGCCGTGGGGCGCGGTCCTAGAACACGGTGTCCTGCTGGTCCGGGACGACGCTGCCGTCGCCGCGCAGGACGGCGCCCGGGGTGCCGTCGGCGCCGGTGTAGCCGGTGGTGGCGCAGGGGTAGGGGCCGGTCTTCTGCTTCTTCGGCTCGATGAACATCGGGTTGACCAGCCACCTGCCGTCGCTGTTGTCGTAGGCGCGGCACATCAGTTCGTTCTTGTTCCGGTTGACGACCAGCCGGAGGGCCGTGGCGTCCCGGAGGAACGTCACGTCGGTGTCGGAGTCGCCCGCGGCTAAGACCTGGCGCCGCGCCGCCGGCAGGACCTTCTCGGCGGCGGCGCCGCGCACGCCGTAGACGACCTTGTTGATCCAGCACCGCTTGCCGTCGATGTACGTGATCATCGTGTCGGCTCCGTCGGCGACGCCTCCGCAGCCCTGGAGGTGCGGTGTGAGTACACCGTGACGTGTGACGTTGCGGATGCCGATCACCCGGTCCGGTGCGATACCGGCTCCCCCGGCCCAGGCCTCGACCACGGGCTGCGGGGAGGCCGAGCTGATCCACACGTCGAACCCGGCCCGCCGGAGGGTGCCGATCAGGTCCTTCTGCTGGTCGTAGTAGCGGACCCAGCCGGTGGCGGCGGTGCTGCCCACCTGCTGCTTGGCGCCGATGGGCGCGGCCAGGTTCTCGGTGCGGGCGGCCGCGGCGAAGGAACGTATCTGCGCGGGGGGCCAGCCCTGCGTGAGCTGGGCGAGCCAGGCGTACCCGGGCTCGGTGGTCCGCCGGTTCCAGCCGGCGAAGGCGGGCTCGGCCGCGGTGGTGGCGCCGGTGCCGTAGACCGCGTTCAGCTCGTCGGCGCAGCGGGTGCCGGCCGGGGTGCCCGTGGGCAGCGGCCGGCCCGGCTCGGCGAGGGGGTCGCAGGCGGCCGAGAGGGCGCGGGCGGCGGCCGGGGTGAGGTGGCGGCTGGTGGTGGTCCAGTCCCGCCCTGCGGGCTGGCGCACCTTGCCGTTGCGCAGCAGCCAGAAGAAGGTCGCGTCGCCGACGTCGTTCTTGACGACGGTGTTGTCCCAGTCGAAGACGGCCACGGGCCGCGTCCTGCCCGGCCGGTCGGGGGCGCAGGTGCCGTGGGTGTCGATGAGTTCCTGGAGGCGGGCCCGGTTCTGCCCGTACCAGCCCTCGGTGACGGTCAGCCGGGGGCAGTGCGCCCCGCCCCGCGGGGCCGGCGGGCCTGCCTGGGCGGGGGTGGCGGCGGCGAGGCCGCCCGCGGCGAGCGCGACGGCTGCCGCCGCGGCCGGGAGGCGACGGCCGCCGGCTCTGGTCACTCGGGTCACTCGGGTCACTCCTGTCGTACGAGGGTCGTCGCGGACGGTGGAGCACGGCAGCCGGGCGTCGTGCGACGCCCGGCTGCCGGTGTGTGTGTGGGGGGGGAAGGAGGGGAGACGGTGCCCCGGCGGTCCTACAGCGGCGTGACGTACGCGCCGGAGATGCCGCCGTCGACGAGGAAGTCGGTGGCGTTGATGAAGGAGGAGTCGTCGCTGGCCAGGAAGGCCACGGCGGCGGCGATCTCGTCGGCCTCCGCGAACCGGCCGACCGGGATGTGCACCAGGCGGCGCGCGGCGCGCTCCGGGTCCTTGGCGAACAGCTCCTGGAGCAGCGGGGTGTTGACGGGGCCCGGGCACAGGGCGTTGACGCGGATGCCCTCGCGGGCGAACTGGACGCCCAGCTCGCGGGACATCGCCAGCACGCCGCCCTTGGAGGCGGTGTACGAGATCTGGGAGGTGGCCGCGCCCATGATCGCGACGAAGGAGGCGGTGTTGATGATGGAGCCCCGGCCCTGGCGCTGCATGTAGGGGAGCGCGGCCTTGCAGCACAGGTAGACGGAGGTGAGGTTGACGTCCTGGACGCGCTTCCAGGCCTCCAGGCCGGTGGTGAGGATGGAGTCGTCGTCGGGCGGGGAGATGCCGGCGTTGTTGAAGGCGATGTCGACGGAGCCGTAGGTGTCGAAGGCGACCTTGAAGAGGTTCTCGACCTCCTCCGGGTCGGTGACGTCGACCTTCACGAAGGTGCCGCCCACGGCCTCGGCCGCGGCCTTGCCGGCGGTCTCGTCGATGTCGCCGCAGACGACGTTGGCGCCCTCGGAGGCGAGGCGGCGCGCGGTGGCCAGGCCGATGCCGCTGCCGGCGCCGGTGATGACCGCGGTACGGCCGACCAGGCGGCGGCAGACGATCTCGGACGGTGCTTCGGTGCTCATGGGGTTCAGGCCTCCGTGCTGATGAAGACGTTCTTGGTTTCGGTGAAGGCGGTGAGGGCGTCGGGGCCCAGCTCCCGGCCCAGTCCGGACTGCTTGTAGCCGCCGAAGGGGGTCCAGTAGCGGACGCTGCTGTGGGAGTTGACGGAGAGGTTGCCGGCGGCGACGGCGCGGGAGAGCCGCAGCGCGCGGCCCACGTCCCGGGTCCAGATGGAGCCGGAGAGGCCGTACTCGGTGGCGTTGGCCAGCCGTACCGCGTCGTCCTCGTCCTCGAAGGGCAGCACGACCGCGACCGGGCCGAAGACCTCTTCGGTGGCGACCGGGGCGGTGGGGTCGACTCCGGTGACGACGGTGGGCGGGAACCAGAAGCCCGGTCCCTCGGGGGCGCTGCCGCGGACCATTGCAAGGTCATCTGTGACATACGACCGTACGCGGTCCAGCTGCGCCCGCGAGATCAGCGGACCCATCTGCGTCCGCTCGTCCATCGGGTCCCCGACCACGACCTCCTTGACCGCGGGCTCCAGCAGCTCCAGGAACCGGTCGTACGCGGAGCGCTGCACCAGGATCCGGGTGCGGGCGCAGCAGTCCTGGCCGGTGTTGTCGAGGAAGGCCATCGGCGCCGCCGCGGCGGCCGCCTCGACGTCGGCGTCCGCGAAGACGATGTTGGGGCTCTTGCCGCCGAGTTCGAGGGTGACCCGCTTCACCCGGTCCGCGCAGGCGGCCATGATCTGCTTGCCGACCCGGGTCGAGCCGGTGAAGACGACCTTCGCGACCCCCGGGTGCCCGACGAGGGCGTTCCCGGCGACCGGCCCGGCCCCCGGCAGCACCTGGAACAGGTGCTCGGGGAGTCCGGCCTCCAGCGCCAGCTCCGCCAGCCGCAGCGCGGTGAGCGGGGTGGTCTCGGCCGGCTTGAGCACCACGGCGTTGCCCGCGGCGAGGGCGGGCGCGGCGCCCCAGGCGGCGATCGGCATGGGGAAGTTCCAGGGGGCGATCACGCCGACCACGCCGAGCGGTTCGAGGATGGTCACGTCCAGCCCGCCCGGCACCGGGATCTGCCGGCCGGAGAGCCGCTCCACTCCCCCGGCGGCGAAGTCGAGCAGGTCGCGCACGTTGCCCGCCTCCCAGCGGGCGTTGCCGATGGTGTGGCCTGCCTCGCGGACCTCCAGCAGGGCGAGTTCCTCGCGGTGGTCGTCGACCACGGAGGCGAACCGGCGCAGCAGGCGGGCCCGGTCGGCCGGGGCCGCGGCGGCCCAGCCGCGCTGGGCGGCCGCGGCCCGTACGACGGCCGCGTCGACGTCGGCGGCCGTGGCGGCCGGGACGGTGGCGACGACCTCCTCGGTCGCCGGGTTCAAGACCTCGTGCACGGTCTCGGACAAGGGGTGCCTCACAGACGTTCGAAGGAGCGGCGCAGTTCCCAGTCGGTGACCGCGGAGTCGAAGGCGTCGAGCTCGACGCGCGCCATGTTGCGGTAGTGGGCCACGACCTCGGGCCCGAAGGCCGCCTTGGCCACGGCGCTGTTCTCCCAGAGCTCGGCGGCCTCCCGCAGGGTGCCGGGCACGTGCTCGAAGTCGGCGGTGTACGCGTTGCCCGGGCAGGGCTCGGGCAGTTCGAGCCGGTTCTCCACGCCGTACAGACCGGCGGCGACCATGGCCGCGACGGCCAGGTACGGGTTGACGTCCCCGCCCGGCACCCGGTTCTCGAAGCGCGTGGAGCGGCCGTGGCCGACCACCCGCAGGGCGCAGGTGCGGTTGTCCCGGCCCCAGGCGACGGCGGTCGGCGCGAAGGAGCCGGGCCGGAAGCGCTTGTACGAGTTGATGTTGGGCGCGTACAGGAGGGAGAACTCCCGCAGGGCGGCCAGCTGTCCGGCGAGGAAGTGCCGCATCAGCTCCGACGTCCCGCCGGGGCCCTCCCCGGCCATCGCGTTGCGGCCGTCGGCGTCGGCGAGCGAGAGGTGGATGTGGCAGGAGTTGCCCTCGCGCTCGTTGAACTTCGCCATGAAGGTGAGCGACATGCCCTCCTGGGCGGCGATCTCCTTGGCGCCCGTCTTGTAGACGGAGTGCTGGTCGCAGGTGACGAGGGCTTCGTCGTAGCGGAAGGCGATCTCGTGCTGGCCGAGGTTGCACTCGCCCTTGGCCGACTCCACGACCAGCCCGGCGCCCGCCATCTCGTTGCGGATGCGGCGCAGCAGGGGCTCGATGCGGCCGGTGCCGAGGACCGAGTAGTCGATGTTGTACTGGTTGGCGGGCGTCAGGTCGCGGTAGTCGGCGTCCCAGGCCTGCTCGTAGCTGTCCTTGAAGACGATGAACTCCAGCTCCGTGCCGACCTGCGCGGTGAGGCCGAGTTCGGCCAGCCGCTCCAGCTGGCGGCGCAGGATCTGGCGCGGGGCGGCCACGACGGGCGAGCCGTCCTCCCAGGCCAGGTCGGCCATGACCATGGCGGTGCCGGCGTTCCAGGGCAGGCGGCGGAGGGTGGCGAGGTCGGGGTGCATGGCGAAGTCGCCGTAGCCACGGTCCCAGGACGACATCTCGTAGCCGTCGACCGTGTTCATGTCGGTGTCGACGGCCAGCAGGTAGTTGCAGCCCTCGGTGCCGTGTGCGAGGACCTCGTCGAGGAAGAACGGTGCGGCGAACCGCTTGCCCTGGAGTCGTCCCTGCATGTCGGGGAAGGCCAGGACGACCGTGTCGATCTCGCCGCTCGCGACGAGGGCGCGGAGCTCCTCCGTCGTCAGCGGCGGTGTGCGGTCTACCACGGGATTCTCTCCTTCGGTGAGCCGAGAGCGCCTAAGGTATGCGGGAAGACCATTGCTTGGGAAGGGGCGATTTCCAGATGACACCGGAAAGCGGTAACGACGACCTGCTCGGCCCGGTGCTGCGCCAGGTGCGGGCCGGGAACGGCTTCGAGGAGGCGCTCCAGCAGATCCTCAGGATCGTCCGCCTCGGCCTGGTCGCCGGCGGCGAACGCCTCCCCCCGGAGCGCGAGTTGGCCGAGCGGATGGGGATCAGCCGGGTCACCCTGCGCGAGGTGCTGAAGGTGCTCCAGGACCAGGGCCTGGTGGAGAGCAGACGCGGCCGGTACGGGGGTACGTTCGTGCTCCCGCGCCCCGACACCCCGGCCGGCGGCGCCGAGGAGGAGCTGCGCCGCCGGGTCGCGGGCGTCGACATCGAGGACGTCCTGCGCTTCCGCGAGGTACTGGAGACCGGGGCGGCCGGGCTGTGCGCGGCCCAGGGCCTCACGCCCGACGGCGCCCGGCGGCTGCGGGAGGCCCTCGCCGCCACCCAGGACGCGCCCCTGAGCGAGTACCGCCGGCTGGACACGCTGCTGCACCTGACGCTGGCCGAGCTCTCCGGCTCGGCGACGCTCACCGCCCAGTACGCGGCGGTCCGGGCCACGGTCAACGACCTGCTGGACTGCATCCCGCTGCTGGTGCGGAACCTGGAGCACTCCCAGCGCCAGCACGCGGCCCTGGTCGACGCGATCCTGGAGCGGGACGCCGAGGCCGCCCGGGAGCTGATGCGCGAGCACTGCTGCGGCACGGCGGCCCTGCTGCGCGGGTTCCTGGCGTAGGGCGGCGGGCGGCGGGGCGCGGGGCCGGGTGCGGGGGCAGCCCGCGCACGGGGCGGGGCCCGGGGCCGGGCGGGGCGGCGGCCGACGAACGGCGCGGCCACCCCCTCGTAACACCCCTTTTACTCCAGGGGCTTGCGCTCACCACCCCTCTAGGGCAAAGGTATCGCCTCGAACCATTGCTTGCCGCCCCCGTCCCCCCTCGATGCAGGAGCGCACATGGCCGACGACACCGAGGCGCGCACCGCCGCCGTCCCCCCTCCCACCGCCTCCCCCGAGGGCACCGCCCCGGACGGCGACGCCGCCTACCTGGAACGGCGCACCCTGCGCCGCGGCAGTGCCGGCTGGCTGCTGCTGACCGGCCTCGGCGTCGCGTACGTCGTCTCCGGCGACTTCTCCGGCTGGAACACCGGCCTGGCCCACGGCGGCTTCGGCGGACTCGCCCTGGCCACCCTCCTCATGGGCGCCATGTACGCCTGCCTGGTCTTCTCCCTCGCGGAGCTGTCCGCCATCCTCCCCACGGCGGGCGGCGGCTACGGCTTCGCCCGCCGGGCGCTCGGCACCTGGGGCGGCTTCCTCACCGGCACCGCGATCCTGATCGAGTACATCCTGGCCCCGGCGGCCATCGCCATCTTCATCGGCGACTACGTCGAGTCCCTGAACCTCTTCGGCCTGACCTCGGGCTGGCCGGTCTACCTGGCCTGCTTCGCCATCTTCATCGGCATCCACCTCTGGGGCGTCGGCGAGGCCCTCCGCTTCAGCCTGGTCGTCACCGCGATCGCCGTGGCCGCGCTGCTGGTCTTCGCGGTCGGCGCGTTCACCGAGTTCGACGCGGGCCGCCTCGACGACATCGCCGTCGACACCTCCGCGCTCGGCGCGAGCTCCTGGCTGCCCTTCGGACTGCTGGGCATCTGGGCGGCGTTCCCCTTCGGCATGTGGTTCTTCCTCGGCGTCGAGGGCGTGCCGCTCGCCGCCGAGGAGGCCAAGGACCCGGTCCGCTCCATGCCCCGCGCGCTCGCCATCTCCATGGGCATCCTCGCGCTGCTCGCCCTGATCACCTTCCTCGCCTCGACCGGCGCGCGCGGCGCCGACGCCATCAAGGACGCCGGCAACCCGCTGGTCGTCGCGCTGGAGGGGACGCCCGGCCTGTCCTGGCTGAAGACCTTCGTCAACTACGCGGGCCTGGCGGGCCTGGTCGCCTCCTTCTTCTCCCTCATCTACGCGGGCTCGCGCCAGCTGTTCGCCCTCTCCCGGGCGGGCTACCTGCCGCGGTTCCTCTCCCTCACCAGCAAGCGCAAGGCCCCGTACCTCGGTCTGCTGATCCCCGGCGCCCTCGGCTTCGCGCTCGCCGCCGGCACCGGCGACGGCCCCCGGATGCTGAACATCGCCGTCTTCGGCGCCACGATCAGCTACGCGCTGATGGCCCTCTCCCACATCGTGCTGCGCCGCCGCGAGCCCGGCCTGGCCCGCCCCTACCGCACCCCGGGCGGGGTGGCGACCTCCACCGCCGCCTTCGTCCTCGCCCTGTCGGCCCTGGTCGCCACCTTCCTGGTGGACAAGGACGCCGCGTTCATCGCACTCGCCGTGTACGCCGTCGCCCTCGCCTACTTCGCGTTCTACAGTCGGCACCGGCTGGTGGCCTCCGCGCCGGAGGAGGAGTTCGCGGCGCTCGCGGCGGCCGAGGCCGAGCTCGACCGCGACTGACCCACGTACGCCCGTACGCCCGTACGCCCCGCAGGTTCTACGGAAGGCCCCACCGTGCCCAAGCCGCTCATCGGCATCACCACCTACCTGGAGAAGTCCGCCCGCTACGGCCCGTGGGACGTCCCCGCGGCGCTGGCGCCCTCGGGGTACCACGAGTACGTACAGGCGTGCGGCGGCACGGCGGTCCTGCTGCCGCCCGACGACCCGGAGACGGCGGAGGAGCTGCTGCCCCGGCTGGACGGCCTGGTCATCGCGGGCGGCCCGGACGTGGACCCGGCGCGGTACGGGGCGGTGCGCGACGAGCGTACGGGCGCCCCGGCGCCGGAGCGCGACGCGTGGGAACTGGCCCTGATCCGGGCGGCCCTGACGGAGGGCCGGATCCCGCTGCTGGGCATCTGCCGGGGCATGCAGGCCCTGAACGTCGCCCTGGGCGGCACCCTCGTCCAGCACATCGAGGGGCACGTGAAGGCGCCCGGCGTGATGTCCGAGCACCGGGTGCTGCCGGTGGCCGGGACCCGGTACGGGGAGATCGCTCCGGAACCGACGGACGTGCCGACGTACCACCACCAGGCGGTGGACCGCCTGGGCCGGGACCTGATCGTCTCGGCCCGGGCCCTGGACGGCACGGTGGAGGCCGTCGAACTCCCGGGCCCGCAGTGGGTCCTGGGAGTCCAGTGGCACCCGGAGCGGGGCCGTGACGTGCGCGTCATGCGGTCGCTCCTCGCGGCGACGGCCCTCACGGCGGCGCCGGTCGCGTAACCCGCCCGCGGCCCGGGCCCCGCCCGCCCCCGGGCCCGTGCCGGGCCCGGCCCCCGCGGCGGAACGCGGTGTCCCTGGGGCAGTCCCCAGCCCCGGGGCCACCGCCCGCCGCTGCGCGGAGCCGTTTCCCCACCCCGCCCCTTTCCCGAAACCGGGGCTCCGCCCCGGACCCTCCCCCCAGACTCCGTCCGGGGGGACCCCCACGCCTCAAACGCCGGCGAGGCTGGAGGTGACCCTGGGGGTAGATCCAGCCCCTCCGGCGTTTGAGGAGCGGGGGTACGGGGGCAGAGCCCCCGAAAGGGTCCGGGCGAAGCCCGGGAAACGGAGAAAGGGCGGGGCGGGGAGAAAGCCCCGCAGGGCAACGACCCGCACCGCACGCGGCAGACGGCCTGCACCGCACCCGGCACGGGCCGGCACCCGGCACGGCCCGGCACCCGGCACGGCCCGGCACCCGGCACCCGGCACCCGGCACCCGGCACGGGACCCGCACCCGGCACGGGGCCGGCACCGGGCCGGCACCGGAAGACGTCAGCCCCGCGTCAGCGACAGCAGGTCCCGCGCCGGACCGGCAGGACGGGCCCCCGAGGGCCACACCGCCCGCAGCACCCGTTCCAGCGCGGCCCCGCCCACCGGCACCGCCACCAGCCGCCGCGCCCCCAGCTCCTCCCCCACGGCCAGCTCGGACAGCACGCACGGCCCCGCCCCGCTCACCGCCGCCGCCTTCACCGCGGTGGTGGAGGCCAGTTCCAGCAGGGGCTCGGCCAGCCCCCCGTACGCACCCAGCGCCGCGTCCAGCACCTGCCGCGTCCCCGACCCCCGCTCCCGCAGGATCAGCGGGGTGGCCGCCAGTTCCCGCGCCGTCACCCCCGACCGCCGCCGCGCCCACGGGTGCCCCGGCGCCACCGCGACCACCAGCCGGTCCCGGGCCACCGCGGCGCTGTCGAGCCCGTCCGGCACGGTCAGGCCCTCCACGAACCCCAGGTCGGCCTCCCGGGCCAGCACCGCCTCCGCCACCGCCACCGAGTTGCCGGCCCGCAGGGACACCGCGGTGTCCGGCCGCTCCGCGCGCAGCGCGATCAGCCAGCCGGGCAGCAGGTACTCCGCGATGGTCAGGCTCGCCGCCACCCGCAGCCGGGAGTCCCGCCGGCCCCGCAGCGCCTGCACCCCCGCGTCGAAGGCCTCGGCCGCCTCCACCACCCGCTGCGCCCAGTCCGTGACCAGCGCGCCCTGGGCGGTGAGCCGGGAGCCGCGCGGCGAACGGTCCACCAGCGCCACCCCCAGCCGCGTCTCCATGGCCCGGATCCGGCTGCTCGCGGCGGGCTGCGTGATGCCCAGCTCCCGGGCGGCCGCGCCCAGGCTGCCCAGCCGGGCCACGGCCAGCAGCAGTTCCAGCGACCCCAGGTCCGGCACCCGGTGCGCCAGCGGGGACCCCTGCTCAGCGTCCACGGAACCCACCCGCCCGCACCACACCGCACCCAGCACTCATAAATCCAGTTTATGACCCCATAGGAAGATCACCCCTACGCAGCCGCCCGCCCCCGCGGGAGGCTGAGGTCATGGCCACCATCGCGCAACCCCGACCCCTCACCCGCCCCCGCCGCAGCGGCGGGGCCGGCACCGGCGCCGAACGCCGGCTGCCCGCCCTGCGCCACCTCGGCCCCAACTGGTACGCCTCCGTCATGGGCACGGCGATCATCGCCAACGCCGGCGCGGGCCTCCCGTACCACTTCCCGGGCATGCGCGTCTTCGCCGAGGTCATGTGGGTCCTGTCTGCCGTGGCCCTGGCCACCGTCCTGGCCGCCCGCACCGGCCACTGGCTGCACCACCGCGACCAGGCCCGCGCCCACCTCCTCGACCCCGCCGTCGCCCCCTTCTACGGCTGCCTGTCCATGGCGCTGCTCGCCGTCGGCGGCGGCACCCTGATGGTCGGCAAGGACCTGATCGGGGAGGGCGCGGCCGTGGCCGCCGACGCCGTCCTCTTCACCGCCGGCACCGCGATCGGCCTGCTGGCCGCCGTGGCCGTGCCCTACCTGATGGTCGTGCGGCACAAGGTCGAGGCCGGTTCCGCCAGCCCCGTCTGGCTGCTGCCCCTCGTCGCCCCGATGGTCTCCGCCGCCCTCGGCCCCCTGCTCATCCCCCACCTGCCCGCCGGCCAGCCCCGCGAGGCGATGCTGCTGGCCTGCTACGCGATGTTCGGGATCAGCCTGCTGGCCACCCTGCTGATGCTGCCCCTGATCCTCGGCCGGCTGATCGTCGGCGGGCCCCTGCCCCTGGCCCTGACCCCCACCCTGTTCCTGGTGCTCGGCCCCCTCGGCCAGTCCACGACCGCCGTCAACCAGCTCGCCGACCAGGCCGCCACCTCCATAGGCGCCCCCTACGCCGGTGCCCTCGGCGCCTTCGCCGTCGTCTACGGCGTCCCCGTGATGGGCTTCGCCCTCCTCTGGACGGCCCTCGCCGTCGCCCTGGTGGTCCGCGCCGCCCGCCGGGGCATGGGCTTCGCGATGACCTGGTGGGCCTTCACCTTCCCCGTCGGCACCTGCGTCACCGGCTTCGAGGGCCTCGCCCGCCACACCGGCCTGGTCGCCCTCCAGTGGCTGGCCCTGGCCCTGTACGTGGCCCTGGTCGCCGCCTGGCTGGCCGCGGCCGCCCACACCGTACGGGGCCTGGTCAGCGGAAAGCTGCTCGCAGCGCCCCGCTGAGCACCGCGGGGGCCTCGCTCAGCGAAGGCCCGTACCAGGTCAGATGGCGGCCGCTCACCAGGGCGGCCGCCATCGCCGGGAACGCCTCGGGGCCGTCGCCCGCGTGGAAGGCGTACGGCTCGTCGGGCAGCACCACCAGGTCGCCGCCCGCGGCGTTGAGCTCGGCGAGCGGCACCCTCGGGTACCGGTCGGCGTGGCCGGCGTACAGGTTGCGCACCCCCAGCCGGGCCAGCAGGTCGCCGGCGAAGGTGTCCCGGCCCAGTACCATCCAGGGCCGCCGCCACACCGGGACCACGGCCCGTAGGTCGCCCAGCGGCTCCACCGCGGCCCAGGCCTCCTCGGCCTCGTCCAGCCAGACCGGCCGCGCCAGCCCGCACCCGCCGACGAGCACCCGGTCCAGCTCCCGGAAGGCGCCGGGCAGGTCCCGCACCTCGGTCACCAGCACCCGCAGCCCGGCCGCGCGCAGGGCGTCGAGGTCGGGCGGGCGGTTCTCCTCCTCGTTGGCGACCACCAGGTCCGGGCGCAGCGCGGCGACCGCGGCCACGTCGGGGTTCTTGGTGCCGCCGATCCGGACGACGTCCAGGTCCGCGGGGTGGCTGCACCAGTCGGTGGCGCCGGCCAGCAGCCCCGGCTCCGTGGCGGCCACCGCCTCGGTGAGCGAGGGCACCAGCGAGACGACCCGCATCAGCCGGCCCCCGCCCCGGCCCGGGCCCGGTGTGCGACCGGCATCAGCGCCCCGGCGGTTCGGTGACCGCGTCCACGTGGTCGCCGACGGCGACCACCAGCAGCCGGGTGCCCTCGCCCGTGGCCCGCCAGCGGTGGCGCACCCCGCCGGACAGGAACAGGGAGTCGCCCGCCTCCAGCCGGTACGCGCGGCCCTCGGCCTCGACCTGGCAGGAGCCCTCGACCACGTACATCAGCTCGTCGTTGCGGTGCTGGTACTCGCGCCCGGCGTCCTGTTCCCCGGTGAACTCCAGTGCGTGCAGCTGGTGGTGGCCGCGCACGAGGGGGCGCACCCCCGCGGCGGGCGCGAGCCCGGTGTCGTCCCCGGCGCGCACGAGGTCCACGGTGCGGGCGCTGTCGGAGGCCGCGAGGAGTTCGACGGCGGTGGTTTCCAGGGCGTCGGCGACGCGTTCCAGGGAGCGCATGCTCGGCCGGGCCCGCTCGTTCTCTATCTGGCTCAGGAACGGCACCGACAGCCCGCTGCGCGCCGACACGGCGGCGAGGGTGAGCTTGAGCGCCCTGCGCCGCTTGCGCACCGCGGCACCCACGCGAAGCGGGTCCTTGCCGTCCCTTTCCTTGTCCTTGTCGTCCATGGCCGGGGCTGCCCTCCCCTTGGTCCGGTCGCACATGGATGTGCTGTAAGCACCTTACGCAGCTTCCGCCCCCCGTTTCGCGCTCACGGCCCAGCCGCTCTACGCCCCCGGTGAACGCCTGTGCCCGCACGGTCACGGTCGGTGGGGTGCGGCATCATCGTCAGAATGACCCGACGCCTGATGCTCCTCGACACCGCTTCCCTGTACTTCCGCGCGTACTTCGGTGTGCCGGACTCCGTGCGCGCCCCGGACGGCACTCCGGTCAACGCCGTCCGCGGGCTGCTCGACTTCATCGCCAGGCTGGTCCAGGACCACCGCCCCGACGAGCTGGTCGCGTGCATGGACGCCGACTGGCGGCCGCACTGGCGGGTGGAGCTGATCCCGTCGTACAAGGCGCACCGCGTCGCGGTCGAGACCCCGGCCGGTCCCGACGAGGAGGAGATCCCGGACACCCTCTCCCCGCAGGTCCCGGTGATCGAGGCGGCGCTCGACGCCTTCGGCATCGCCCGGATCGGCGTCGCGGGGTACGAGGCGGACGACGTGATCGGCACCCTCGCCGGCCGGGCCGCCGGCCCGGTCGACATCGTCACCGGCGACCGCGACCTCTACCAGCTGGTGAGCGACGCCCGGCAGGCCCGCGTCCTGTACCCGCTCAAGGGCGTCGGCACCCTCCAGATCACGGACGAGGCGGTGCTGCGCGAGAAGTACGGGGTCGACGGCCCCGGATACGTGGACCTGGCGCTGCTGCGCGGCGACCCGAGCGACGGCCTGCCGGGCGTGCCCGGGATCGGGGAGAAGACGGCGGCCAAGCTGCTGGACGCCTTCGGGGACCTGGACGGGATCATGGCGGCCGTCGACGACCCGGCGTCGAAGCTCACCCCCTCGCAGCGCAAGCGGCTGGACGAGGCGCGGGCGTACGTGGCGGTGGCCCCCAAGGTGGTCCGGGTGGCCTCCGACGTGCCGCTTCCCCCGTTCGACGCAACGCTGCCGAAGACCCCCGCACACCCGGAGGCCCTGGCTGACCTGGCCCGGAACTGGGGTCTTGGTGGAGCCGTGGACAGGCTTGTCTCCACACTTCGCGCCTGAGGTGCTAGGTTAGGCAAACCTAAGTGACACGTCTGGGGAAACGGGGTACCACCGTGGCAGAAGGAGTCGCCCTCAAGGAGGCTCGTACGCGCATGGTTGGCACGGCCACGGTCGTACACACCGAGCGGCTCAGCCCGCACATGGTGCGGCTGGTGCTGGGCGGCCCGGAGCTGGCCGGCTTCGAAGCGGGCGAGTTCACGGACCACTACGTCAAGCTGCTGTTCCCCGCCGACGGAGTCACCCACGCCGAGCCCTGGGACCTGGAGCAGATCCGCGCCACGTTCCCCCGCGAGCAGTGGCCGCGCCAGCGCGCGTACACCGTGCGGAACTGGGACCCGGTCCACCGCGAGCTGACCATCGACTTCGTCGTGCACGGCGACACGGGCCTCGCCGGCCCGTGGGCCCTGCGCGCGCAGCCCGGCGAGCGCGTCCACTTCCTCGGCCCCGGCGGCGGCTACGCCCCGGACCCGGTGGCGGACTGGCACCTGCTGGTCGGCGACGAGAGCGCCCTGCCGGCGATCGCCGCCGCCATGGAGCGGATGCCGGCCGGCGCGGTCGTACGCGCCTTCGTCGAGGTCGAGGGCAAGGCCGACGAGCTGAAGGTCACCACGCCCGACGGCGTGCAGCCGGTCTGGCTGCACCGGGCCGGCCGCCCGGTCGGCGAGGCCCTGCTGGAGGCCGTCACCTCCCTGGAGTTCCCGCTGGGCTCCGTGCACGCCTTCGTCCACGGCGAGGCGGGCTTCGTGAAGGCGCTCCGCCGCCACCTGCGCCTGGAGCGCGGTGTCCCGCGGGAGCGGCTGTCGATCTCGGGCTACTGGCGCGCGGGCCACACCGACGAGGCCTGGCGCGAGACCAAGCGCGCCTGGAACGCCCAGGTGGAGGCCGAGCAGGAGGGCTGACCGGGCCCTTGCACCCACGACGCCGGCGGGGCCGCGAGCGCGGCCCCGCCGGCGTTCCCGTTCCCCGGCTCCCCGGCTCCTCCCCAGGCGAGCGCCGGGGGACCGTCGTTCAATGGACGTATGCGACGCAACAGCAAGCGCAGGGGGCTGTCAGTCGCCGCCGGGCTCGCCCTGGTGGCCGGAGCCGTCGCCGCCGCACCGTCGCCGAGCCCGAGCCCGAGCCCGGGCGACTTCGACGTGCAGGCGGCCCTCGACCAGTTGGACGCACAGGTGCAGGACGGCATGAAGCGCACCGGCGTGCCCGGCGTCGCGGTGGCCGTGGTCCACGACGACAAGGTCGTCTACCAGAAGGGCTTCGGCGTCCGCGACACCAACTCCCCGGACAAGAAGGTCAGCCCGGACACCGTCTTCCAACTCGCCTCGGTCTCCAAACCGGTGGCCACCACCGTCGTGGCACAGGCCGTCGGCGCCGACGGCTTCGACGATCCGCTGAAGGGCGTCATCCTCAAGGACCCCTGGGTGAGTTCGCACGTCACGGCGGCCGACCTGCTCTCGCACCGCTCGGGCCTCCCCGACCACTCCGGCGACCTCCTGGAGGACCTGGGCTACGACCAGGCGTACATCCTGTCCCGCCTGCGCTTCGAGCCGCTCACCCCGTTCCGGACCAGCTACGCCTACACCAACTTCGGCTTCACCGCGGCGGCCGAGGCCGTCGCCAAGGCCAAGGGCGTGCCCTGGGACAAGCTCTCCGACGACCTGCTGTACAAGCCCGCCGGGATGACGCACACCAGCTCCCGCTTCAGCGACTACGAGAAGACGGCCGACCGGGCCCTGACCCATGTCAAGACCGCCGACGGGACCTGGAAGCCGCTGTACGTCCGTGACGCCGACGCGCAGACCGCCGCGGGCGGCGTCAGCTCCAACGCCAAGGACATGGCCCGCTGGCTGCGCCTCCAGATGGGCGGCGGGAAGATCGACGGCAAGCAGGTCATCAACGGCGAGGGCCTGGCCGAGACCCACGTCCCGCACAGCATCAGCCATCCCCCCGCCGAGCCGAACGCGCAGCCCGGCTTCTACGGCCTGGGCTGGAACGTGCGCTACGACGAGAACGGCCGGCTGCGCCTGAGCCATTCCGGCGCCTTCGCACTCGGCGCCAACACCAACGTCACGCTGGTCCCGTCCGACAACCTCGGCATCGTGGTGCTCACCAATGGCGCCCCCTCGGGCCTCCCCGACACCATCGCGCTCAACTTCTTCGACGTCGCCGAGCACGGCAAGCCCACCCGGGACTGGCTGCCCATCGTGGCCAAGTCCTACGAGGAGCAGCTCAACCAGGGCGGTTCGGACACGGACTACACCAAGCCGCCGGCCAACGCGAAGCCGGCCCGGGCGGACAGCGAGTACACCGGCGCGTACACCAACCCGTTCTACGGCCGGGCCACCGTCACCACCGGTCAGGACGGCGGACTGGTCCTGCACCTGGGCCCGGAGCCGCAGAACTACCCGCTCACCCACTACGACGGGAACACGTTCAGCTTCCAGACCGCCGGCGAGAACGCCGTCGGCCGCACCGGGGTGTTCTTCACCGACGGCGGGATGCGCGTGGAGTACCTGGACGAGAACGGCCTGGGCACCTTCCAGCGGCAGCAGTGACGGCGGCGGCCGGCGCCCGCCCGGAACCGGGCGGCCCGGCCGGTGCCGCGTACGCTGGGCCCCACGATGAGACGCACCGCACACCCGCCCCCCTCGCCCCTCCCCCAGCGCCTCGGCATCGACCCGGTCCGCCTGCGGCTCCCCGAGGGCGAATGGCCCGACCTCGGCAGCTACCTGCGGGCGCACTACCGGGGCGGCGCGGGCGAGGCCGCCATCGACCGGCTGCTGCGCGACGGCCGGGTGTACGGCGCCGAGGGCCCCCTCTCCCCCGAAGCCCCGTACCGCCCCGGCGACCACGTGTGGTTCCACCGGGAGCTGCCGCCCGAGGCGCCCGTGCCGTTCCCCCTGCACGTCGTCCACCGCGACCCGCACCTGCTGGTCGTGGACAAGCCGCACTTCCTCGCCACCACCCCGCGCGGCAGCCACGTCACGCAGACCGCCCTCGCGCTGCTCCGGCACCGGCTGGGACTCCCGGAGCTCAGCCCCGCGCACCGGCTGGACCGGCTCACGGCCGGCCTGGTGATGTTCAGCGTCCGCCGCGAGGACCGCGGCGCCTACCAGCAGCTGTTCGCCGGCCGCCGGGTCGGCAAGGAGTACGAGGCCCTGGCCCCGTACGAGCCTTCGCTCGCCCTCCCGCGCACCGTCCGCAGCCGCATCGAGAAGACCCGCGGCGTGATCGCCGCCGCGGAACTGCCCGGCGAGCCCAACGCGGAGAGCCGCGTCGAACTCCTGGAGCACCGCGGCCCGCTCGGCCGCTACCGGCTGACCCCGGCCACCGGCCGCACCCACCAGCTGCGGGTGCACATGAACTCCCTCGGCCTGCCGATCCTCGGCGACCCGGTGTACCCGGAGGTCACCGACCCGGCCCCGGACGACTACCGGCGCCCGCTCCAACTGCTGGCCCGGGTGCTGGAGTTCACCGACCCGGTGACCGGCACGGCGCACCGCTTCGAATCCGGCCGGACCCTTCAGGCCTGGGACGACCCCGAGGGCTGGGCCGACGGGAGACCGCAGGAGGCTGCCTGAGTCAGTCCCGCTATCCGCAGCGCCGCGTCGGCGGTCGCCTCGGCGAACTCCACGGCGGAGCGCCCGGGATCGGAGCCGCGGATCAGGATCACGCCCTCGATCAGTCCGAAGACGAGGTCGTTGCGCAGCACCAACTCGTCCTCGTCACCGGCGAGTTCCTCCCCCACCGGGGTGAGTCGCAGCAACTCCCGGTAGGCAGCCTTGAGTTCGTCGCGGATCCGGCGGAAGCCGGCGAAGCTCTCGCCCCGCACCTCGGGCAGCAGGTAGAGGGCGCCCAGGTTGTGCCGTCCGCCGCACAGCAGCAGCACGTCCGAGCGGCACAGCTCCCACAGCCGCTCGGCGGCCGGCCGCGCGGTGTCGGCCACCATCCGCCGGGCCACCGCGAGGGAGGGACTGACCGTCGACTCCAGCAGCTCGACGAGGAGTTCCTCCTTGCCGCCGAAGTAGTGGTACATCGTGGCCTGCCGCATTCCGGCCAGCTGCGCCACGGCCCGGGTGGTGGTGGCCGCGTACCCGCGGCGGGTGAACAGTTCGGCCGCCGCCCCGAGGAGTTCCTCCCGGGGCGGCACCCCGCTGTCCGCGCGCTGGTCGGCGCGCGGACGCCCGACGCGACGACCAGTTGATTCCATGGCCCGATCGTCGCACAACGCACGGAAGACCGATCATGACAAGAGCACCATCAGGCCATTCTCCGGTTCGGAGGAACAGCCGAAGGGGCTCAGCCCACGGAGCTGTAGGCCACCACACCCCGCAGCAGCGCGTCGACGGCCTTGCGAGCGTTTCTGGCCACCGTGGAGCCCTCGGCGGGCGCCGCGGCCGCGATCTGGCCCAGGACGTCGATGACCTGCTTGCACCAGCGCACGAAATCGCCGGCCGGCATCTCCGCCTCGCGCAGCACCTCGTCGAGGCTCTTGTCCGAAGCCCACTGGTACGCGGCCCAGGCGAAGCCCAGGTCGGGCTCGCGCTGACCCACGCCTTCGGCCTGATTGATCCGGTGCTCCTCCTCCAGGGCGTCGAGCCGCCCCCAGATCCGCACCATCTCGCCCAGCGCCGCCTTCACGGCCCCGCCCGGCACCTTCGGGGCAACGGCGTCGTCCGACTGCCGCGCCTCGAAGACCAGCGCCGAGACGCAGGCGGCCAGTTCGGCCGGCTCCAGGCCCTCCCAGATGCCGGCGCGCAGGCACTCGGAGGCGAGCAGGTCGAGCTCGCCGTAGAGCCGGGCCAGCCGCCTGCCGTGCGGGGTGACCTCGTCCTCGCGCAGGTAGTCCAGCTCGGTGAGCAGGGCGTGGATCCGGTCGAAGGTGCGGGCGATGGTGTTCGTCCGCCCCTCGATGCGCCGCTCCAGCTGCCTGGTGTCGCGCTGGAGGCGGTGGTACCGCTCCGCCCAGCGGGCGTGGTCCTCGCGCTCGTCGCAGCCGTGGCAGGGGTGCGCCCGCAGCTCGGTGCGCAGCCGGGCGATCTCGCGGTCGTCCGCCGCGGCCGCCCGTCCCCGCTTGTGGCGGTCCGGCACGATGTGGCCGGCCTTGGTGCGCAGGGCCGACGCGAGGTCCCGGCGGGACTGCGGGGAGCGGGGGTTGAAGGACTTCGGGATACGCATCCGCTCCAGTGCCTCCACCGGCACCGGGAAGTCGATGGACGCGAGCCGCTTGACCTGCCGCTCGGCGGTCAGCACCAGCGGTCGCGGGCCCTCCTGGTACTCGAAGCCGCGGTGGCCGTTGGACCGGCCGCCCGGCACGCCCGGGTCCAGCACCAGCGCGAGCCCGGCGAACTTGCCGGTGGGCACGTGGATGACGTCGCCCGGCTTGAGCTTCTCCAGGGAGGCCGCGGCCTGGGCGCGCCGCTGGGCGGCACCCTGCTTGGCCAGTTCGGTCTCGCGGTCCTTGAGGTCGCGGCGCAGCCGCGCGTACTCGGCGAAGTCCCCGAGGTGGCAGGTCATGCCCTCGCGGTAGCCGGCCAGGCCCTCCTCGTTGCGCTGCACCTGCCGGGAGATCCCGACGACCGAGCGGTCGGCCTGGAACTGCGCGAAGGAGGTCTCCAGCAGCTCCCGGGACCGGTGCCGCCCGAACTGCTGCACGAGGTTGACGGCCATGTTGTACGAGGGCTTGAAGCTGGACCGCAGCGGGTACGTGCGGGTGCCCGCGAGGCCCGCGAGGGCACCCGGGTCCATGCCGCGCTGCCACAGCACCACCGCGTGGCCCTCGACGTCGATGCCGCGCCGGCCGGCGCGGCCGGTGAGCTGGGTGTACTCGCCGGGCGTGATGTCGGCGTGCTGCTCGCCGTTCCACTTGACGAGCTTCTCCAGGATCACCGTGCGGGCGGGCATGTTGATGCCCAGCGCCAGGGTCTCGGTGGCGAACACGGCCTTCACCAGACCGCGGACGAACAGCTCCTCCACGACCTCCTTGAAGGTCGGCAGCATGCCCGCGTGGTGGGCGGCGATGCCGCGCTCCAGCCCCTCCAGCCACTCGTAGTAGCCGAGCACGTGCAGGTCCTCGGCGGGCAGGGAGGCGGTGCGCTCCTCGACCAGCTCGCGCACCCGCAGGCGCGCGGCGTCGTCGTTCAGCCGCAGCCCCGCGTACAGGCACTGCTGTACGGCGGCCTCGCAGCCGGCCCGGCTGAAGATGAAGGTGATGGCGGGCAGCAGGCCCTCGCTGTCGAGGCGCTCGATGACCTCGGGGCGGCCGGGCGTCCAGATGCGGCTGCGGGAGCGGCGCTCCCGCTCGCGGTCGGCCTCGCGGACCATCTTGCCGCGGCGCCGGTCGCGCGGGTTGTACGTCTTGCTGTTCTCCATGCGCGCCATGCGCAGCAGGTCGGGGTTGACCTCGCGGCGGGCGGAGCCGCGGCCGCCGTGGTCGCTCTCCTCCTCGAAGAGGTCGTAGATCCGGCGTCCGGCCATCACGTGCTGCCAGAGCGGGACCGGCCGCTCCTCGGAGACGATCACGGCGGTGTCCCCGCGCACCGTGTCGAGCCAGTCGCCGAACTCCTCGGCGTTGGAGACGGTGGCGGAGAGGGAGACCAGGGTCACCGACTCGGGGAGGTGGATGATCACTTCCTCCCAGACGGCGCCGCGGAAGCGGTCGGAGAGGTAGTGCACCTCGTCCATGACCACGTACCCGAGGCCGAGCAGCGACTGGGAGCCGGCGTACAGCATGTTGCGGAGCACCTCGGTGGTCATGACCACGATGGGCGCTTCGCTGTTGACGCTGTTGTCGCCGGTGAGCAGGCCGACCTTCTCCGCGCCGTAGCGCTTGACCAGGTCGGCGTACTTCTGGTTCGACAGGGCCTTGATCGGGGTGGTGTAGAAGCACTTGCGGCCCTGGGTGAGGGCCAGGTGCACGGCGAACTCGCCGACGATGGTCTTGCCAGAGCCGGTGGGGGCGGCGACGAGCACGCCCTTTCCGGCCTCCAGGGCCTGGCAGGCCTCGATCTGGAAGGGGTCGAGCCCGAAGTCGTAGAGCTCGCGGAAGGGGGCCAGGGCAGTGGCCTCCTCTGCGGCGCGGATCCGGGAAGCGGCGTACCGCTCGGCGGGTGAGAGGTCCTCTGTCATCTTGTCTCCGAGCCTACCCGGCACCTCTGACACGCGGCGCGATCTTTATTGAAGGGGTGACGAACCATGACGAAGGGCACGGACGGTTCGTGGAAAACCGTCCGTGCCCTCTGCGTACCCGTACCGCGCCGGACCGTCACCCGCCGGCCGCCCCTCGTTCGGGCGGTGCCGCCGGGGACCCGGCTCAGGTCGCGTCGTCGTACCCGTTGATCCGGCTCCGGCCGCCGTCGGACTGCTCGGGCAGGGCGGCCGGCGCCCCGACCGACTCGACCTCCCCGATCGTCTCCGGGGTGAGGTCCAGGTGCGACGCCTCGTCGTCGTCCAGGCCGGCGTCGGGGTTGTTCCGCCGCCGCCGTCGGTCGTTGAGGAGGCAGACGCCCAGCGCGATGAAGTACAGGGCGACGATCGGCGCGGCCAGCGAGAGCATGGTCAGCGGGTCGCCGGTCGGGGTCGCGAAGGCCGAGAAGACCGTGATGCCGATCACCATGGCGCGCCACCAGCCCGCCAGCCGCCTGGCGGTGAGCACCCCGGTGAAGTTCAGCAGGATCAGCAGCAGCGGCAGCTCGAAGGCGAGGCCGAAGACCACGACCATGCGCGTCACCAGGTCGAGGTAGTCGTCCACCGGCAGCAGGTTCCGCGCGTGCTCGGGGGTGAACTCGAGCAGGATCTGCGCGGTCTGCGGGAGGATGTTGTACGCGAGGACCGCGCCGCCGAGGAAGAGCGGGGCGCCGACCAGCACGAAGCTGATCGCGTACCGCTTCTCGTGGCCGTGCAGGCCGGGGGCGATGAAGGCCCACAGCTGGTACAGCCAGACCGGTGCGGACAGCACGACACCGGCCGCGAGGGACACCTTCAGGGCGATCGAGAACGGTGCGATCAGACCGTTGACGGTCATGTCCGCACACGGTCGCCCGTTGCGCTGGGTGACCACGCCGTCGGTGCAGCCGACCGACTCCAGCATCGGCCGGAGCATGAAGTCGATCAGGTCCTTGTAGAAGACCGCGGCGACCACCGTGATCACCAGGATCACCAGGACCGACTTGAGCAGGCGGTTCCTCAGCTCGCGGAGGTGCTCCGCGAGCGGCATCCGCCCCTCGGCGTCCTTCTCCTGCTTCTCCTGCTTGCGGGCAGACTTGAGCAACCCACGTCCCTCGTCTCGTGCGCGGCCAACAGCTGGGCGGAGCTGCGGTGTCAGCTCTGGGCGGTGCGGTTCGGCTCGCTGACCGGGCGGGAGCTGCTGACGTCACCGGGCGCGGCCTGGATGGTGCGCGGGGCGGCCTGCTGCGCGGCGGACGGGTCGGCGGCCGGCTCGGCGGGCACCTCGTCGTCCTTCTTCATGGCCTTGGCCTCGCTCTTGAGGATGCGGGCCGACTTGCCGAGGGAGCGGGCCATCTCGGGGAGCTTCTTGGCGCCGAACAGCAGCAGGATGACAGCGATGATCAGAACGATCTCGAGGGGCTTCAGATTGCCGATCATGTGTGGCTTCCTTATCACCGGGGCGGCTGGAGTGGTGCGGACGCCGGTCCGGACGGACGTCCGGCAGCGGCGCACTGTGAAGGATCGTAACCCGCACCGGTGAACGCCTTGCAATCCCCTGGCGTCTTCCCGATTGCGGGGCGCATTCCGTGATCCGCCGGATCCGCAGGTCAGGACAGGGGGCCGCCCGCCCTGGCCAGATCGGCGGCCGCGCTCTCCAGGTCGCCCGCCGCGCCGGCGATGCGACGGCTGGCGTCGTCCACCTGCCGGGCCAGCCGCCGGACCTCGACGTACACGCGGACGGCGAGGGCGCCCAGGACGGCGAGTCCGAGGAACCCCAGGGCAATTGCGAGCATCGGCCAGAGCATGGGCTGAGCCTAACCGGCCCGGTGGCCCGTCCCGGACGGCCCGGCTCCGCCGGACCCCGCGGACGCGGGGCGGTGCACCCGCCCCGGCCGGGCTACACGCTGCGCAGGGTGCTGACCCCGCCGCCCGTCAGGAGTTCCACGATCCGCTCGCCGGCCGGCTTGCGGACGGCCACCCCGCACTCGGGGCAGGTGAAGGAGTAGAAGGTGCTCCGCTTGCTGCCGCCGATGGCCAGCCGCAGCGCCCCCGCGTGGAGCTCGAAGCGGGCCCGGCAGTCCGGGCAGGCGGCCTTGAACAGCACCTGCTCGACCGCCGCGGACAGCGCGGCCACCCCCGGCATTCCCGGCGTCATCCGCGGATCCCCCTCCGTGTCCGTCTCGGTGTCGTGTTCGGTGTGCCGGCCCCGGGCCGGCCGGTGTGCGGTGTGCCGTCGTACGGCGGGTCCGCGTCCGGCGCCCGGCTCCGCTTCCCCGCGCCGGGCCGCCCGCGGGGGCCGCCCGCGGGGGGCCGCCCGCCCGCCGCGGTGCCGGGTCAGTGCGCGTCGTACGCGGCGAGTGCCTCGGCCGCCGCCCGCCGGGCGCTGTCCGCCAGCTCCGCCGGGGCGACGATCCGCCCGTCGGCGCCGAGCCGCAGCGCGAGCCGGCGCAGGGAGGCCGGGTCCGGGGTCCGCAGGGTGATCCGCAGGCCGCCGTCGGGCAGCTCGCGGGCGCTGTCGTGCGGGTAGTACTCGGCCACCCAGCGCCCGCCGGGACCGACCTCGACGACCACCTCGGGGTCCTCGGCCGAGGGCTGGACCAGCCCCTCGGACAGGTCCCGCGGCTCGATGGCCGGCGGCTCGGCCCGCTCGTCGAGGAGCCGGATCTCGGCCACCCGGTCGAGCCGGAAGGTGCGCCGGGCCTCGGAGAGGTGGCACCAGCCCTCCAGGTACGTGTGGCCGACGGCGAACAGCCGGATCGGGTCGACCTCCCGCTCGGTCAGCTCGTCCCGGGCCGGCGAGTAGTAGCGCAGCCACAGCCGGCGCCGCTCGGAGATCGCCCGGTCCACGTCGGCGAACACGCCGCCCTCGGACTCGAAGGTCACGTTCAGCCGGGAGCTGGCTCCCGCCGCGTCACCGGCGGCGCCCTCCAGCTTCGCGGTGGCCCGCAGCAGGGCCTCCCGGTCGCTCTCGCGCAGCCCCGGCAGGGTGGCCACCGCCCGCGCGGCCACCAGCAGGGCGGTGGCCTCGTCGGCGGCGAGCCGGAGCGGCTCCGCGGTGGACTCCCCCGACGCGTCGGGATTGCGCCACCAGATCCGCTCGCCGTCGGTGTCGATGTCCAGCAGGTCCCCGCCGCGGAAGCTGGTCCCGCACATGGGCAGCACGTCGAGGTCCGAGATCAGCTCGTCCTCGCTGATCCCGAAGGCCCGGGCGACGTCCGCGATGCGCGCCCCGGGGCGTTCCCGCAGGTACGTCACCAGGGACAGCATCCGGCGCGTCTGGTCGATGGCGTTGGCGGCCATGTCGTACGAGTCCCCCTCAGCCCTTGGCGACGGCGCGCAGCCGGTCCACCACGTCCGCCCGCAGGTCCGCGGGCTCCAGCACGATCACGTCCGGCCCGAACTCGACCAGCCAGGCGTCCAGTCCGTGCCCGTACGGGATCTCCAGCTCGTCCCAGCCCCCGCCGGCGTCCCGCACGGCCGTGGCCCGGGCGCGCAGCGGGTAACCGGCGCCCTGTCGCAGCCGGATCCGCGCCGAACGGTCGGCGGTCTCCCCGGCCCAGCCCGCGACGGTCTCGCGGACGGTCACCACGTCCGGCACCTCGGCCGTGTACTTCCCGGCCCGCGACTTCACCTTGCCGGTGATGCGCGACAGCCGGAACACCCGCTCCGCACCGCGCTCCCGGTCGAAACCGGCCAGGTACCACTGCCCGCGCCAGCACTCCAGCGCCCAGGGCTCGACCTGCCGCTGCTCCGGGCGCACGGAGTTGGACTTGCGGTAGTCGAAGGTCACCGGCCGCCGGTCCCGGCAGGCCAGCATCAGCGGCTCGAACGCCGCCTCGTGGACCGGGATGCGCGGCTCGATGGCGCTGTGCTGGCCCTCGTACGGGTCCTCCGCCTCCGGCATGCCCGCGGCGCGCAGCTTCTGCAGCGCCCCGGACGCGGCACCCGCCAGCCGGGCCTGCTGCCACACCTTGGCCGCGAGCCCGAGGGCCGCCGCCTCCTCGGCGTCGAGCGACACCGGCGGCAGCCGGTTGCTGTCGCGGCGGGCCAGGTAGCCGATCTCCCCGTCCAGGGCCTCGACCGTCTCGATCACCAGGCCCAGCTCGCGCAGGTCGTCCTTGTCCCGCTCGAACATGCGGTTGAAGGAGTCGTCGTTGCCCGCCTCCATGTAGGCCTCGATGGAGCCGCGCAGCTCCCGCTTGCTGAGTGGTCGGCGGGTGCCGAGCAGGCACAACGCCAGATTCATCAGCCGCTCGGCCTTGGCAATCGCCACGACGCCCCTCGCCCCTCTCATCGTGCTTGTGACCGTTGACCGTACCGCCCCTTCGGCCTGGGACAAAAGCGAGGGACCCCCGCCGTAAGGCAGGGGTCCCACAACGGTCGCGAACGAACCGATCAGACGGCGACCAGGTCGCAGACGAAGATCAGCGTCTCGCCCGGCTGGATCACGCCACCGGCGCCGCGGTCACCGTAGGCCAGGTTCGCCGGGATCGTCAGCTTGCGACGGCCGCCGACCTTCATGCCCTGGACGCCCTGGTCCCAGCCGGCGATGACCTGGCCGACACCGAGCTGGAACTGCAGCGGCTGGCCGCGGTCCCAGGACGCGTCGAACTGCTCACCGGTGGAGAAGGCCACGCCCACGTAGTGGACCTTGACGACGTCGCCCTTCTTGGCCTCGGCACCCTCGCCGACCCAGATGTCCTTGATCTCGAGCTCGGTCGGGGCCGGGCCCTCCGGGAAGTCGATCTCGGGCTTCTCGATGCTCACAGCACTTGCTCCTCAAACTTGCGAACTGGGCAACCGGGACAGTCTGCCATCCCGGGGCGCCCCGCTACTTGATCTGCAGGATGTCCAGCGCGAAGACCAGCGTGGAATTCGCCGGAATGCCGCCCTGCTCCTTGTCGCCCAGGCCCTGGTCCGGCGGGATGACCAGCAGGATGCGGCTGCCCTCCTTCTTGCCGGCGATGCCGTCCTTGAGGCCCTTCAGCGTCAGCTGGCCCAGCGGGAAGGTCTGCGTGGTGTTCTGGGCGTAGGTGCTGTCGAAGACCTTCCCGTCCTTCCACAGCTTGCCGACGTACTTCACGACCACGCTGTCGGTGGGCTTCACGACCGCGCCGGAACCCTCGATCACGTAGTTCGAGACCAGCTTCTTCGGCGGGTCGTTCTTCGGGATGTCCAGCGCCGGGGCCTTGCCGTCGGTGTTGGTGCCGACCTGCGGCAGCGTCTTGTCGTCCTGCGGGACGACCGTGCCCTTGGCGGACGCCGGGACCGGCTTGGGCGTCTTGCCCTCCAGGATGTCCACCACGAACACCAGCGTGGCGTTGGGCTTGATGTCGCCCTGGCCCGAGGCGCCGTAGCCCATGTCCGGCGGGATCACCAGCTCGACGCGGCTGCCGACCTTCTGGCCCTCGAGACCCTGGTCCCAGCCCTTGATGACGCTGCCCGCGCCGATCGCCAGCGCGAACGGCTCACCGCGGTCGAAGCTGTTGTCGAAGGGCTTGTCCTCGTCCCACTCCTGGCCCAGGTAGTTGACCTTGGCCTCGTCGCCCTTCTTCAGCTTCGGGCCCTTGCCCTCGCTGATGACCACGACCTTCAGGTCCTTCGGCGGAGTGCCCACACCCTTGGCGAGGGTCGGCTTCTCCCCGAACTTGGCACCGGCGGTGATCGCGGGCACCCCGTTCGTGCTCTCTACGGTGGCGGAGTCGGAGCCCTTGTCGTCACCGCACGCCGCTGTCGACAGCAGCAGGAGGGGGACGACCAGCAGGCCGGCAAGTCGGCGCACGTGTTCCTCAGATCTCTAACGGCACATCGGTCGCCGCCACTCTAAGGCGTAGCAAGGGCCCCGTACGAGGAAGCTACGGGGCCCCTGCGCCACGACCCGGCCGCCCGGCCGGCCTACATCCCGGCGATCAGCTTCTCCACGCGGTCGTCCACCGACCGGAACGGGTCCTTGCACAGCACGGTGCGCTGCGCCTGGTCGTTGAGCTTCAGGTGCACCCAGTCGACCGTGAAGTCCCGGCGCTGCTCCTGGGCCCGGCGGATGAAGTCACCGCGCAGCCGCGCACGCGTGGTCTGCGGCGGCACCGACTTCCCCTCGAAGATCTTGATGTCGTTGCAGATCCGCGCGGCCTGGCCCTTCCGCTCCAACAGGTAGTACAGGCCCCTGCGGCGGTGGATGTCGTGGTACGCGAGGTCTATCTGCGCCACCCGCGGGTTGGACATGGTCATGTTGTGCTTGGCGCGGTACCGCTCGATGAGCTTGTACTTCATGACCCAGTCGATCTCGGTCTCGATCCGGTCGAGCTCCTCGGCCTCGATCGCGTCGAGGGTACGGCCCCACAGCTCCAGCACCTGCTCGACCGTGCCCGTACGGATCCCGCGGCGCTCGACGAAGTCGACCGCCTTGTCGAAGTACTCGCGCTGGATCTCCAGCGCCGACGCCTCCCGGCCGCTCGCCAGCCGGACCTTGCGCTGACCGGTGATGTCGTGGCTGACCTCGCGGATCGCCCGGATCGGGTTCTCCAGCGTGAGGTCGCGCATCACCGTGCCCGCCTCGATCATCCGCAGCACCAGGTCCGTCGCGCCGACCTTCAGCAGCATCGTCGTCTCGGACATGTTCGAGTCGCCCACGATGACGTGGAGGCGGCGGTACCGCTCGGCGTCCGCGTGCGGCTCGTCGCGGGTGTTGATGATGGGCCGGGACCGCGTCGTCGCGGAGCTGACGCCCTCCCAGATGTGCTCGGCCCGCTGGCTCACGCAGTACACGGCGCCGCGCGGCGTCTGCAGCACCTTGCCCGCGCCGCAGATGAGCTGCCGCGTCACCAGGAACGGGATGAGAATGTCCGCGAGCCGCGAGAATTCCCCGTGCCGCGCCACCAGATAGTTCTCGTGGCAGCCGTACGAGTTCCCCGCCGAGTCCGTGTTGTTCTTGAACAGGTAAACGTCGCCCGCGATTCCCTCCTCGTGCAGGCGGCGCTCTGCGTCGACGAGCAGGCCTTCGAGAATGCGCTCGCCCGCCTTGTCGTGGGTGACCAGTTCGGTCACGTTGTCGCATTCGGGAGTTGCGTATTCCGGATGCGAACCCACGTCGAGATACAGGCGGGCGCCGTTCCGCAGGAAGACATTGCTGCTGCGGCCCCATGACACGACACGGCGGAAGAGGTAGCGCGCCACTTCGTCAGGAGACAGTCGGCGCTGTCCCCTGAACGTGCACGTGACGCCGTACTCGTTCTCCAGCCCGAAAATGCGGCGGTCCATGTCTGAACATTACGCCTTCAGCCCTGCTCGCAAACCGGGTTCGGCGGCGGCGTTCCGATCATTTTCGGATCAGCCCGCGGAAACGCCCGCCTCCGGGCCCACCACGGCCTCCTCCGCACCCGCGCCCGCGGGCGAGCCCGCCACGCGCCGCGCCCGCCCCGGACCGCCCAGCACCCGCTGAGTGCCCATCAGAACCAGGAACGCCGCCGCACCTCCGGCCACCGCCACGCCGAAGCTCGCCGCCGTGCCCGCCAGTTCCACCACCGGACCCGCCGCCGCCGTACCGATCGCCGCGCCCACCCCGAAGAACGTCACCAGCCACGAGAAGGCCTCCGTCACCGTGCCCGCGGGCGCGTGCCGGTCCACCACGACGAAGGCACAGGCCAGCGACGGCGCCAGGAACACGCCCGCCAGCGCCGACAGCGCCGCCATCGGCACCGGACCCGGCGTCAGCAGCAGCGGCACGTACCCCAGCGCCAGCAGTCCCACCAGCACGGTCAGCCGCCGCTCCGCGGACCCGGCCCACTGCCGCGCCCCGTACGCCACACCGCCGACCAGGGCGCCGAGACCCAGCGCGGCCATCAGCCAGCCGTACACCGCCTGGCCGCCGTGGTCGTCGGCGTACGCGACGCCCGCCACGCTGATCGAACCCAGCGCCGACCCCACGAAGAAGAACGCCGCCAGCAGGGCCAGCAGCCCGCGCGAGCGCAGGGCCCCCAGCCAGTGCGCCTCCCGCGGCTCCGAGCGCCACTTCCGGGCCGGCTCGGACGTCACCACGGCCAGCGCCCCCAGCACGCCCAGCACGTTGATCACCATCAGCGCGGCCGCGGGGGACCAGACCGCGACCATCAGCGTCACCAGCAGCGGACCGACCGTGTACATGATCTCCTGGGCCACCGCGTCCATCGCGTACGCGGCGTGCACCTTGTCCTCACGGCCGCCGAGCACGCTCGGCCACAGCGCCCGCAGACCGCCCTCCAGCGGCGGCGTGAACAGACCCGCGACGATCGCCGCCGCGTACGCCAGCACCAGCGAGCCGGTCCCCGAGAGCGCCAGCACCCCCATCGCGAACGCGGAGACCACGGCGGCCGGCAGCTGGATGCGCGGCTGCCCGTACACGTCCACGGCACGGCCCAGCAGCGGCTGCCCGGCGGCCGTGGCCAGGCCGTAGGCGGCCGCCAGGGCGCCGGCCAGGGTGTAGCTGCCGCCCTCGGCGCGGATGAACAGCACGATCGCGATGTTCGCCGTGGCCGTGGGCAGCCGGCCGACCAGCGTCCCCGCCAGCAGCCGTGCCGCGTGCCGCGTCCTGAGGAGTTCCGCGTATCCCGCGGCCATGTGTGCGTCCCTTCCGCCGGGAACACCCCCGGGGTTTTACGTATAACGTCTCCCGTTATACGTACCATGACCACAGCCGCGGGTCCACCTCGCGCACCCACCACCAGGCACGACGGAGGCACGACGTGACGAGGCCCACCAGCCGGGACGTGGCCGCCCACGCCGGCGTCTCCCAGGCCACCGTCTCCCTCGTCCTCGGCGACAAGTGGACCGGACGCGTCTCCCGCCGCACCGCCGACCTCGTCCGCGCCGCCGCCGAGGAACTCGGCTACCGCCCCAACCTCGCCGCCCGCAGCCTCCGCCTCGGCAGCACCCGCACCGCGCTCCTGGTCGTCCCCGCCCTCACCAACGAGTTCTTCGCCCGCGTCTACACCGGCGCCGCGGCCGTCGCCGCCGACCACGGCTTCGGCGTCGTCCTCTACCCCTCACCCGACGGCACCGGCCCCGCCCGCGACCCCTTCGCCTCCGCCCGCGCCGCCCTCGACGGCGTCATCGCCTCCTCCATGGCCGCCGGAGCCCTCGAAGCCATCAAGGGCGCCGACCTCCCCCTCGTCATGCTCGACAGCGACCCCGCCGACGGCGCCGCCGCCCACGTCAACCTCGCCATCGCCGACGGCGTACGCCAGGCCGCCGGACACCTCCTCGGCCTCGGCCACCGCCACCTCCTCCACCTCGCCTCCGGCATCGACACCTGGACCTTCCGGGTCCGCGCCCGCACCCTCGCCGACACCCTCCGCGACACCCCGGGCACCCGCCTGCACACCACCCGCGCCCCGCTCTCCGTCGACGCCGCCCGCGCCGCCGTCGAGACGGCCCTCACCACCGCGGGCCCCGACCGGCCCACCGCCGTGGTCTGCGACGACGACATCCTCGCCGCCGGCGCCTGCAAGGCCGCCCGCCGCCTCGGCCTCCGCGTCCCCGACGACCTCTCCGTCACCGGCTTCGACGACCTCTCCCTCGCCACCGCCGTCGAACCCGAACTCACCACCGTCCGGCTCCCCGCGGAACAGGTCGGCCGGGAGGGCATGCACGCCCTCCTCGCCGTCCTCGACGGCCGCCCCCGGGAAACCCCCGAACTCCCCGTGGACCTCGTCGTACGCGGCTCCACGGCCCCGCCGCCGCCCCGCTGACCCCCGCCCCGCACACGCACACCCGGCCCCGGCCCGGCCCCGGACACGACGGAGCCCCGGCCGCAACCGCGACCGGGGCTCCCCCGCACTCACACCACGCGGACCACCACGCCTACTCGGCGTCCTCCGGGTCCTCGTCCTTGGACACCGCGTCCGCCTGCACCTCGGCGGGCACCTCCGGCTCCAGCAGCCGCGCCAGCTGCCGGCCCCGGATCCGCTTGAACTTCCGCTGCTGGGTCCGCGTACGGTCCAGCACCGCCACCTCCAGCCGGTCCGCGGGGATCTCCCGGTCCGCGCCGTTGGCCTGGTTCGACAGCGCCTGCACCGCCAGCTTCAGCGCCTCCGGCAGCGTCATCCCGTCACGGTGACGCTGGTCGAGGTAGCCGCTGATCTGCTCGGCGTTGCCGCCGACCGCGACCGAGCCGTGCTCGTCCACGATCGAGCCGTCGTGCGGCAGGCGGTAGATCTGGTCACCCGCGGCGGTGGTGCCCACCTCGGCGACGACCAGCTCCACCTCGTACGGCTTCTCCGCCGCGCTCGAGAAGATCGTGCCCAGCGTCTGGGCGTAGACGTTGGCCAGCCCGCGGGCCGTCACGTCGTCGCGGTCGTACGTGTACCCGCGGAGGTCGGCGTAGCGCACGCCGCCGATCCGGAGGTTCTCGTACTCGTTGTACTTGCCGGCGGCCGCGAAGCCGATCCGGTCGTAGATCTCGCTGAACTTGTGCAGCGCGCGGGACGGGTTCTCACCGACGAACACAATGCCGTCGGCGTACTGCAGCACGACAAGGCTGCGGCCGCGGGCGATGCCCTTGCGGGCGTACTCCGCCCGGTCGGCCATGGCCTGCTGGGGTGACACATAGAACGGCGTCGACACCGGCTATCCGTCCCTTCCTTCTCAGTGACGAAATCAGTGACGAATGGTCAGAGCAGCGCGGCGCGCGGCCCGTCGGGCTCCTGGAGGCGACGGTCGGTCACCCGGCGGGCCACCTCCGAGGACTCCTGGTCGGTGAGGCGTCGGAAGCCCTCGTCAGTGATGACGGTGACGATCGGGTAGATGTTCCGGTACAGGTCCGGCCCACCGGTCGCCGAGTCGTCGTCGGCGGCGTCGTAGAGGGCCTGCACGACCAGCGTCGTGGCCTGCTCCTCCGTCAGGTCCTCGCGGTACAGCTTCTTCATGGAACCGCGGGCGAAGATCGAGCCGGAGCCGGTGGCGGCGTAGCCGTGCTCCTCGGAGCGGCCGCCGGTCACGTCGTACGAGAAGATCCGGCCCTTCTCCCTGCCCTCGTCCCAGCCGGCGAACAGCGGCACCACGGCCAGGCCCTGCATGGCCATGCCGAGGTTGCTGCGGATCATCGTGGAGAGGCGGTTGGCCTTGCCCTCCAGGGAGAGGGTGGCGCCCTCGACCTTCTCGAAGTGCTCCAGCTCCAGCTGGAACAGCTTGACCATCTCGACGGCCAGGCCGGCCGTGCCCGCGATGCCCACCGCGGAGTACTCGTCGGCCGGGAAGACCTTCTCGATGTCGCGCTGGGCGATCATGTTGCCCATGGTGGCGCGGCGGTCACCGGCGAGGACGACGCCCCCCGGGAACGTCACGGCCACGATCGTCGTGCCGTGCGGGGCCTCGACGACCCCGTCCGGCAGCCGCCGGTTCCCCGGCAGCATCTCCGGCGAGTGGCTCCCCAGGAAGTCCATGAAGGACGAGGACCCCGGCGTCAGGAAGGCTGCCGGCAGACGCCCTGTGCTGTGAATGTTGGCTTCCACAGGTTTCCTTCCACGTATGCGGCTGCACGCCTTATGACGTCCGGCCGATCCTTGAACTGGCCCAATGCGGCATTACAGCTGAAGCACAGTACGCCTCGGACCTTACCCGTCTGGTGATCGTGATCAACATGCTCGGGCGGAGCGTCTTGGCAGAGGATGCAGACGCCGCCCTGAGCGGCGATCATCTCGTCGCGCTGGGACTCGGTGATGCCGTAGTGGCGCTTGAAGTACGAGGCACGGTTGCGCTGTGCCCGGCACTCACGGCAGTAGCTCGCCCACCCGTCGGAGCTGGACCTGTTGCGCTCCCAGTCCGCGTGGGGCTTGACGGTGCGGCACTGCGGACACCGCTTGTGGCCGGACGGCACAGGCACCTTCACCCGCACCGTCCGCCCCATAGCTTCCTGGCGTTTCTTGTAGTGAGCGGCCTGGCATTCGCGGCAGTACGCCTGGAGACCGTCCCGTATGGAGCGGTTACTCGCGAAGGCTTCTCGTTCCTGAACGCGCCTGCATCGCGAGCAGCGCTTCATGCCTTCGGGCACCACGTTTGCCATTCCTACCCCCCAAGCCTTCAGATCGAAGGCGCGGCCGCTCCAGCGGCTACTACTGGCCACCCTTTTGCACGAATGACCTCACGAAATCCTCGGCGTTCTCCTCCAAGACGTCGTCGATTTCGTCGAGGACGGAGTCGACGTCGTCCGAGAGCTTCTCCTGGCGCTCCTTGAGGTCGGAGCTCGCTTCCGCGGTCTGCTCCTCAACCTCTTCGGTGGAGCGCGTGGCCTTCTGCTGCCCGCCGCCGGTGTCCTTGGTCGCCATGTCTACCTCACCCCGCTACTCGGTTCGAGATCTCAAGATCAGACCCTGCTCAGACCCTACAAGGAGGGTCTGACTTTCGGTCCCGTACTTTTCGAAGGTCCGGGAGTCTCTTCCATGATTCCCGGACGTGCCGGCTTTCAGCCGCGATCGGCTGCGATCAGCCGCCCGACAGCACCCGGACCAGGTCCTCGGCGGTCCGGCAGCGGTCCAGCAGTTCCTTGACGTGGTTGCGGGTACCCCGCAGGGGTTCCAGGGTCGGCACCCGCTGGAGCGAGTCCCGCCCCGGCAGGTCGAAGATCACCGAGTCCCAGGAGGCCGCGGCGACGTCGTCCGCGTACTGCTCCAGGCAGCGGCCCCGGAAGTAGGCCCTGGTGTCCTCCGGGGGCTTGCTCTCGGCGCGCTCCACCGCGTCCTCGGTCAGGAGGCGCTTCATCTTCCCGCGGGCCACCAGGCGGTTGTACAGGCCCTTGTCGGGGCGTACGTCCGAGTACTGGAGGTCCACCAGGTGCAGCCGGGCGGCGTCCCAGTCGAGCCCGTCCCGGCGGCGGTAGCCCTCCAGGATCTCCCGCTTGGCGATCCAGTCGAGCTCGCCGGCCAGGCTCATGGGGTCGCTCTCCAGCCTGCCCAGCACGTCCTCCCACCGTGAGAGGACATCCTTGGTCTGCTCGTCCGCGTCGGAGCCGAAACGCTCTTCGACGTACTTCCGTGCGAGCTCGTAGTACTCCATCTGGAGTTGCACGGCGGTCAGCGTGCGGCCGCTGCGCAGCGTGATCAGGTGGGTCAGCCCGGGGTCGTGGGAGACCTGGTGCAGGGTGCGGACGGGCTGGTCCACGGCGAGGTCCACGGCGATGAAGTTGTCCTCGATCATCGACAGGACCAGCGCCGTGGTGCCGAGCTTGAGGTAGGTGGAGATCTCGGAGAGGTTGGCGTCGCCGATGATCACGTGGAGGCGGCGGTACTTCTCGGCGTCGGCGTGGGGTTCGTCGCGGGTGTTGATGATGGGGCGCTTGAGGGTGGTCTCCAGGCCCACCTCGACCTCGAAGTAGTCCGCGCGCTGGCTGATCTGGAAGCCGTGCTCGCGGCCGTCCTGGCCGATGCCGACGCGTCCGGCGCCGGTGACGACCTGGCGGCTGACGAAGAAGGGGGTGAGGTGGCGCACGATGTCCGAGAACGGGGTCTCCCGCTTCATCAGGTAGTTCTCGTGCGTGCCGTAGGAGGCGCCCTTGTTGTCGGTGTTGTTCTTGTAGAGGTGGATCGGCTGGGCGCCGGGCAGCTGGGCGGCGCGTTCGGCGGCCTCGGCCATGATGCGTTCGCCGGCCTTGTCCCAGAGGACGGCGTCGCGGGGGTTGGTGATCTCCGGCGAGCTGTACTCGGGGTGGGCGTGGTCGACGTAGAGCCGTGCTCCGTTGGTGAGGATCACGTTGGCGAGGCCGATGTCCTCGTCGGTGAGCTGGCTGCTGTCGGCGGCCTCGCGGGCGAGGTCGAAGCCGCGGGCGTCCCGCAGCGGGTTCTCCTCCTCGAAGTCCCAGCGGGCGCGTCGCGCCCGGTGCATCGCCGCCGCATAGGCGTTGACGATCTGGGACGAGGTGAGCATGGCATTGGCGTTCGGGTGGCCGGGGACGGAGATCCCGTACTCCGTCTCGATCCCCATTACTCGCCGTACGGTCATGCGGCCCTCCTTGCCCGGCGGCGCTCCCCTCCGGGAGCGACGCTCAAGTACCGCTGGTGCTCCGGTGCGTGTGCGGTGCCCGTCCCCGCACTGCGCGCCCGGCGGTATGGAAGAGCCTAGAGCGGCTCCGCGCTGGTGGGGAGATCATTTCAGTCATTGCCGGTGGTCCGTTTCGGGTCGCTGTGGGGGCTTCCCGGGCGGGAATGCAGTCGGCTGCGGGTGCCCTCGTGGAGGGCACCCGCAGCCGCCCTGATTTTCAGAGGTACTGACCGGTGTTCGCCACCGTGTCGATGGAGCGTCCGGTGTCCGCGCCCTGCTTTCCGGTGACGAGGGTGCGGATGAAGACGATCCGCTCGCCCTTCTTTCCGGAGATCCGGGCCCAGTCGTCCGGGTTGGTGGTGTTGGGCAGGTCCTCGTTCTCCTTGAACTCGTCCACGCACGCCTGGAGGAGGTGGGAGACCCGGAGGCCCTTCTGGTTGTGGTCGAGGAAGTTCTTGATCGCCATCTTCTTCGCCCGGTCCACGATGTTCTGGATCATGGCTCCGGAGTTGAAGTCCTTGAAGTACAGGACTTCCTTGTCGCCGTTCGCGTACGTGACTTCGAGGAAGCGGTTCTCCTCGGACTCGGCGTACATCTGCTCGACGACGGTCTGGATCATGCTGGCGACCGCGACCTGGGGCGATCCCTGGTGCTCGGACAGGTCGTCCGCGTGCAGGGGCAGGGAGGCCTTGAGGTACTTGGCGAAGATGTCCTTGGCCGCTTCGGCGTCCGGACGCTCGATCTTGATCTTCACGTCGAGCCGGCCGGGGCGCAGGATGGCCGGGTCGATCATGTCCTCGCGGTTGGAGGCGCCGATGACGATGACGTTCTCCAGGCCTTCGACGCCGTCGATCTCGGCGAGCAGCTGGGGGACGATGGTGTTCTCCACGTCCGAGCTGACGCCGGATCCGCGGGTGCGGAAGAGCGATTCCATCTCGTCGAAGAAGACGATGACGGGGGTGCCTTCGCTGGCCTTCTCGCGGGCCCGCTGGAAGACCAGGCGGATGTGCCGCTCGGTCTCGCCGACGTACTTGTTGAGGAGTTCGGGGCCCTTGATGTTCAGGAAGTAGGACTTCCCGGCGGGCTGGCCGGAGACCTCGGCGACCTTCTTGGCAAGGGAGTTGGCGACGGCCTTGGCGATGAGCGTCTTGCCGCAGCCGGGGGGCCCGTACAGCAGGACGCCCTTGGGCGGCCGCAGTTCGTGCTCCTTGAAGAGGTCGGGGTAGAGGTAGGGGAGCTCGACTGCGTCGCGGATCAGCTCGATCTGGTTGCCCAGGCCGCCGATCTTGTCGTAGTCGATGTCCGGGACCTCTTCGAGGACGAGTTCCTCGACCTCGCTCTTGGGCACGACCTCGTAGACGTAGCCGGAGCGGGCTTCGAGCAGGAGGGCGTCTCCGGGGCGGAGGACGGCGTCCAGCAGCGGCTCGGCGAGCCTGACCACCCGCTCCTCGTCGGTGTGCCCGACCACCAGGGCGCGCTCGCCGTCCTCGAGGACTTCCTTGAGGGTGACGATGTCCCCGGCCCGCTCGAATTCCATGGCCTCGACCACGTTGAGCGCTTCGTTGAGCATGACCTCCTGGCCGCGCCTGAGGTCGTCAGGTTCGACACTGGGGCTGACGTTCACGCGGAGTTTCCGGCCTCCGGTGAAGATGTCGACGGTGCCGTCCTCATTGGCTTGCAGGAAGACACCGAAACCGGCCGGCGGCTGTGCGAGCCGGTCGACTTCCTCCTTGAGCGCGACGATCTGGTCGCGGGCCTCACGGAGCGTATTGGCGAGCCGCTCATTCTGAGCGGAAACGCCCGCCAGATTCGTCTGCAGCTCGACGATCCGCTCTTCGAGAATCCTCGTGTGTCGCGGAGAGTCGGCGAGCTTGCGGCGCAGGACGGCGATTTCCTGCTCGAGATAGGCGACCTGGCCGGCGGGGTCGTCGGACCCCCGCCCCGGCCGGATGCCGCGGTTGATGTCGTCGTCGTGGGCTGCCACGGTCCTCACCTCCTCCAAGGGGAGCTGGACGCTTCCTGACCCTACCTGGGCTGGTGGTGATTGAAACCCCTAGATCACAAAGACGGTAGGGGCGTGTCCGATCTTCACCCTTGCGTACTCCCTCACGCCAAGGAAATACCCACCCATCAACATCTGAAAGCGGCCGGTTGTAAGGTCGAAGTGTTCAACACCCGTCAGGGCTGGCGCGACTTGCGTCAGGTTGGATCAGAGCGCGCAGGGAAGAGCGGGAGATATGACCGTGCAGCACGAGGTGCCCACGGGGGCGGCCGGCGAGAGCCAGGAGCCCCTGGAGGTCTGGATCGATCAGGACCTGTGCACCGGGGACGGGATCTGCGCGCAGTACGCGCCGGAGGTCTTCGAGCTCGACATCGACGGCCTGGCGTACGTGAAGAGCGCCGAGGACGAGCTGCTGCAGGAGGCCGGGGCGACCACGCCGGTGCCGCTGCCGCTGCTCCAGGACGTGGTGGACTCGGCCAAGGAGTGCCCGGGCGACTGCATCCACGTGCGTCGGGTTTCGGACGGCGTCGAGGTCTACGGCCCCGACGCGGAGTGACGGATCACACACCGTCCGGCGTGGCCGGGACCGTGCGCTCCTCCTCCAGGAACTTGCCTCCTGCCCAGCGCCATTCGGCGCGCCGGTGTACGTCGGGGCAGCAGCGGGGAACCTCCGGGGAGGAGTAGCCGATCAGCTCGGCGCGCACGGTTCCGCCGGTGACCGCGAGGGCGGTCACGCTGCGGCGCCGGGCGGGTGCGAGGAGTGTGGCGACGACGCGGGGGCGGGCCTCGGGGGTGGTGTCGCGGGTCAGTACGTAGATCCCGTGCGGCGGGGTGCCGGAGCCGGCGTCGCAGCGTACGGCGGCGACCGTCTCGGGGCGGCCGTCGCCGTCGAGGTCCCCCTGGGCGCGTGCGGTGACCGTCTCGGGGGCTCCGTGGCAGTCGAGGGGGAAGTCGGTGCCGGCGGGGTCCGGTGCGGTCGCCGCGGGTCCCTGGGCGGCCCGGGGGGTGCCGGCGGCCCGGTCGGGCTGGAGCAGTGCTGCGGTGGCGACGACGGCGGCCATGGCGGCCGCGGTGGCGACCCAGTGGACCGGACGGGTGCGTGAGTGCGCCAGTTCCGGGAGTACGGGGGTCTGCACGCGGGGTGTCTCCTGTGCGGTTCGCTGGCCGGGCTGAGGGGGAGCCAGCATCGTGCCACACCTCACACGGGGGCGGAACGGGCGGGTCCACGGGCAACGAAAAGGCGCCGTGGGGGGGGGGGGCCCCGGGGGGGGGGGGGGCCCCCCCGGGGGGGGGGGGGGGGGGGGGGGCCCGGCGGGGGGGCCGCCCCGGCGGCGCCCCCCGGCGTCGGGCGCGGGGGCCACGGATGCAACGCC
>NZ_JBIVZG010000010.1:156437-175766 GCF_044759445.1 Streptomyces sp. NPDC101118 | reverse complement strand
CCCCGGGGGGGGGGGGGGGGGGCGGCCCGCCCCCCCCCCCCCCCGGGGGGGGGGCCCCCCGCGGGGGGGGGGGGCCCCCCCCCCCCCCGCCGCGGGTGCGTTGTGCGGGGTTCCGGCGGGGCGTCAGCCTCGGCCGGAGCCACCGGACTGGCTGCCGGGGCCCTCGTAGTCCTCGCCGTACGCGCCCTTGGCGGGGCGGCGGCGGCGCAGCGGGGGCTCGACGCCGTCGGCGAGGCGGCGGGCGGTGACGAGGAAGCCGGTGTGGCCGATCATCCGGTGGTCCGGGCGGACGGCGAGGCCCTCGACGTGCCAGTTGCGGATCATCGACTCCCACGGCTGCGGCTCGGCGAAGCAGCCGGCCTCGCGGATGGACTCGACGGTCCGGGCGAGCTGGGTGGTGGTGGCCACGTAGCAGCAGAGGATGCCGCCGGGGACGAGGGCCTTGGAGACGGCCTCCAGGCACTCCCAGGGGGCGAGCATGTCGAGGATGACGCGGTCGACGTCGGTGTCGGACAGGTTGTCCTGGAGGTCGCCGACGGTGAGCTGCCAGGCGGGGTGGGGGCCACCGAAGTAGCGCTCCACGTTCTCCTTGGCGATCTCGGCGAAGTCGGCCCGCCGCTCGTAGCTGTGCAGCATGCCCTGGTCGCCGATGGCGCGCAGCAGGAAGCTGCTGAGCGAGCCGGATCCCACTCCCGCCTCCACGACGCGTGCGCCGGGGAAGATGTCGGCGAAGGCCAGGATCTGGCCCGCGTCCTTGGGGTAGACCACGGCGGCGCCGCGGGGCATGGACAGGACGTAGTCGGGGAGCAGGGGACGCAGCGCGAGGTACGCGACGTTCCCGGTGGTACGGACAACACTGCCCTCGGGAGCGCCGATCAGCTCGTCGTGCGGGAAGGAACCCTTGTGGGTGTGGAAGTTCTTCCCGGCTTCGAGCGTGAACGTGTAGTGGCGTCCCTTGGGGTCGGTGAGCTGGACCTGGTCCCCGACCTTGAAGGGCCCGCGACGGCGGGCGGCACCGGTCGGTTCGGACATGTGACCAGAGTACCGGGGTTATGCGGAGGGCCGTGCCATGGCCCGGACGAAGGCCTGCTCGACGTCGGTGGTGGCCAGGACGCCGTAGACGGCGCCGGTTTCCTCGACGACGAGGTATTCGGTGGCGGGGGTGGTGCGGAGGGCGTCGAGGAGTTCCTCGCCTTCGAGGGCGGCGGGGAGGCGCATGCCGTCGGTGAGGTCCTGGGCGAGGGTGCTGACGGTGACCCAGGGGCGGCGGTGTTCGGGGACGGCGGCGATGGCGCTCTCGCGGACGAGGGCGGTGGGGTCGCCGTGGCCGTCGACGACGACGAGGGCGCGGGCGCCGGCCTCGTTGGCGCGGCGGAGGGCCTCGGAGAGGGGGGTGTCGGCGGGGACGGGGAGGGCGCGGCGGGTGAGGGTGCGGGCGCGGAGTTCGGGGAGGTGTTCGCGGAGGCGGGCCATGCGGAGGCTGTTGCCGGCTCCGGTCCAGATGATCGCGGCGAGGATGGCGGCGAGCAGGGCGTCCATGACGGTGTCCATGCCGACGGTGTCGGCGGGGGCGTTGCCGAGGACGCCGGTCTGGGTGAGGACGGGCAGGCCGAGGAGGACGGCGACGGCGAGGGCGCGGCCGACCCAGGCGGCGGCGACGGTGCCGGCCATGGGCTTGCCGGTGATGCCCCAGACGACGGCGCGGAGCATGCGGCCGCCGTCGAGGGGGAGGCCGGGGAGGAGGTTGAAGGCGGCGACGATCAGGTTGGAGATCATCAGGCCGGCGAGGAGGACGCCGGGGACGGTGCCGGGGTCGACGGCCTGCATGCCGGCGTAGAAGAGGCCGGCGAGGACGAGGGAGAGGAGCGGGCCGACGAAGGCGAGGACGAATTCGCGGCCGGGGGTCTCGCTCTCCTTCTCGATCTCGGAGACGCCGCCGAAGAACTGGAGCCGGATGCGGCGGACGGGGAGCTTGAAGCGGAGCGCGGCGACGGTGTGCGCGAGCTCGTGGACGAGGACGGAGCCGTAGAAGGCGACCGCGAAGAAGAGGGCGACCAGGTACCTGAGGAGGCCGAGGTCGGGCAGGACGCGGTCGAGCTGGCCGCCGAAGACCCAGGTGATGAGGGCGGCGACGAGGAACCAGCTGGGCGAGACGTACACGGGCACGCCGAAGGGGCGGCCCATCGGGAGGCCGCCGCCGGGCCCGGGGCGGTGCTGTCCGCGGTCTCCGTCGTCCCCGGCTGTGTCGCTGTCGGCCACGGCTGCCCTTCTGTCGGATTGTGATGCTTCGATCATGCAGTGTGAGGGGGGTCGTCGTCGATGGTATGCGCGGGGCGGGCTCCGTCGCCGCGGGGGCGCCCCGTCGGCGGGGTCCTCCTGTCGGTGCGGGGCCGTACTGTTCTGTGTCATGACGACTCCTCCCGGGCCTGTGCAGGCCGAGCCCGAGGCCGCGCGGCCCACGTCGCTCTCCCCGTCCCGGGCGAGCGACTTCATGCAGTGCCCGCTGCTGTACCGGTTCCGGGTGATCGACCGGCTGCCGGAGAAGCCCAGTGAGGCTGCTACCCGGGGAACGCTGGTGCACGCGGTGCTGGAGCGGCTCTTCGACCATCCGGCGGCGGAGCGGACGGCGCCGAGGGCGAAGGCGCTGATCCCGGGGCAGTGGGACCGGCTGCTGGAGTCGAAGCCGGAGCTGTCGGAGCTGTTCGCCGAGGACGACGGCGGGGAGCGGCTGGCGCGGTGGCTGGGCGAGGCCGAGTCGCTGGTGGAGCGGTGGTTCACGCTGGAGGACCCGACGCGGCTGGAGCCGGTGGAGCGGGAGTTCTTCGTGGAGGCCGAGCTGGAGTCCGGGCTGCGGCTGCGCGGGATCATCGACCGGGTGGACGTGGCGCCGACGGGCGAGGTGCGGATCGTCGACTACAAGACGGGCAAGGCGCCGCGGGCCGAGTACGCGGACGGCGCGCTGTTCCAGATGAAGTTCTACGCGCTGGTGGTGTGGCGGCTGCGGCAGGTGCTGCCGCGCCGGCTGCAGCTGGTGTACCTGGGCAGCGGGGACGTGCTGACGTACGACCCGGTGATGGGCGACCTGGAGCGGGTGGAGCGGAAGCTGCTCGCGCTGTGGGAGGCGATCCGGGAGGCGACGGACTCGGGCGAGTGGCGGCCGCGGCCGACGAAGCTGTGCGGCTGGTGCGACCACCGGGCGGTGTGCCCCGAGTTCGGGGGGACTCCCCCGGTGTACCCGCTGCCGGTGGTGCGGCGGGACGGCGCGGAGGGTGCCCCGGGCGGGGCGGCGGCGGAGCGCCCGGCCGGGGAGTGATTCCGGGCGCAGGGCAGAATGGCACGGTCCAGCGAAAGCGCCGACTGCGAAGAGGTACTCCGTGGCGATCCGTGTCCTGTTGGTCGACGACCAGCCGCTGCTGCGCACCGGTTTCCGGATGATCCTGGAGGCGGAGGCGGACCTGGCGGTGGTGGGTGAGGCCGGGGACGGTCTGCAGGCCCTGGAACAGGTGCGTGCGCTGCAGCCGGACGTGGTGCTGATGGACATCCGGATGCCGCGGATGGACGGGGTGGAGGCGACCCGGCAGATCACGGGTCCCGACCGCTCGGGTCCGGCGAAGGTGCTGGTGCTGACCACCTTCGACCTGGACGAGTACGTGGTGGAGGCGCTGCGGGCGGGGGCGAGCGGCTTCCTGCTGAAGGATGCGCCGGCGGCCGAGCTGGTGCAGGCGATCCGGGTGGTCGCGGCGGGTGAGGCGATGCTGGCGCCGAGCATCACGCGGCGGCTGCTGGACAAGTACGCGGGGCACCTGCCGTCCGGTGAGGAGCGGGTGCCGGACACGCTGGGCACGCTGACCGAGCGCGAGGTCGAGGTGCTGAAGCTGGTGGCGCGGGGGCTGTCGAACGCGGAGATCGCGGCTGACCTGTTCGTGAGCGAGACCACGGTGAAGACGCACGTGGGGCACGTGCTGACGAAGCTGGGGCTGCGGGACCGGGTGCAGGCGGCGGTGTACGCGTACGAGAGCGGGCTGGTCCGGCCGGGCGCCCAGTAGGACCCGGGGCGGCTCGCCGCGGCCCCGGCAGGACGCGACGCAGCAGGACGTGGGCCGGCAGGACGCGACGAAGGGCCGGGCCCGCCGCAGGTGCGGTGGGCCCGGCCCTTCTGCCTGTCCGGGGCGGTGCTCCGGTCAGCCCTTGCTGATCTCCCAGAAGCGGAAGACGGTCGAGGCGTCGAGGGACCACTGGAGGCCCTGGACGTTCTCGCGCGCGACGGCGTACTGCTTGCCCTGCCAGAGCGGGAGGACCGGCAGCTCCTGGGCGACGATGTCCTGGAGCTTGGTGAAGTCGGCCTCGGTGGAGGCGCGGTCCGCGACGGCCGCGGTCTTCGGGATGATCGTGCCGGTGATGGTGTCGTTCTTGTAGTTGTTGCCGAGGACGTTGCCCTCGCCGAAGAACGGCTGGGTGAAGTTGTCGGGGTCCGGGTAGTCGGGCACCCAGCCCTTGACGTAGACGCCGTACTTGCCGGCGGCTATGTCCTTCTCGTACTGGGAGAACTCCACGGACTTCATGTCCGCCTCGAACAGCCCGCTGTCGGTGAGCTGCTTGGCGATGGCGGACATCTCCTGGTCGGTGGCGGGGCCGTAGCGGGACGGGGTCGACCAGAGGGTGATCTTGACCTTCTTGTCGATGCCGGCCTTGCGGAGGACCTGCTTGGCCTTGTCGGCCTGCGGGCTGCCGCCGTAGCGGTCGAAGAAGGGCGTGGTGTGGGCGGCGATGCCCGACGGGACGATCGAGTACAGGGGGCTGGCGGTGCCCTGGAACACGTCGCGGACGAGGGCCTCGCGGTCGACGAGGTAGGCGATGGCCTTGCGGACGGCGAGCTGGCCGGCGACCGGGTCGTCCATGTTGAAGACCAGGTGCTCGACCTCGGCGCCGGTGCCCTGGACGACGTCGATCTGCCCGGTGCCGGAGGCGGCGCCGAGCGCGGCGACGTCCTTGGCGGCCAGGCCGCGGAAGGCGAAGTCGACCTCGCCCTTCTCCAGGGCGGCCTTCAGCGCGGCCTGGTCGTTGTGGAAGAACTTCATGGTCATGCCGTCGTTCTTCGGCTTGGCCTCGCCGGAGTAGGCGCTGTTGACCACGAACTTGGCGCCCTTGTCGTCGAACGACTCCAGGGAGTAGACGCCCGAGCCGACGGCCTTGCCGTCGGTGCGGAGCTTGTCCGCCGGGTACTCGCGGTGGTCGACGATCGAGCCCGCGCCCGACGCGATCTTGCTGGGGAAGGTCGCGTCGGGCGTCTTGAGCTTGAAGACGACGGTCTTGGCGTCCGGCGTCTCGATGCTGTCGATCGAGGCGAGCATGACGGCGGGGCCGTTCTCGTCGTTGATCTTCAGCGTGCGCTCGAAGGAGAACTTCACGTCCTCGGAGGTGAGGTCGTTGCCGTTGCTGAACTTCAGGCCGGAGCGCAGGGTGCAGCGGTAGACCTTGCTGCCGCTCTCGAAGGCGCAGTTCTGCGCGGCGTCCGGCTGCGGGGTGGTGCTGCCCTTGGGGAAGCTGAGCAGGGACTGGAAGACGTTGTTGAACAGCAGCCAGGAGCCCGGGTCGTAACCCGAGGCCGGGTCCGTGGCCTGGACGTCGTCGGAGATTCCCATGACGACGGTCGTGCCGTCGCCCTCGGAAGCGCCTTCCTGCGCACCGCAACCGCTGAGCAGGGCGGCTGCGGTCGCCGCTCCGAGCGGGGCCGCCAACCACTGGTTACGTCGTTTCACGGAACGTGCCTCACTGTCTTGACTGTGTGTCTTCCGGCCCGCGACGTCCGCTGCCGGTCGTTGGGGTGGGTCAGCCGCTGACGCCGCTGCCGAGCTCCCACAGCTGAAGGTCGGAGATGGAGTTGACGGACCACTCCACGCCGGTGATTCCGTCGCGGGCGGCGACGTACTGCTTGGCCTGCCACAGGGGCAGGACCGGTACGTCCTCGGCGACGATGTCCTGGATCTGGGCGAGGGCCGGGGCGGCGTCGGTACGGTCGCCGGCGCGCCGCGACTCGGGCAGGAGCTTGCCGCGGACCGTGGAGTTGGCGTACGCGGTGCCGAGGAAGTTGTCCTTCTCCAGGAAGGGGCCGACGAAGTTGTCGGCGTCCTGGAAGTCGGGGAACCAGCCGAGGCCGTACGCGGCGAACTCGCCCTTCTTCTGGGCGGGGCGGTACGTGGACCACGGGGTGCCCTGGACCGTCACGTCGAACAGCTTGCTGTCGTTCAGCTGGGACTTGAGGGTCTCGAACTCCACGGCGGTGCCGTCGCCGTAGTGGTCGGTCGTGTAGTGGAGGGTGAGCTTGACGGGGGTCTTCACGCCGGCGTCGCGCAGCAGGCGGGCCGCGGCGGCGGTGTCGCCGTCCCCGTACTTGTTGTAGAAGGAGTTGACGTGGCCGCCGATGCTGGAGGGGACCAGCGAGTACAGCGGCAGGGCGGACTTCCCGTACGCCTTGTTGATCAGCTCGTTGCGGTCGACGAGGGCGGCGACCGCCTGGCGCACGGCCTTCTGGTCGACCGGCTTGGCCTCGGTGTTGAAGGCGAGGTAGCGGATCTCCAGGCCGGGCATCGGGACGAGCTTGACGCCCTTCTTCGGGCTGGCGGACATCTGCTCGATCTGGTCCGGGGAGAGGGTGCGGGACATCATGTGGATGTCGCCGTCCTCCAGGGCCCGGCCCATGGCGGCGGAGTCCTCGAAGGTGCGCAGCTCGACCTTGTCGTTCTGCGGCTTGAGGTCGCCCTGGTAGTGCTCGTTCTTGGTGAAGACCGCGCGGACCAGCTGGTTGTCCTTGACCTCGGCCGTCATGGTGTACGGGCCGGAGCCGTCGACCTCGAAGCCCTCGCGCAGCCTGCGGGCGTCGTAGTCCTTGCTGTTGACGATGGCCGCGGCCGGGGTCGACAGCTTGTACGGGAAGGTCGCGTCGGGCGCCTTGAGGTGGAAGACGACCTGGTCCTCGCCCTTGGTCTCGACGGTGTCGAGCGTGGAGAGGAGGCCGACGGGGCCGTTCTCGTCCTTGATGCCGAGGACGCGGTCGATGGAGAACTTCACGTCCTCGGCGGTCAGCGCGTCGCCGTTGGCGAACTTCAGGCCGGGGCGCAGGGTGCAGCGGTAGCTCTCGTTGCCCTGGTCGGTGAAGCGGCACTCGGAGGCGGCCTCGGGGACCGGCTGGCCGCCGCCGCGCGGGACGTGCATCAGTGTCTGGAGGGTCTGGCGGAGGATGTTCCAGGCACCCGCGTCGTAGGCGTAGGCGGGGTCGAGCGGTGCGGGCGCGTAGTCGGCGGCCTCGTACCGGTCGGTGGTGCCGACGACGATCGCTCCGTCGCCCGCTCCTCCTCCCGTCGCACTGCCGCACGCGGCGAGCGCGGGGGTGAGCAGAGCGGCCGCGGCCGTCAGCACCAGGGTCTTGCGGTTCATCCTCGAAAATCTCCCTCAACCGGCACTTGGTCAAAGCTGTGGTGAGGGCACTTCGCGGCGGCCGCCCGTTCGGGGCGGAACGATCGGGCCGGTGTGATGACGATCGGTCCACGCGGTCCGGCACAGGGGTGTGTGCGGAAGGACCACGGAGGGGGTGCGGCGAAGTGCCCGCGATGACGATAGTGGCCCAGGGTGGTCTGGCTGGAACTGGCCGGACTTGGGGTGTAATCGCACTGTGATGGGTGCGTATCCACTCCGTAGGGCCCGCTCCCCGGTGAAACGGTTCAGGAGCTGATCAATCCGGACACATGGGAAGGGGCCAGACCCCCTCAGGGCACCCCAGCAGGACCAAATCGGGTGACAAAGGTCACCTCGCCAACTCGCGGACCGACCGTGGAATTTCGGCCTCCGCATCCCTTGACGGCAGGGCCGTCAGTTCAGGCGGGCCATGAGGGAGCGGAGGAAGCCCAGGTCGACGTCCTCCAGCGAGGAGACCACGGTCCGGCCGGGGGCGGGCGCGATGGCCGCGACGGACGGTACGGCGACCACGCGGCAGCCGGCGGCCTCGGCGGCGGCCACGCCGGTGGCGGTGTCCTCGATGACGGCGCACCGGGAGGGGTGGGCGCCCAGCCGCGTGGCGGCCGTGAGGTACGGGTCGGGGTGCGGCTTGGTACGGGCGACCTCGTCGCCGGCGACGCTGAAGGCGAACCGCTCGGGGCCCAGGGAGAGCATGATCCGGTCGATGACCCGGCGGTGCGAGGCGGAGACCAGGGCGGTGGGCACGTTGTTGCGCGCCAGCTCGGCCAGCAGCCGCTCGGCGCCCGGCATCAGCGGCACGTGGTCGGCGATGCGGGCCTCGAAGCGCTCGTTCAGCAGCACGGTCAGCTCGGCCAGGGTGATCTCGGCGCCGGTGGCCTGGATCAGGTAGCCGGCGCTGCGGCTCATGGGTCCGCCCACGACGATGTCCCGCCAGGACTCGTCGAGGCGGTGGCCCAGCTCGGCGAAGACGGCGACCTCGGCGTCCCACCAGAAGCCCTCGGTGTCGACGAGCGTGCCGTCCATGTCGAGCAGCACCGCCTGGAGGGCCGATCCGTCGGCGGTCCGGGCGGCGGAGGCGGGAACCGTGCTGGTCATACGGACTCCAAGGGACGAGAAGGCCGGTCACCTCTTCCCGCGGGCGTGCCCGGAGGAACAGGCGACCGGCCTGTGTGGGACCGACAAGTGTACGTCGTGTCCGGCTATCGCGCGTTGAAGTACTTCGCTTCGGGGTGGTGGATGACGATGGCGTCGGTGGACTGCTCGGGGTGGAGCTGGAACTCCTCGGAGAGGTGGACGCCGATCCGCTCGGGCTCCAGCAGGTCCGCGATCTTGGCGCGGTCCTCCAGGTCGGGGCAGGCTCCGTAGCCCAGGGAGAAGCGGGCTCCGCGGTACTTCAGGTCGAACATGTCCTCGACACGGGAGGGGTCCTCGGCGGCGAAGCCCAGCTCGGCGCGGACCCGCGCGTGCCAGTACTCGGCCAGCGCCTCCGCCAGCTGCACGGACAGCCCGTGCAGCTCCATGTACTCGCGGTAGGCGTCCGCGGCGAACAGCCGGGCGGTCTCCTCGCCGATCCGGGAACCGACGGTGACCACCTGCAGGCCCACGACGTCGACCTCGCCGGACTCCTCCGGGCGGAAGAAGTCCGCCAGGCAGAGGCGGCGGCCGCGGCGCTGCCGGGGGAACGTGAAGCGGGTGCGCTCCGAGCCGTCCTCGTGCAGCAGGATCAGGTCGTCGCCCTTGGAGACGCAGGGGAAGTAGCCGTACACGACGGCGGCTTCCAGCAGGTTGTCGGTGTGCAGGCGGTCGAGGAGGCCGCGCAGGCGGGGGCGGCCCTCGGTCTCGACCAGCTCCTCGTACGTCGGGCCGCCGGCGCGGGCCTGCTTCAGGCCCCACTGGCCCTTGAAGAGGGCGCCCTCGTCCAGCCAGGACGCGTAGTCCTTCAGGCCGATGCCCTTGATCACCCGGGTGCCCCAGAACGGCGGCTCGGGGACCGGGTTGTCGGTGGCCACGTCGGAGCGGACGGTGCCCTCGGGCTCGTCCACCTCCAGGACGGCGGTCTCGCGCCTGGGCACGCGGCGCTGCTTGAGCTCGGGCAGGGTGGCGCCGGGGACGCCCCGCTTGACCGCGACGAGGGCGTCCATCAGGCGCAGGCCCTCGAAGGCGTCGCGGGCGTAGCGGACCTCGCCCTCGTAGATCTCGTGCAGGTCCTGCTCGACGTACGCGCGGGTGAGGGCGGCGCCGCCGAGGATCACCGGGTAGGTGGCGGCCAGCTTGCGCTGGTTCAGCTCCTCCAGGTTCTCCTTCATGATCACGGTGGACTTCACGAGCAGGCCGGACATGCCGATGACGTCGGCCCGGTGCTCCTCGGCGGCGTCGAGGATCGCCGAGACGGGCTGCTTGATGCCCAGGTTGACGACGTTGTAGCCGTTGTTGGAGAGGATGATGTCGACGAGGTTCTTGCCGATGTCGTGGACGTCGCCGCGCACGGTGGCGAGGACGATGGTGCCCTTGCCCTCGGCGTCCGACTTCTCCATGTGCGGCTCCAGGTGGGCCACCGCGGTCTTCATGACCTCGGCGGACTGGAGCACGAACGGCAGCTGCATCTGGCCGGAGCCGAACAGCTCGCCGACGACCTTCATGCCCTCCAGGAGGGTGTCGTTGACGATGTCGAGGGCCGGGCGGGACTGCAGGGCCTCGTCGAGGTCGGCCTCCAGGCCGTTCTTCTCGCCGTCGATGATCCGCCGCTGGAGGCGCTCCTCCAGCGGCAGGGCCAGGAGCTCCTCGGCCTTGCCGGCCTTGAGGGACTTGGTGTTGACGCCCTCGAAGAGCTCCATGAGCTTCTGGAGGGGGTCGTAGCCCTCGGCGCGGCGGTCGTAGATCAGGTCGAGGGCGGTGGTGACCTGCTCCTCGTCGAAGCGGGCGATCGGCAGGATCTTGGAGGCGTGCACGATCGCCGAGTCCAGGCCGGCCTTGACGCACTCGTCGAGGAAGACCGAGTTCAGCAGGATCCGCGCGGCCGGGTTGAGGCCGAAGGAGATGTTGGACAGGCCGAGCGTGGTCTGGACGTCGGGGTGGCGGCGCTTGAGCTCGCGGATGGCCTCGATGGTGGCGATGCCGTCGCCGCGGGACTCCTCCTGGCCGGTGCAGATGGTGAAGGTGAGGCAGTCGATGAGGATGTCGGACTCGTTGATGCCCCAGTTGCCGGTCAGGTCGGCGATCAGCCGCTCGGCGATGGCGACCTTGTGCTCGACGCTGCGGGCCTGGCCCTCCTCGTCGATGGTCAGGGCGATCAGCGCGGCGCCGTGCTCCTGGGCCAGCCGGGTGACCTGCGCGAAGCGGGACTGCGGGCCGTCGCCGTCCTCGTAGTTCACCGAGTTGATCACGGCCCGGCCGCCCAGCTTCTCCAGGCCGGCCCTGATGACGGCGACCTCGGTGGAGTCGAGGACGATGGGCAGGGTGGAGGCGGTGGCGAAGCGTCCGGCCAGCTCGGCCATGTCGGCGACGCCGTCGCGGCCCACGTAGTCCACGCACAGGTCCAGCATGTGCGCGCCCTCGCGGATCTGGTCGCGCGCCATCTCGACGCAGTCGTCCCAGCGGGCGTCCAGCATGGCCTCGCGGAACTTCTTCGAGCCGTTGGCGTTCGTCCGCTCGCCGATCGCCATGTACGCGGTGTCCTGGCGGAACGGGACGGTCTGGTACAGCGAGGAGGCGCCGGGCTCGGGGCGCGGGTCGCGGGCGGCGGGGCTGAGGCCGCGGACGCGCTCGACGACCTGGCGCAGGTGCTCGGGGGTGGTGCCGCAGCAGCCGCCGATCAGCGACAGGCCGTACTCGCGGACGAAGGACTCCTGGGCGTCGGCCAGCTCGCTCGGGGACAGCGGGTAGTGGGCGCCGTCCTTGGTGAGGACGGGCAGGCCGGCGTTCGGCATGCAGGACAGCGGGATGCGCGCGTTGCGGGCGAGGTAGCGCAGGTGCTCGCTCATCTCCGCGGGGCCGGTGGCGCAGTTCAGGCCGATCATGTCGATGCCCAGCGGCTCCAGGGAGGTCAGCGCGGCGCCGATCTCCGAGCCCAGCAGCATGGTGCCCGTGGTCTCGACGGTCACGGAACAGATGACCGGCACGTTCACGCCGAGCGCGTCGAGGGCGCGCCGGGCCGCGATCACGGAGGCCTTGGTCTGGAGCAGGTCCTGGGTCGTCTCGATGAGCAGGGCGTCGGCGCCGCCGGCGAGCAGTCCCTCGGCGTTGGCCTGGTAGGCGTCGCGGATGGTGTCGTACCCGATGTGGCCGAGGGTGGGGAGCTTGGTGCCGGGGCCGACGGAGCCGAGGACCCAGCGCTGCTGCCCGGTGGAGGCGGTGAAGGCGTCGGCGGTCTCGCGGGCGATGCGGGCGCCGGCCTCCGACAGCTCGTGCACGCGCTCGGGGATGTCGTACTCGGCCAGGGCGGAGTGGTTGGCGCCGAAGGTGTTGGTCTCGACGCAGTCGACGCCGGCGGCGAAGTAGGCCTCGTGGACCGAGCGGACGATGTCCGGGCGGGTGACGTTGAGGATCTCGTTGCAGCCTTCGAGGTTCTGGAAGTCCTCGAGGGAGGGGTCCTGCGCCTGGAGCATCGTTCCCATGGCGCCGTCGGCGACGACCACGCGGGCGGCCAGCGCCTCTCGGAGGGCGTCGGCCCGGGTCTGGATGTCTGCGGGCGGGTTCGGCAACGAGGCCATGGTTGAGCTCCCTGGGATGCGACGGCTGTCGGCTTTACACCCTTCTGACAAGGGCGTACGCGGTCAGGGTAACCGCGTATCTCGTCCCCCGGGTGGGGCGTCCCACGGAGCGGACGGCATCCTGTGCGCGGGACTGGCCTGTTCGGCGCGCTATTGACAGACTTTCCCAACAGTGCACGAGGTCGGCATCGACCGATAGTGTTCGTCATTGTCGAACCAGATTTGTACGCAGGCTTCAGGAGGCTGCCGATGGCACGGAACATCCAGTCGCTCGAAAGGGCTGCTGCGATGCTGCGACTGCTGGCGGGCGGCGAGCGGCGGCTGGGGCTCTCGGACGTGGCCTCCGCGCTGGGGCTCGCCAAGGGCACCGCCCACGGCATCCTGCGCACCCTCCAGGCGGAGGGCTTCGTGGAGCAGGATCCGGCCTCGGGCCGCTACCAGCTGGGCGCGGAACTGCTGCGGCTGGGCAACAGCTACCTCGACGTGCACGAGCTGCGCGCCCGCGCGCTGGTGTGGACGGACGACCTGGCCCGCGCGAGCGGGGAGAGCGTCTACGTGGGGGTGCTGCACCAGCAGGGGGTGCTGATCATGCACCACGTGTTCCGGCCCGACGACAGCCGCCAGGTGCTGGAGGTGGGGGCGATGCAGCCGCTGCACTCCACCGCGCTGGGCAAGGTGCTCTCGGCGTACGACCCGGTGGCGCACAGCGAGGCCCTGGAGGTTGAGCGGGATGCGTTCACCCCCCGTACGGTCACGGACCCGGCCGGGTTCGAGGAGGTGCTGGACCTGACGCGGGCCCGCGGCTGGGCGGCCGACGTCGAGGAGACGTGGGAGGGCATCGCCTCGATCGCGGCGCCGATCCACGACCGCCGGCGGATGCCGGTGGGCGCGATCGCGGTGGCCGGCGCGGTCGAGCGGGTGTGCAGTCCGGCGGGCGAGGTGCGGCCGGAGCTGATCGCCGCGGTACGGGACTGCGCGCGGTCGGTCTCGCGGGACCTCGGCGCGGGGCGGTTCTGAGCCACCCCACTCCCCCACCCCTTCCGACCTGGGCGAACGAGGGCCGGTGCGTCACGCACCGGCCCTTCGTGCTGCGTACACCTGTGCGGTTTCGGGCGTCTTACCCCGTGGTAACGATCCGGAACTTTGGCTTCGCCGACTCTTGACGTGCTCTTCACACGGGCGGAAAACTGCCGTTCATCGGTCGGCATTGTCGAACACCTACCGGCAATACGCGCTAGGGTGTGGCAAGGCCAGGGCCGAAAACGCACTCACCGAGTGCGCGGAAGGCCGGCGGGACCCGGCTTTCCGCCAACCCCCTGGACGTAGGCAAAGGAGTCGCGGGTGTCCAGCTCCGACATCTTCATCGGCGAGACCATCGGTACCGCCCTGCTCACTCTGCTCGGCGGAGGCGTCTGCGCCGCCGTGACTCTCAAGAGCTCCAAGGCGCGCAACGCCGGCTGGCTCGCCATCACCTTCGGCTGGGGCTTCGCGGTGCTGATCGCCGCGTACGTGTCGGCCCCGCTCTCCGGCGCCCACCTGAACCCGGCGGTCACGGTCGGCATCGCCATCCAGAGCGGCGACTGGTCCGACACCGGCGTGTACCTCGCCGGCCAGCTGCTCGGCGCCATGATCGGCGCGGCCCTGATGTGGGTCACCTACTACGGCCAGTTCCGCGCCCACCTCACGGACCCGGAGCTCAAGGCCGATCTCGGCCAGCCGGCCGGCCCGGTGCTCGGCGTCTTCTCCACCGGCCCCGAGATCCGCAACGTCGTCCAGAACCTGGTCACCGAGATCATCGGCACCGCGGTGCTGGTCCTGGCGATCCTCACGCAGGGCCTCCAGGACAACGGCAAGGGCCTCGGCGTCATCGGCGTCCTGATCACGTCGTTCGTGGTCGTCGGCATCGGCCTCTCGCTCGGCGGCCCGACCGGCTACGCCATCAACCCGGTGCGCGACCTCGGCCCCCGTATCGTCCACGCCCTCCTGCCGCTGCCCAACAAGGGCGGCTCGGACTGGGGATACTCCTGGATCCCGGTCGTCGGCCCGCTCGTCGGTGCCGCCGTCGCCGGCGGTCTGTACAAGATCGCGTTCGTCTGATTCGTCTGTACAGCAAGAGCTGCACGAACCACCTTCGCCTCCCTCTCACGAGTTGCCAGGAGCAGACTCCATGACCACGAGCACCGGCCCGTTCATCGCCGCGATCGACCAGGGCACCACGTCCTCCCGCTGCATCGTCTTCGACCGCGACGGCCGCATCGTCGCCGTCGACCAGAAGGAGCACGAGCAGATCTTCCCCAAGCCGGGCTGGGTGGAGCACGACGCCACCGAGATCTGGGCCAACGTCCAGGAAGTCGTCGCGGGCGCCATCGACAAGGCCGGCATCACCGCCGCCGACGTCAAGGCCGTCGGCATCACCAACCAGCGCGAGACCACCGTCCTGTGGGACAAGAACACCGGCGAGCCGGTGCACAACGCGCTGGTCTGGCAGGACACCCGCACCGACGGCCTCTGCAAGGAGCTCGGCCGCAACGTCGGCCAGGACCGCTTCCGCCGCGAGACGGGCCTCCCGCTGGCCTCGTACTTCTCCGGCCCCAAGGTCCGCTGGCTGCTCGACAACGTCGAGGGCCTGCGCGAGCGCGCCGAGGCGGGCGACATCCTCTTCGGCACCATGGACACCTGGGTCATCTGGAACCTGACCGGCGGCGTCGACGGCGGCCGGCACGTCACCGACGTCACCAACGCCTCCCGCACCCTGCTCATGAACCTGCACGAGCTGGCCTGGGACGAGCGCATCCTGCAGTCCATCGACATCCCGGCCGCGGTCCTCCCCGAGATCCGCTCCTCCGCCGAGGTCTACGGCGAGGTCAGGGACGGCGTCCTGGCGGGCGTGCCGGTCGCCTCGGCGCTCGGCGACCAGCAGGCGGCCCTGTTCGGCCAGACCTGCTTCTCCGAGGGCGAGGCCAAGTCCACGTACGGCACCGGCACCTTCATGCTCATGAACACCGGTGACAAGATCATCAACTCCTACAGCGGCCTGCTGACCACCGTCGGCTACCAGATCGGCGACGAGAAGCCGGTCTACGCCCTGGAGGGCTCGATCGCCGTCACCGGCTCGCTGGTGCAGTGGATGCGCGACCAGATGGGCCTGATCAAGTCCGCGGCCGAGATCGAGACCCTGGCCTCCTCCGTCGACGACAACGGCGGCGCCTACTTCGTGCCCGCGTTCTCCGGCCTCTTCGCCCCGTACTGGCGCTCCGACGCCCGCGGTGTGATCGCCGGCCTCACGCGGTACGTCACCAAGGCGCACATCGCCCGCGCCGTGCTGGAGGCCACCGCCTGGCAGACCCGCGAGATCACCGACGCCATGACCAAGGACTCCGGCGTCGAGCTGTCGGCCCTCAAGGTCGACGGCGGCATGACCTCCAACAACCTGCTGATGCAGACGCTCTCGGACTTCCTCGACGCCCCCGTGGTGCGCCCGATGGTCGCCGAGACCACCTGCCTCGGCGCCGCCTACGCCGCCGGCCTGGCCGTCGGCTTCTGGCCCGACACCGACGCGCTGCGCGCGAACTGGCGCCGGGCCGCCGAGTGGACCCCGCGGATGCCCGCCGACCAGCGGGACCGCGAGTACAAGAACTGGCTCAAGGCCGTCGAGCGGACCATGGGCTGGATCGACGAGGACGAGGACAACTGAGCCCCGCTCAGGAGTCGACGCCGATCGCTGAGAGCTGACGAGGAGTAAGAGATGAGCAGCCTGCAGACCCTTCCCGCCCTGGGGACGCACCAGACCGCCGGAGCCAACGCGAGCCGCGCCGAGACCAGAGAGCAGCTGGCGAAGGCCACGTACGACCTCCTGGTCATCGGTGGCGGGATCCTGGGCACCTCGGTGGCCTGGCACGCCGCCCAGACGGGTCTGCGGGTCGCCATGGTGGACGCCGGCGACTTCGCCGGCGCCACCTCCTCGGCCTCCTCCAAGCTCGTCCACGGCGGTCTGCGCTACCTGCAGACCGGCGCGGTCAAGCTGGTCGCCGAGAACCACCACGAGCGCCGGGTGCTGGCCAAGGACGTGGCCCCGCACCTGGTCAACCCGCTCACCTTCCACCTGCCCGTCTACAAGGGCGGGCCGGTGGGCGCGGCCAAGCTGGGCGCGGGCGTGTTCGCGTACTCCGCCCTCTCGGCCTTCGGCGACGGCATGGGCAAGGTCATATCCCCCGCCCGTGCCGCCGCCGACAACCCCGGCCTGCGCACCGACAACCTCAAGGCCGTGGCCGTCTACTACGACCACCAGATGAACGACTCCCGCGTGGCGGTCATGACGGTGCGCGCGGCCGTCGAGTCCGGTGCGGTCGTCCTCAACCACGCCGAGGTCACCGGCCTGCGCATGACGCAGGGCCGGGTCTCCGGCGCCGAGCTCAAGGACCGTCTGGACGGCACCGAGTTCGGCATCGACGCCCGCGTCGTGCTCAACGCCACCGGCCCGTGGGTGGACCACCTGCGGCGCATGGAGGACAAGCACTCCATGCCGTCGATCCGGCTCTCCAAGGGCGCGCACATCGTGATGAAGCGCAAGTCGCCGTGGAAGGCCGCCATGGCCACCCCGATCGACAAGTACCGCATCACGTTCGCCCTCCCGTGGGAGGACCAGCTGCTCCTCGGCACCACCGACGAGGTGTACGAGGGCGACCCGGCGGACGTGCGCGCCACCGAGAAGGACATCCAGCAGATCCTGGACGAGGCCGCCTTCTCCGTGAAGGACGCGGACCTGGACCGGTCGCTGATGACCTACGCCTTCGCCGGCCTGCGGGTGCTGCCCGGCGGCCCCGGCGGGGTCGAGAAGGCCAAGCGCGAGACCGTGGTCTCCGAGGGCAAGGGCGGCATGCTGTCCGTGGCGGGCGGCAAGTGGACCACGTACCGGCACATCGGCCGCGTGGTCATGGACAAGCTCGCGAAGCTGCCCGGCGGGCCGCTGGCCGAGGACATGGAGCCGGTGAAGTCGCTGGTGCGCCGGGTGCCGCTGCCCGGTGTCGCCAACCCCAACGCGGTGGCCCACCGGCTGCTGGTGGACCGCGAGCCCGGCATGCGGATGGACCCGCTCACGGCCCGCCACCTGGCGACCCACTACGGCTCGCTGGCCTTCGACATCGCCCGCATGGTCAACGAGAACCCCGGGCTGGGCGAGCGCATCCACGAGGACGGCCCGGAGATCTGGGCGCAGGTCGCCTACGCCCGCGACTTCGAGTGGGCCCAGACCGTCGACGACGTGCTGCGCCGCCGTACGACGGTGACGATCCGCGGCCTGGACGACGAGGCCGTGCGCGGTCGCGTCGAGGAGATGCTCCGCCACGGGGTGTGACATCGCGGTGTGACATGTGACGGGGCGGTTTCCGGGAGGAAGCCGCCCCGTCCGGCATTGATGGCCCCCGCCCCACCATGGGATCATTTGTACGAAAGGACGACCAGGGGGGATGCGAAGGGGGCGGCCATGTCCGCCATCAAGGAAAGCATCGAGGTCTCCCGGCCTCCCGAGGAGGTCTTCTCCTACCTCACCGACCTGTCGCACCTGACCGAGTGGCAGGAGAGCGCCATCGCCGTGAAGCCGGCCTCCGGCCCCCTGCACGTGGGCGAGCGCGTGGAGGTCAGGCGCCGGATCGGCAAGCGCGAGATCCAGACGGTGATGGAGGTCACCGAGGTGGATCCGCCCAGGAGTTGGCACCTGCACGGCGGCGAGGGGCCGATCCGTGCCGACTTCCACGGCACCGTCGAGGCCCTCGACGACGGCACCCGCTCACGGGTGACGCTCGACCTGGACCTGCACGGCCACGGCAAGGGCAGGGTGCTGGTCCCGCTCGTCGTCAGGCCCCACGCCCGCAAGGAAGTCCCGCGCAACGAACAGGCCCTGAAGGGGCTGCTGGAGCGGGGAGCGGCGTGAAACGGGGCGGTTGCGGGCCTGTGGGCCGGGGCAGCTCCAAGCCGTAGGCTGATGCCCGTACACAAGGAAACTTCGGAAGGAGACCTGGGTGATCGAGCTTGAGGGCGTGCCCGAGCTGATCGACCCGGTCATGGTGGCCGCGTTCGAGGGCTGGAACGACGCGGGTGACGCCGCCTCCGGTGCGGTGGCGCACCTGGACCGGGAGTGGAAGGGCGAGGTGTTCGCGGCGCTCGACGCCGAGGACTACTACGACTTCCAGGTCAACCGTCCCACGGTCTGGCTGGACGGCGGGGTACGGAAGATCACCTGGCCCACGACGCGGCTCTCCGTGGTGCGCGTGGGCGGGACCAAACCGCGGGACCTGGTGCTGGTCCGCGGCATCGAACCGTCCATGCGCTGGCGGTCGTTCTGCAACGAACTCCTCGGTTTCGCCCATGAGCTGGGCGTGGAGATGGTCGTGATCCTGGGGGCCCTGCTGGGCGACACCCCGCACACCCGGCCGGTGCCGGTGAGCGGGGTCACCTCGGATCCCGACCTGGCGCGCGCGATGGACCTGGAGGAGACCCGGTACGAGGGCCCGACCGGCATCGTCGGCGTGCTCCAGGAGGCCTGTACGCACGCGGGAGTTCCGGCGGTGTCGCTGTGGGCGGCGGTGCCGCACTACGTGTCGCAGCCGCCCAACCCCAAGGCGACGCTGGCCCTGTTGAACCGGCTGGAGGACCTGATCGACCTCCGCATCCCGCTGGGCGAGCTGCCGGAGGACGCCCGGGCGTGGCAGCTGGGCGTGGACCAACTGGCCGCCGAGGACAGCGAGGTGGCGGAGTACGTCCAGACGCTGGAGGAGGCCCGGGACACGGCCGACCTGCCGGAGGCCTCGGGCGACGCCATCGCCCGCGAGTTCGAGCGGTACCTGCGGCGGCGCGACCCGGCGCCCGGCGGTGCGGTGGGTCATGCGACGGAGTCGGGGGACGCCTCGTACCTGCGCGACACGTCGAGCGGGCGGACCCGGCCCAAGCCGAAGCCGGAGGCCGGCGGGGAGCCGGAGGACGGCACGGAGCCGGACGCGCCGGAGGCGTAGTCCCCGAGGAACACCCCGGCCCCGGGGGGGCCCGGGGGGGGGGGCGGGGGGGGGGGGGGGGTGTGGGGGGGGGGGTGGGGGGGGCCGCCCCCCCGCCCGGCTGGGGGGGCACGGGGGGGGGACCACCCCCCCGGGCCCGC